>CAZWPN010000197.1:0-5450 GCA_964635275.1 uncultured Victivallales bacterium | reverse complement strand
GGCTCCGCCGGAGGCGTCGCCCTACCTAGCGAAACATACAGTCTGTATATGTTCCCCAGGTGGGGCGAGCTCTCCGAGCGAGCCGTAAACAAAGGACGCACACGAGTCCGCACAAAGTTTTGCCTTTATTAGCCGAGGATCAGGGTGTGCCCAGCTTTCAGAATCGCTGACAAACACCGTCTTTCCGTGACTTGGATCAGTTGGCAAAGTAATATTACGCCAGTTGCAGATCACATACGAGGTGCTGTTATGATACGAAAAGGTTCAGAAATGCGCGTGGAGGTGCGCAATCAAATGCGCGGCGGGACAGGGAGCGTCACGGTCCAGCACTGCTTCATGCCGGAAGAGATTACGGCTAAGACTCGCCTGTGTGCCCGACTGACATTGCCGCCCGGCGCCAGCATCGGACTGCATGCCCATGACCGCGAGGATGAGGTCTATATCATCACACATGGCTCTGGCGTTCTAATGGAGGATGGGACAGAACCCCGGAGCGTGTCGGCCGGTGATGCCGTGCTGACTGGCAATGGGGCGTCACACGCAATACGGAACGATGGGGCGATCCCGCTGGAAATGATTGCCGTGATCATGTGTTATCCTTGAGCCGGAGTCGACGCGTATGCTGCCTATCCTGCCGCAGTCGTTGACGTTGCCGCCCCGAACACTTCACGGGCCGGGAATCCGTCGGGAACTGTTCAATGAAGCCCGCTCTTTCGGTGCCCGCGGATTCATCGTACTGTCACGGTCCATAGGGCTCTCGCCCGCCGGCGAGTCCCTCGTGCGAACGGCAACCGACCACGGGGATATCGAAATAGCCGAGCATACCGGAGGCGAGCCAACCCTTGACCATGTTGAGCACCTGCTCAAACGTGTCAGGAATTTCAATCCGGACTGGATTGCCGCCGTTGGTGGCGGAAGCGTCATTGATCTGGCCAAGGCAGTATCCGGATTGGCGGTCGGCCATTTGCCTATCGAGCGCTATCATGACGGCGAACCACTGCCCGGCCCCATTCTTCCGCTGATTGCAATGCCTACCACCGCCGGCACCGGGTCGGAAGCCACGATGGTGACCGTTCTGATCAACCCGCGCACCGGGGTCAAAAAATCTTTCCGGCACCCTGGCCTTATGCCGCGCAGCGTTATCCTCGATCCCGAACTGCTTGGCACATGCAGTCCTGCCATCATAGCCTATTCGGGAATGGACGCGCTGGTGCAGGCCATGGAGTCATATGTGAGCAAGAGTGCCACATGGCTGACCGACACGATGGCGCTCAAGGCCATTGAACTCATATCGCGCTCGATCGAAACAGTGCACCGGACGCCGCACGATGTGTCCCCTGCAGGCGATCTCCTTAACGGCAGTTATCTGGCGGGATGCGCTCTGACCAACGCCCGGCTCGGACTTGTTCACGGACTTGCGCATCCGCTGGGCGCGCGATTCGCCGTTCCCCATGGTCAGGTTTGTGCCGCATGCGTACTTCCGGTGCTGCGCTTCAACAGGGACTTCATCGCGCACAAGAACCGCGAGATGGAGTCCGTCCTTGGAGAGAGCACTGAGTCGTGTTTTGCCCGGCTGATACGGCGACTGGGCATTCAATCGCCCTTCGCAGGGAAGCCGCTGACGGATCGGGCGCGAATGATCGAAGAAACACTGGCATCCGGCTCGACCGCGGCCAACCCGCGCCCGGTGGTCGCAATCGACGTCGACCGCATTTTGGACGAGATATTCTTAACGGCACGGGAGGCAGAAGGAAAGTTGACAGGATAACAGGATATCCTGTAGATCTCTGATCCAGAAAGCCAGAGTCCATTTCGGAGAAACCAAGGTGGAAGTGAAACGAAAACTTCGGGTGTTGCCCGGCGTTCAACCATCTGGATTAACAGGATTCCGATCGAAACCATCCTGTGATCCTGTCACAATGACGAACACATTCCCTGTAGTTACGGATTTGTGTGGCGTGAGGAAGGAACAGACATGAGCGAATGGACGGAGTCCATCGAGCGCATTCGCGGAGAGTGGGGCAAGCGCCTGCTGATTCTGGGTCACCACTATCAGAATCCGGAAGTCCTCCGGCACGCCGACGAACTTGGCGATTCCCTTGAGCTCTCACGAAAGGCCGCGAGTCAACGCGATGCCGAGCGCATCGTCTTTTGTGGCGTTCGATTCATGGCGGAATCGGCCGACATTTTGACGAGCCAGGCGCAGTCGGTCTACATGCCTGATCCTCTGGCGGGCTGTCCGATGGCCAACATGGCCACCGTGGACGCTGTTGAGAAAGCTTGGCAGACACTCCAGTCCCATGCCGCAGACTGGCTTCCGGTCGTTTATGTCAACAGTTCGGCAGTCATCAAGGCGCTTTGCGGGAAGTGGGGCGGAAGCACCTGCACATCCAGCAATGCGTCGCGGGTTTTCCAGTGGGCCTTTGAGCAAGGACGAAGGGTTTTCTTTCTGCCGGATGAACACTTAGGATGGAACACGGCCCATGACATGGGCATTCCGGACGGTGAGTTGGCGGTCTATGACGGCAAACTGGCTGACGGGGGGCTGAGCGCCGAGGCGATTCATGCTGCGCGCGTGGTTGTCTGGAAAGGGTACTGCCTGGTGCATACCGCTTTCACGCGCGCTCAGGTAGAGTTGGTGCGGCGGCAATGGCCGGAGGCTCGCATCATTGTCCACCCGGAAACCCCGCGCGAGGTGCTGCGGCTGTGCGATGAGCACGGTTCCACTGCGCAGATCGTTCGGTATGTCGAGGCGGCCAAGCCGGGAAGCGTGATCGTGGTTGGAACCGAAGGCCACCTGGTGGAACGACTCGCTATGCAGCATGCTGCACGGGGCGTGACGGTCAAATCGCTGCATCCCTCGATCTGCTCAAACATGGCCAAGACAAATGAGCGGAACCTTCTCGCGGTTCTTCGCGACTGGCCGGCATCTTGCCGCATCAGCGTACCGCCGGATGTCGCCGATGGTGCGCGGCAGGCGTTAACGCGGATGCTTTCGCTGTGACGCGCTACACGATGGGTCCGATCGGATGAGCGGGAGTTTTCAACTGCGATCTCCGTTTGCGCCGGCGGGCGATCAGCCAGCGGCCATAGCGGCGCTCAACCGACGACTCGACGCCGGGGAGCGGTGTATTGTGCTGGAGGGTGTGACCGGTTCCGGCAAGACGTTCACTGTGGCGAATGTCATTCAGCACATCGACAAACCCGTGCTGGTTGTTTCCCACAACAAGACACTGGCGGCGCAGTTGTTCGAGGAATTCAAGGCGTTCTTTCCCGAAAACGCCGTAGAGTACTTCGTCAGTTACTACGACTACTACCAGCCTGAGGCGTACATTCCCCAGACGGACACGTACATCGAGAAAGACGCTTCGATCAATGAGGAGATTGAGCGGTTTCGCCTGTCGGCTACCAACTCGCTCATGGAGCGCCGGGATGTGATTGTCGTAGCCTCCGTATCCTGCATCTATGGCCTTGGGTCGCCGGAGGACTACATGAGCATGCTGGTTCGGGTGACGCCCGGTCAGGTTCTGGACAGGGATGACATGCTGAGGCGGCTTGTGGACATCCAGTACACACGAAATGACTACGAAACGGCGCCGGGTGCTTTCCGTGTCCGGGGCGACATCGTTGACGTCTTTCCTTCCTACGCGAAGGTTGGTATCCGGATCGACTTCCTGGGCGACACTGTGGAGCGTATTCGGCGAATTGCCCCCTTAACAGGGCGGGTTGAGGCTGAACTGGACAGGGCGGTCATCTCACCGGCGAAGCATTTTGTAATGCCGAAAGAGAAACTGGAACCGGCCATCGCACGCATACTGACTGAACTGGACGAACAGGTTCCATTGTTTGAGCGTCAGGGGAAACTGGTGGAGGCCCAGCGGTTGCGACAGCGGACCATGCTGGACATCGAAATGCTGCGCGAAATGGGCTACTGCCAAGGAGTGGAGAACTACTCGCGACATCTGATTGGCCGAGGCGCCGGAGAACCGCCAGCAACGCTTTTGGACTACTTTCCGGACGGTTTTCTCACTGTCATTGACGAGTCGCACGTGACGATTCCACAGATCCGCGGCATGTTCAATGGCGACCAGGCCCGCAAGCAGACCTTGGTTGACCATGGTTTCAGGCTGCCATCGGCCAAGGACAATAGGCCGCTCAACTTTGACGAGTTTATGGCGGCGATAGGGCCCTTGGTGTGCACCACAGCAACGCCGGGAGCATACGAACTCTCTGTGTCGGGTAAACCGGTGCCTCAGATCATCCGCCCCACAGGGCTGCTCGATCCACCGGTGGCGGTGAAACCGCTGCACCACCAGGTGGATGACCTGATACATGAGGTCAGGGCAAGGGCGGAACAGGGCGAGAGAAGTCTGGTGACGACGCTGACGAAGCGCACGGCGGAGGACCTCGCCGCATTCTTTCGGGAGGCGGGACTGAAGGTGGAGTATCTTCACTCCGATATTGATGCGATCGAGCGCGTGACTATTCTCAGACGGTTGCGTCAAGGCGCTTTCGACTGCCTGATCGGGGTTAATCTGCTGCGTGAAGGGCTGGATCTTCCCGAGGTCTCCCTCGTTGCCATCCTGGATGCGGACAAGGAGGGGTTCCTGCGGTCAGAGCGTTCCTTGATCCAAGTGGCCGGGCGGACGGCACGGCACGTGAAGGGAATGGTCATTCTTTACGCTGATACCGTGACGGACTCGATGAGACGGATGATGGAGGTAACAGAGGCACGCAGGCTCAGGCAGATGGAATACAACGCGGAGCACGGCATCGTGCCTCAGAGCACCCGCCGCCGAATCGGAGAGGGCCTGGCAACAGAGGATGAGCCGGAAGAGAGGATCGAGAGGGCGGTTGTGCGCGAATCCGGGGTGGAGTATGACGTTCACCAGGCAATCCAGGAGATCGAGAAGGAGATGCAGGAGGCGGCGGAGGCTCTGGAGTTCGAGCGCGCCGCGATATTGAGAGATGAGTTGGTGGAACTTAGGAAGGCGGCAGGTTTGCCGGGAATGGCGTGCACGAAGACTGACGGCGGGGTGCGGAGCACATACCCGACAGGCAGATCCGTCCGCAAACGGTCGAGGAAAGGCTAAGCCCCTTGGAACTGCGGCGGCTGCTCGCCACGGCGAGCTCACCGCCCCGGAACGGTCCAGACTTCAAGAAGAATACGATGCTCTGTTGAACAAGTACTTTGAGGTCCGGTGATCGGTGGCGAAATAGACAGAGAACAGAGGAATTCGACTGCGATACCGATTCCGACCGAGTTGCCCAGGGGAAGCCTTCGACCACAATTCGAATAGCCGATGACCGCAGCGGCTCTCCAAAATCATCGCCTAAGCGCTGAGCTACCGGCGGGACCCATTGCGGACAGCCTTGCGGCAGCGGCTCCGCCGGAGGCGTCGCCCTACCTAGCGAAACTTACAGTCTGTATATGTTCCTCAGGTGGGGCG
>CAZWPN010000196.1:0-5459 GCA_964635275.1 uncultured Victivallales bacterium | reverse complement strand
CGTAGAGTGAGTCAGGCCTGGGCGAGTGGGATTCCGGAAGAGATAACAAGACGTGGCATGTTTGGGAACGGAATATGGCGGCTTATGGATCCTTCAAGCGGGTCAGGGTGGCCATTAGAACGACCAAGGGTTTGTGTTTCATTGGCTTATATGCACATACACACTTCAAAAGGTCGTTTAAGCGGGTCGTTTAAGGGTATCCGAGTAAGGGAGGCGGTTAAGTGTGCGACGAAGTGCACGGTTAAGTGTGGACTTTGCGATCTCCATACACTTCCTCGGACACTTAACCGCCCACTTAACCGCGGGACTTACTCGGATACCCTTAACCGGACGACTTCCTCGATCCCTTCTATCTTCCCGTCACAACACATTCATCAACAGAACCCACACACACACAAATCCGGAAGCGTAACAGAAAAGAGGATGGAACCATGAACAGAAGATGTGCGGTGCTGGATCGAACGACGGTGGCAACGATTTGTTGCGGTGTTTTGCTCTTGGCCGCAGGGTGCGCGACAACGGAGAACGGGAGGGCAAAGAGCGACGGCGCTGTTCCGCCGGAACCCGGAACGCGGGCCTACTACGATCAGAAGATCCGGGGCGTGTACGCGCTCGACGGCGGTGAATTGGTGCCGATGCTTGTGACGCCACCCGTCTCGTCTGCCGCTATGTCGCCTGACCCGTCTTCCGGTCTCACTCCCGCGCGGCCCCGCACTTTACCCCGTATAGTATGGCGCGGTGCTCAGACGATCGAAGGTCGCGTGCTGCAGGTGCTGAGCAACAACGTTGTCGTCTGCGGAACGCCGGTTACAAACGTTTCCGGCGCGGTCGCTTTTCACCGCTCGCATCTTGTTTCGATGGCCGGCTACAGACAGGCTCCAGCAACGGGCACATGGTTCCGCGTGCTGGCAATGTCGAGCAGCAGGTACACGTATCAGGACGGCTCCAGGAGCGGCACCTTGCCGGCGTACCGCGAGGTGACTGAGCCCACCTACGAGGAGTATCGACGGATCTTCGAGCGCGACCGCCAGGCCGCGATAATCGAGCCCATCGTGTCTGTGACGCGCGTGCCGGACACGGAGCCACAGGTGCCGCCTGCCGCGCCAGCGGTCGCCGGACCGGCTGCGTCGGCAGTTCCTCCGGGTCTGCCGGTGCGAAGGGTCGTACGCCCGCCGCGGCGGACACCCACAGCGCTAACGCTTGGCGACTACACCTACGCTACCAACGCCGCCGGGCAAGCAACCATTACAGGTTTCAACAGGGATTACGTAGGCACACTGGCACTCACCAACGACCTGGGCGGATGTCCAGTCACCACGGTCGGTGACAACGCATTCCTGAACTGCACCAAATTGACCGGCGTCACGATTCCGGGCGGCGTCACGCAGATTGCGGAATCTGCCTTCCGGAACTGCGCCGCGCTGGAGTCCATCCTGGTGGACGTGCTGAATCCCGTCTACAGCAGCAGCGCGGACGGCGTGCTGTTCAACACGGAAAAGACGAGGCTACTGCGTTATCCGCCGGGAAGAGCCGGGGCATACGCGGTGCCGCGGCGGACCACGGAGATCGGGAACGGGGCCTTCGCGGACTGCGGCAGACTGACGGGACTGACCCTCCACGATGGCGTGACCAGCTTCGCCTGGGGCGCGGCCAGCGGGTGCACAAATCTGGCCGAAGTCGTGTTGGGCGAAGGCGTCGTCCATATCGGCAACTCCGCGTTCGCGAACTGCTCCAGCCTGCGCCGCATCCGTCTTCCGGCCAGCGCGAGCGACGTCGTCTGGAATCTGTTCTGGGGTTGCGACCGTCTCGAAGCCATCGAAATCGCGGAGGCCAACCCGAACTTCCGCGGCGACGCGGACGGGGTGGTGTTCTCCAAGGACGGCACCCAGTTGCTTCGGTATCCCAGCGGCCGGGCGGGCGCCTACGTCGTGCCAGCCTCCGTATCGCGAGTTGGTGCTTGCGCGTTCGAAGGGAGCACCGGCGTAACGGGCGTGACTCTCCCCGCCGGTCTTGAGGCGGTCGAGGACTACACGTTCAAACTGTGCCGGAATCTGACCCGCATCGTCATTCCGAACAGCGTTACGCGAATCGGGGGACAGGTGTTCAGCCATTGCTCCAGTCTGTCGGACATTGCGCTTCCCGACAAGCTCACCCAACTCGGGGGATTCACCTTCTGGGACTGCACAAACCTGGTCAAACTGGCGATCCCCGGCAGCCTTGCGAGAATCGAAGGCAGCACCTTTCAGGGATGCCGCGGCCTTGCCAATGTCACCCTCGGCAACGGCATCGCCAGCATTGGGTCTCACGCGTTTGCCTGGTGCGGGCTAACCAACATCGTGATTCCGGCCAGTGTCGCCAAGATCGAGTCCTGCGCGTTCCGGGGCTGTACAGCCCTGACCGACGTCCGCTTCGAAGGCGACGCGCCCAGTAGCGCGGCCGACACGTCCATTTTCTGCGATGGCGGCAATAACGCCACCGTCTACTGCCGTCCCGGCGCCAAAGGCTGGGGCGAGACCTTCGGCGGGCAGCCGGTGAAGGTATGGAGTCCGCCCGAAAACGAAGACACGGTAACAGGCACTGCTTCCGGCGAAGCGGGCTACAAGGGTAACCTACCGATGTTTTCACCCCGGATCCAGTTCCTAGGGACGGAAAACTACACAACATCGGCAGGAGCTTTCGTTCGATACCGGATTGCCGTCACCAACTGGGCCGACTATCCGGATGATCTTTTCAAACCTTCCCCTCATTTGCCTCCCTGCGGTTTAAACACCAATGCATCCAGAACATGGGTTGATATGTACGCGGATGGCCAGTGTGTCTACGGTTTCGCGGCTCTGAGAAAGGCGAGGGATTTGACACGATTATGGTTCGCTGGAAGGCCCGATGCATCCGCCCCTTCTGTTGTTCACGTCGTGCTGAACGACAGGCAAACAAAACAAACTTACGAATCCAACAAGTTGAGCATTTCAGGAGCAACCGCTTTTGAGCGTGCAGGTGTGTCTGAAACGCCAAACCAACAGTCGCCTGGGACACAACTCCGGGTTGGCGACCCCGCGCCGGCCCTTCAACAGGGCAAGTACGTGCAGGGCGAGCCGGTGGCAGTGTTCGAGCGCGGCAAAGTGTACGTAGTCGAGTTCTGGGCCACATGGTGCGGTCCGTGTCGCACAGCGATTCCGCATCTGAACCAACTTCACGATAAGTTCAAAGATAGGGGCTTGATTGTCATCGGCCAGAATGTCTGGGAACGCGGTACGAATGTCGAAGCGGCGGTGACCAAGTTCGTCGAGGGGATGGGGTCGAACATGACCTACCGCGTCGCACTTGATCATGTGGAGGGAACCACCGGTGCAATGGCGGAGACGTGGATGAGGGCGGCCGGCCTCAGAGGCATCCCTTCAGCGTTTGTTGTCAATCAGGCTGGCATAATAGCGTGGATGGGGCATCCGATGTCCGTCGATGGCGTTGTCGAGCAGGTCATGGCGGGGACCTTCGACATCGAAAAAGAGAAACAGGACCGTGCGAAGAGAGCATCCGAGATGGCGGCACGGCAGCCGCAGGTAACGAAGGGCGCAGAAGTCGTAAACAGTCGTAATGTCGTCAGCGGCAATGTCGTTGGGTATGAAGGAAACTACATCTTTGATATCTCCGAAGGAGTCGCGACCATCAAAGGTTTCTCCAAGAATCCTTTCGGGACATTGTCCATTACAAACGTCCTGGGCGGTTTCCCCGTCACTGGTATCGGCGATGCGGCATTCCGGTCCTGCACAGATCTGACCAACATCACGATCCCAAAGAGCGTCACCAACATCGGGGTCAATGCGTTCGGGGTCGGTAGTAACCTGACTAGCGTCTTCTTCCACGGTGATGCTCCCTGTCTTGCTTCAGGCCTGTTTGACGGCTCTGACAAAGTCACCATCTACTACCGACCTGGCACTGCGGGTTGGAACAAGGAGTTCGGCGGCCGCCCGACGGCAGTGTGGAACCCGAAGGTGGAGGACAGGGTAGGAGGAGAATTGTTTTGACGGAAGACGACCGCGACGGAGCCAGTGCGAAGGGATCGGGGTGGTCTAGTCAACCCGCTGAACAGAAGACCCTGCACATGTGGGCAGGACCGAACCCCGCGATAGATGCAGACGTGTAGAACCGAGGAGAAATGCAATGATGGATCGAATGACTCTGGCTGCAGTTTGCTGCGGAGTACTGATGTTGAGTGCGGGGGGGGTGTCAGCGGAGAACACAGCATCCAAGGGTAACTCTTCCACCCCACCTGAACCCGGAACGCGGGCCTACTACGAGCAGTATATCCGGGGCTCGTGCATACTTGACGGCGGAGTCCTTATTCGGGTCGGCACGAGCGGGGTTCCTGCTCTGCCAACGGCTCCAGGCGTGATTCGTGCGCCAAGGGAGATGTTGACTGGCGTACAGATCCTCGAAGGCCGCGCGTTGCAGGTGCTTAGCAACAATGTTGTCGTGCTCGGAAAGCCGATTACGAACGCTTCCGGCATGGTCGCATATCCCCTGTCGTGCCTGGTTTCGATGGCCGCTAACCGACAGCCAGCCACTGGGGTCTGGCTGCGAATACCGGCTATGACGGACGGTTCGTATACCTACGTCACGGGATCAGGAACCGGCGGCAGTCTCCCAGCGTACCGCGAAGTGCCCGAGCCAACCTACGAGGAATACCGGCAGATCTATGAGCGTGACTGCCAGGCAGCGTCGGACGAACCCCTCGTTTCTGCGGTGCCCGTGACCAACGCGGCGCCCGTCGCGGTGTCACCGAGTAGCACATCTCCGACCGCCCCCGCCGGCGGCGCCTTGGCGGAGGCGTCGGGTTCCGCTCCGCCAACATCCCTTTCGTTTGCCCAGAGAATACGGCAGAGGCGCGAAGAACTCTTGAGAATGAGGGCGGCCGCAACGAACACCGTTCCCGACGTGTCGTCCCAGGATCTGGACAAGAAACTCCGCGATTACAACATGGAACTTATCAAGGCCAAGGGCACCAAGGGTCCGCCTTTGCCGATCTCACTCACTCCTGATGAAGATGCGCAGTTGGTGAAGGAGGGCGTCCTGCCGCCACAGTAGATGGAGACGGACAAGACGCATCGAAATGCTCCGCGAGAGCCGCATGGACGGCGTCGGGGATCCTGCGCGCCGTGGAGAGCGCGACATTCCCACCTTGGAACTCAGGAAAGACAACGCCGCAGTCAAAGCCCTTTTCCCGAAGATCATCGCCGACTGGCAAGACGTGCCGACCATGGCCTACGTAGCGAAGTAAGCAAAGGAGATGCCATTGACCTGTAAGACATTCCGGGTCGGGTGCCCTGAAAGGGCGCAAGAACATAGCCGGCATCCGATTCGCCGCCCGCGACCTGCGGGAGCAAGATGCTCCCGCCACTATAGTGGGGGGAGCTTCCAGCTCCCCCTGGTCTGGCCCTCCAGAGTCAGAGGTGGTCAATCCG
>CAZWPN010000195.1:0-5526 GCA_964635275.1 uncultured Victivallales bacterium | reverse complement strand
TGGCTTCGGTGACGGATTGAAGTTGAGTGTTCATTCCGGCAGCGACAAGTTTGCCCTCTATGGGCTGATTCGTGAGATTCTCGCGCGAACAGGAGCTGGTTTGCATCTCAAGACTGCCGGCACGACCTGGTTGGAAGAGTTAGTCGGTCTGGCGTTGGTCGGCGGCAAAGGGTTGGTCTTTGTAAAGGACCTCTGGCGTCAGGCAGCCGCGCGTCGCGAGGAACTATGCGCGCCCTATGCAGCGGTCCTCGACATCGATCCCTCGCGCCTGCCGGCTCCGGCTGAAGTAGATTCGTGGGACGGCCCACGTTTTGCCGCGGCGTTGCGTCATGATCTTGGCTGCCCGTACTATAATCCGCACTTCCGTCAATTGCTGCATGTCGCATTCCGCATTGCGGCCGAGGCCGGTAATGCCTTTCGGGAACTGCTCGGCGAACATCGCGCAACCATAGCACGGGAAGTCACCTTGAATCTTCTGGATCGCCATATTCGAAACGTGTTTCCGCCCGGGCCGGATGCGGTTCAGGACAAACAGATGCGCTGAAGGATCGGTGGACGGTTACGACGATTGCGTATCACGATTTCACCAGCGGATTTCTCCATCGCAGACGCTTGAAACGGGCGAAGTCGCCATCGGACGAACAGAGTTCGCATCCGTTTTCTATGGCCAGAGCGGCGAGATGCGCGTCAGTAGTCAGATTGCCCGCCGTCCCGCTGTCGGCAAGCAGGTCTCTCAGCACCGCCCAGTGCCGATCGCTTGGATTCAGCACCCGAACGCAAGGGCGCGACAGCCAACCGCTGACGATATCCATGGCCTGCGCGGGAGTCAGCGCCCGCTCCACAATCCTGGGATTGGTCGAGATCCGCAGAAAGCCCAGCACGACCACCCATGGTATGGCCACGAGTTCATCGCCGGACAGGATTTCCTCAATCCACTTCTTGGCGGGTAGATGAGGCGGGCTGTCCGAATTGATCGCATACAGCAACAGATTCAGATCGATGAGCGTCATGTTCGGCTATCGCCTCAGATCCATTTCCCGCGCCACTTCGGCATCCTCCAGGGCGCTTGCAACGCTGAGTGCCTTGTCGGGATTGAAACCTGCAGGCATGCAGCGTCCCATGCTATAGGCTGGTGCGCTATACCGTTCAGGCTTTCGGCCCATGTCGGCGCCGGTAACAATGAGCCGGAGCGCTTCGTTAACGATGCTTCTGAGGCTGGTATGACGCGACCGCGCGATCTTCTTCACTTCCATCACGACGCCGTCATCGATATCGACAGTGGTTCTCATACAGGCATACTACCATATGCCTAATATGTGTCAACTCATAACCAGTGGTGACATACTGCCTTAAACGGAATCACCCTATGAAGAGCAGTTGAACTCATCCGCAGTGAGTCTTTATAGATAACCCATGCTCTTGCAGACTGTTATGTTGCTCGCCGCCAAGAAGAAACGAGGGTAACTGTGGCATGATATGGAAATCAGGAAGGGATACTGCTCCATTTCCATATTTCACTCCCCTGCCCCGTTGACCAAGGTACTTCTCCGGGAACACCGAACAGTAACGCCTCAGTCACGCAGGGTGATGCAGGGGCGGACCTTGCGTCCGCCCGAGGCCGGCGACCAGCGCCGCCCCTACATGACTGACGCGATGTACCGAACACTTACCTGGAAAGAGCAGCCACCACAGGCGCCTCAGTGCGAGAAGGGGTTTGCCGCGGTCCCCGGACCAGCGGGAGGTTGCAGTCAAGGTTTCGTGTCCGGAAGAGCAACCGATCCGCCCAGCGAAAAAATGATAATCCGCTCCCCGGTCAGTGTGCTGATGTCGGTATGGAGACTCTTGATCGACTGTCCTGTAATATCGCGGATTATGGTGTCCAACAGGGAGCGCGCCTTTTCCACCAACTCCATTCGCACCTGTTTGATGAGCGCGCGTCCCTGGCCCTCGGTGTCGCTTCTGGCCAGTTGCCGCTCTGCGGGTGTCAGGACTCCGTTCAGACGCACCATGATGATGTCGTCCAGCAGATACGTGCGCACCTCTTCAGGCCCGCGCCCCATGTATTCTCGCTCGAACTTGACAATCGCATCACTGATCTCGGCCTCGAGTTGTCCCTTGCTTTTCACGGTCGACGCCCTCCGGCCAAAGATTAGCATAGCTGAACCTGTCTGTGCCATCCTGAAGAAGTGCTGGCACCCGTGCGTCATGATGCCGGGGGTCTCATCCTCGCTGGACTGCGCTGCACGCTAGGATCCATTCCACGGCCTCGCGAATCCCTGGCACGACCACTTTGCAACCGGACATCTCCGCCAGGTGCTTGGCGCCGTGTCCTGTCAGAACGTAGACCCCGGTAGCCCCCGCGTTGTCCGCCAGGATGACATCGTGCGGGTGGTCGCCCACGACAAACGACCGCTGCAGGTCCACCCCGTATGCCACGGCGGCTTGTTGCAGAAAGAGTGGTTTCGGCTTGATGCAGGCACACTGCTCGTCACGTCGATGCGGGCAGCAATAGACGGCGGATATGACGACCCCGTGCTTGCGCAATTCCGCGACAACGTGGTCGTTGACCCGTGCCACCTCTTCGGCGCTCAGCAAACCGCCCGACACGCCGGGCTGGTGCGTCACTATGCACAAGAGAAAGTGATCCTGCAACCGTTGCAAGGCACGGACGGTATCCGGGAAGAAGACAACTTCAGACGGCGACCTCAGATGGCCGCGGTCCTCGATGATCGTGCCGTCTCGGTCCAGAAATACCGCTGGTTTCAGGTTTGACCTCATGGATCGTGGTTTCAGCGGTCACTCTGCGGCCCTGGGAGTATCTGTTCGGTCCGTTAAGCGTCATCCGCATTCACGCCCACCGATCTGGCACCAGCACCTTGGCGCGATCCACCGCCACCATGTGCTTCCCATCCCGTCCTATTCTTCGAAGGCCGAATCCGGCACGGCCGGCCCGCCGCCGGGTTCTGCCGCCATCTCGCGCGCGCACCGGAACATCTGCTCGAACAAGTCGGCAAGGTCCTTTTCTTCAATACACGAGAACGCCACGCGGATGTCGGTTGGGGCGGTAGCGATGACTCCGATGCCGTATCGGTCCAGAAGGCGCAGACGATACGCCTCCGCATTGAGCGTCTTCAGGCGCAGGCACATGAAGTAGCCCGAATTGAAGGGATACGGCGTCCACGCCGATACGTAGCGGTCACCAGCCAGCACCTGCTTCACGCGAACGGCCCTCGCGCGCAGCACCTCGAACTTAGCCTGCTTCTCCCCCGCGTAAGCCGGATCGTTCATGGCCTGAACCAGGATGCTCTGAGAAGCGAGCGAGCAGTTGGATACCGTTCCACGAATACAGCCCGCCGCCTTCTTCTCCAGGGCGTCGTGCACCGCCGCCCCACCGGTCGCCGCAAACGTGATAAACGCCACGCGCAACCCCCAGACGAAGTCCTCCTTGGTCGCGCCATCCAGCTTGATCGGGAGCAGGCGCGGGTGCCTGCCCGCGAGCCGCGCGAAGACTGATTCGCGCATCACCTCAGGCTCGAAGAAGAGCCCGAAGTAGGCGTCATCGCACACGACTACGACACGGCACCCGCTCTCCGCCACTGCAACCAGAGCGTTGCAGATAGCCTTCGCTTCGGCTTCGGTCGGGGCATAGCCGGTTGGGTTGTTCGGGAAGTTGAGCAGGACGACTAGCTTTCCTCGCTTCGACTCGCCGGCAACCGCTGCTGCAAACCCGGCTGTATCCAGCCCGCCGGAGGCGGCAAAGAAGGGGTACTTCACCATCCGCGCCTCGCGGCGGACCTTGAAGACCATGTTGTAGTTGCCCCACACCTGGTCAGGGATAATCACGGTGTCACCCGGGTTGACGAACAGGTCCGCCACCAGGCTCAGGCCGTGCGTCACGCCGCCGGTCACGACAGGCAGGCTGCACGCCTTGCCGGCCAGAGACGGGTTGACCGCCTGAATGTGTTCCCGCCACTTCGCGCGCAGCGCCGGAAGGCCGAACGACGGCGCATAGGGCAGTGCATCGTCCGGCGACAGCGAGGCGAACCGCCGCATGACGCTTGGAAGATGCATCGCCACGTTACCTTCCTTGGCAATGCCGATCGTCGCGTTATAGCGGTTCGCCTTCTGCTTCGCCTCGGCCGACTGCGTCAGGATGCCCTTGGGGAAGTACAACTCGCGCCCCAGACCCGAGAGCATTTCGAAGGTATCCGGCGCCTCCTTCTGGATCGCGCCATTCAACTCAGTGGCTAATGTCGTTGCCATGTCTCCGCAACCTCCTTCTCCATAATGCGCAGGTCCACGCCGCTCATCACAGGCCGACGCGCTTCTTCAATCCGGCAAGCTGCACCTTCATCCGGGCAGGCAGCCTGGACCCCGCCTCATTGAGATAGGCTTCGATCTCAGGTACTTCACCCTTCCATCCTTCAACATCAATTCGCAGCAGTTCGTTCACCTCGGCCGCGCCGATTTTAAGGCCACCGACATCCAGGTCAGCTGCGTTCGGCACATACCCCACAGGCGTCTCGACCGCGCTAACTTTGCCTTCGACACGCTCGCACATCCATTTCAGGACGCGGATGTTTTCGCCGAAGCCCGGCCACAGCCACTTACCCTCTGGCGACTTGCGGAACCAGTTTGTGTAGAAGATCTTGGGCGCCTTGGGACCCAGCTTGTCACCCATCTTGAACCAGTGCTGCCAGTAGTCGCCGATGTGGTAGCCGCAGAAGGGCAGCATGGCCATCGGGTCGCGGCGGATGGATCCCTTGACGTCCAGCGCGGCGGCGGTCGCTTCGGAGGCGGCCGTGGCGCCCATGTAGACGCCGTGATCCCAGTCGAAGGACTGGCTGACCAGCGGCACCAGCTTGGAGCGGCGGCCGCCGAAGATGAAGATGTCGATCGGCACGCCGTTGGGGTCTTCCCAGTCCGGGCAGATAACCGGGCACTGCCGCGCCGGGGCGGTGAACCGCGCGTTGGGGTGAGCGCCCTTCACGGGCTTCCCGTCGGCGTCCTTCTTGTCCGGCGTCCAGTCGTTGCCCTTCCAGTCAATGCCGTGCTTGCACTCGGTGTTCATCTCCTCCCACCAGATATCGCCGTCATCTGTCAGCACGCAGTTGGTGAAGATGGAGTTTTCCTTGATGCTATCCATGGCCATGGGATTGGATTTGTAGCTGGTGCCCGGGGCGACGCCGAAGAAACCTGATTCAGGGTTGATGGCGTGCAGACGCCCGTCGGGCCTGACCTTCATCCATGCGATGTCGTCGCCGATGCACTCGCATTTCCAGCCAGGAATGGTGGGCTGGAGCATGGCGAGGTTGGTCTTGCCGCAAGCGCTCGGGAATGCAGCGGCAACGTGGAAGCGCTTGCCCTGCGGATTTGTGAGGCGCAGGATCAGCATGTGCTCCGCCATCCAACCCTCGCGACGGGCCATGTTGGAGGCGATGCGCAACGCCAGGCATTTCTTCCCTAACAGCGCATTGCCGCCGTAACCGGAGCCGAAGGACCAGATCAGGTTCTCTTCCGGGAAGT
>CAZWPN010000194.1:0-5571 GCA_964635275.1 uncultured Victivallales bacterium | reverse complement strand
CTTCGACATCGAAGCCGGCGACCGCCGTCGGCCCCGAGCCGATCCCGGGCAGGAAATGCATGAAGGCGCCGAGGCGTGCTTGGCTAAGCCAGTCCGTTCGCGATTGTTTGTTCATATCTTCTCCTTCTACTGCTTCTCGTTATCCACCGGTTGCGTGAATTGCGATTGTCGCGGCTTGCCGCGCACCTGCTCCAGGAGCCAGTCATAGACCTCGGCCGGACCGAAGGCTTTGCCCAGAATCGTACCGTGGTCGTCCTCCGCATCTTCCGTGTAGCGAAAACGTCCGTGAACACGCTCAAGGCGAGTGGCCATCTCGCGGGCGCCGCCCACGGGAGCCGCATCGTCCTTGGCCCCGTGGAAGATCCAGATTGGAACGTCCTTGATCCGTTCCACTGCGCTGTCGTCCAGGGAAGGCCTTGGCGCCGCGCAGATGAGCGCGCCTGCAAAACGCCCAGGAAACGCGGCCAGCATCCGCCAGCAGCCCACCCCGCCCATACTGTGTCCGGCGATGTAAATCCGGTCGCTGTCCACCGGATATCGCGCCGCAAGATCGGCGATCATGTCGTCCAACTGCGCCACCGACCAACCGATGCCTTTGGGGCAAGCCGGCACGGCAATAATGAACGTATCCGGCTTGCCGCCGCGCGGATAGCCGGCCCACCCCTTGAAATGTTGTGGCGTCTTGCCGCGCTCGCCCGCACCGTGCAGCAGCACATAGAGCGGCCACCGGCGGGTGGGGTCCTTGTCGGTATTGGCTGGAAACTCCAACCAGTACTTCAGGGTGGTTGCGAGGCCAACCTGACGCCGCATCGCATACGACCAGAGGTTGGTATCCATCGTGCCCGACTTCGCGCCGGCGTCAGGGGTCGGCCTCGACAACGTAAAAAACCGGTGCAATGGAGGCTGGAAGAACCGTGGCTGCACCTCCACAATCGCACTGTACAGGCCCGGTCCGATGGCTGTCGTCACCTTGGCGAACGCCTCGTTGAAATAGGTCACCTTGGCGTCGAAAGGCCCTACGAGACGCTCGACAGCACCAGTATCCGCGAGCTCGCATGAAGGCAGCTTGTCGTCCGTGAACGTATCCGGCACCCGGCAACCCAGCGGGAAGGCCGACTCGCCCCGCTCCTGCTCCAGGTCGGCCGCGGGGATCGGGTCCGCGGCGCAGCCGTCCATGGCAACTTCAAAGCTGTAGGCATTGAGCCGGTCCGGCGGCAATAGGGCATTCAGGCACACGCCCGCCCGGCCGGCAACGGAAGTCACCTTCCCCTCGGCGATCTTTCGGCCCTGGAATGTCACGGTCACGTCCTTCCCGACCTGTTGCGGCGCGGCTACGACGCTGAACCAGTAGTTGCTGCCAAGGGCAAAGGCGTGGGCTACGCCGGGCAATGCCGGACCGGCCTTTTCCGCCAGCCTGATCGCGCAGGCCCGTTCCGTGTTCATGAAGGTGCCGGTTCCCGGATACCACGCCAACGTCAGCGGTCGCGCGCCCGTGTCGGTATCGTTCACGAAGATCTGCAATGCCGCTTCGACGCCGGATTGGGCGGAAAGGCCAACGTTTGACCACGGAAGCAGCGCCTCCAAAACATAACCGCCGGCCACCTTGGTACGCGCCACGGTGCTCGTCGGCGCCTGCACCTTGAGTGCGGCGTCCTTCCGATAGTCGTACAGCCGACACCGGAGTTCGCCCTGCGTTGCCGCCATTCCCGGGGCGATGACGGCCTGAATCATCTCCGTGCCGCCACGTTTATTGACGAGGTACAACTCCACGCAATCGCCGGCATAGAGCGCGTTTGCATCCGCGCTCTCGACGAACTCCTGATCCTGGACATGCGCGAGGACCAGCAAGCCGCGTTCGTCCCATCCGAGCCTGATGCGTGCGTCCAGATCAGCTGCCGCGCGAACCCATCCGTCCGCGGCCGCCATCGCATCGATCTTGAACCCGGCGTCGCGCCAATCGTCAGCCTTGCCGTCAATCACGACGCCTTCCAGTCGGGGCACGTCGCACACGCCGGCCACCGCAGCCGTGTGCAGAAGGACTGCAAGCATTCCTGCGACTGCCAGCACACCCGCGATCCGTTTCGAACTTGTCATCGCTATTCCTCTCAATCATCACTCCTATTCAGGTTCCACTCTCACACCGCGCGGGACATCCAATTTCCACTGCCCCCGGCGCCGGTGCGCACACAGCCGGCCGGCAGGGGTCTCCAGACAGTATCGCACGTCGCCCTCACCCGGCCAACGCGGGGAGAAACGGATAGACCGCCAACCGGGCTCGGCGGGAGAAAGCCCCAACAAGCCCTCGACCATCAGCGTGATGACCGCCGCCCCCCAGCCATGGGCCGTGTTGAAGGCGGACGGCCCGAAACCCTCTCCAAAGGTCGGAGCGCCTGTATCCAGAAAGCAACGTCCGTACGTGCGTACCAGGTAGTCGCGGATAATCTCCGGCTCCAACACAGCGCAGCAGGGCGTGAGCAGGTCGGCGGTCCAGCCGGGGCCGAAAGCGTTCGCCGGCCCGATCGGGCGCATGAGCAAGTCCCGACAGCACGCGATGGTCGCGGCATCCGGTCGACCGGACTCGAGCGCGAGGCCCAGGGCCAGCCCGTTGGTGTGCAGGATTACCGGTTCTGAGTCGTCGTGCGGCGGGTCATGCGGGCCGCGCGGCAGCGGCCGCCCGCGCGGCGGGCAATGCGATTGCCAGGCGCCAGACCGTGGATCGCGGAAACGCCGGCAGGCGGTCCATAGTGTTTCGGCCAGCGCCTCCGCCGCCCGGGCGGAACGGCGGTTACCGAGTCGGCGCGCCAGTTGAGCGGTCGACCGCGCTGCGCGCAAGGCCAGCAGGTTGATGACCGCCGAGAACGGCCGCTTATCGATCGCGGCCCAGTCGACCCAGTGCCAACTCCATGCCGGCGGCACAAGGAATCCGCCGTGCAGGTGCCGCGCCGTCAGGCCCAGGACCCGATCCATGGCGGGCAGCACTGCGCGCGCCCACTCATCGTCGCCGGTCAGGTCGTGCCAGCGCCGGCAGGTGTGAACCCAGCTCAGCGTCTGGTCCAGAAGCATGCACACCACCTCCTCACCTTCGCTCGGAGCAATGGCGGGCGCCGTTCCATCGGCATGGACGCCGTCGGCCACGAGCCGGAAACAGTACCCTGGCATCCCCGTCTCTCCGAAACGATGGAATGCACCCAGGCCGGTTGCGCACGCGTCAAAGGTCCAGAGCGAATTCTCCCGGAAGCAGGTGTCCACGAGCACGTCGGTGGTGGAGGCCCGGATCGTCGCGCCGGCCAGTTCCCAAATCCGCTGGAAGAAAACATCCTCGCATTCGAATTCCGCGTTGTCCGGATAGGGGTATTCAACACTGCGGCAGCATGGTTCGATCAGCACACGTCCTTTTCCCGTGGCGCACCAGGTAATGAACCGCGCGCCGCGCGGCTGGGTCCGCCACCACGTGCGAGCCGTCGTCGCCATCACGCTGTCCGCGCTTCCTTCATGCGGAGCGCCAAACCCGGCACCCGCTCCGGGCCGGTCGTGAAACTCGATATCGTGAAAGCAGTCGAGGCGGACCTTGCCTTCGACGGCGAGCACGCGGCAGCCGGGTCGCAGGCGGCGCGTGCGGCCGGTGTCCAGAGTCATCGCGTTGCGTCCGGCCGTATCGAGCCATAGACCGCCCTTTTCGACGCGCGCCGGTCCGGACATCTTGCGCGCCCGGGCGGCTCGGAACGCAAGGGAGAGGTTGTCAGCGGCATTCGCGCGGTAGGCCACGTGCCCGCTCCATACAACGGGCGTTTCCAGTACGCGCTCTTCGGCAGGCGGCAACGTATGCACCTCGGCAGTCCGCCAGGGGGGTGTTTCGCCCAGCGGGCCCAGAACGTTTGGCGGCTGCCAACTTCCGTCCGGCTCTGCGGTGGTCCATTCCTCACCGCCGGTGTGATGTTCCTGCCAGCCCGTGGGCAGCGCGCTGACCAGTCCGTGGTGGCGGATCCAGTCGGCGGGTTTCGCCAGCCACGACGCGTCGGTCGCGGCTATGACCCGGCGGCCAGACTGGATCCACGCGCAGAGCGCCAGCGGCAGGCAGAGCCCGTAGGATTTGCTGCCAGTGGGCGGGTACAGAAGCACCGCCAGCCGGTGCCTTCCCGGCTTGACCCTTGCACTGAGGTCATGACGGTCGACCAACCACCGGCCCGGCCAACTGCGGGAAGGCCCCGACGCTACCAGTTCGCCGTCAATCCACAGCGTGTAGCCGGCGCTCGCCGTAATGTGGAGGATAAGTTTCCCGGCTGACGCGGGGATGTCGATGTCTCGACGCACCGCCACGAAGGGCGCCTGCACCGGCATCATCACCAGACGCCAGTCCGCCAGCGTAATCCATTGCGCGTTCGCTGTCATCCTACGCCAGCCTGAAAATTCCGAACCCGACACCCGGGACGGTCAAGGTCTCACCCTTCACTGTGGCGGTGCCGAGCAGGCGTTTGGCGTTCTTCAGTTGGGGCCGTGTCACCGTTACTTCCGCCTCGCCGGGATTGACGGCGATCGCGAAGTTCCCCTTGGCGTCGGAACGCTGGTACACAAACGGATAGCGTCCGCCTTCGGCATAAAGCGGCCAGAAGGCGCCGTCGTTGCCCAGCGCGGAGTGCCTGGCGCGCAGGGCAAGCAGCTTGCGCGTGAAGTTCAGCAGGGAGTCCGGATCGCGCTCCTGCGCCGCAACCGTCGGCGCGTCGGCCGCGGGATCCACCGGCAGGTAGAGGGCCTTGCGCTTCGCCGTCGAGAAACCCAGGTTCGGCTTGGCCGCGTCCCACTGCATGGGCGTGCGGCACGGCGCTCGCCACATGGAGCCTTCCTTCTCCTCGATTCCGGTCAGGTTCCGCATGCCGATCTCATCGCCGTAGTATACGAATGGGACGCCAGGCATGGTCAGGAGCATGGCATAGAGCACACGCAGTTCCCCCGCATCACGGCCGTGGCTGGGACGGTAGAAGTCGTGGTTCCCGGTCGGCAAGGCGATGTAGCCGCGCCCCTTCGTCGGTTCATAGTGCTTCTGGTAGATGCGGAGGAAATCCGTAATGTCGCCCTCCCCTGCCCGCTCGAAGAAGACGTGCGGCCGCCGCGCCTTGCCGTTCAGCGCGTAGCCCGGCCCCACCAGCGGACGGTACGCGGAGTCGCCGAAGTGAATCATGAAGTCAATGTGGTAGCCCGAGTCAATGGCGTTGATGGGATGGCTCCATTCGGAAACCAGCACGGCCTCCGGATAGTCGCGATCGAGCCAGGCGCGGAACCCCTGCCAGAGGCGGCGCAGGCCGATGGCGTTGGGGTCGTTCTTGATCAGCGAGCTGGCCATGTCCACGCGGAACCCGTCGCATCCCAGGTCGAGCCAGTACTTCATGACGCCGCGGAGCATGCCACGTACCGCCAGGCAGTCGGGGTGATCCGTGGGCAACTGCCAGGGCTTGGCCGGATCGGGATTCAGGTAGCCGTAGTTCAGGCACGGCTGGAAGGCGAGGAAGTTGGGAACATAATACCCCCCGCGCCGCCCCTTAACCACGGCGGGTTGGTAGTAGTAGCAGGAACGCT
>CAZWPN010000193.1:0-5595 GCA_964635275.1 uncultured Victivallales bacterium | reverse complement strand
TCATGCTCAACCCCTTCGAGTACACGGACGACCTGCTGCACGACTACTGGGTTTACCTGCTCGGGGAAAAGAAGAAGTTCGATCCGTGGCTGGAAGAACGGGACGACATCACCGCGGCGAACGCGCTGATCGTGCTGATTCAGCGCACCACGGGCCTGCTTGGCCGGCAGCTCAGCAGTCTGGAAGAGGCGTTTGTCGCCGGAGGCGGGATCCGGGAAAAGATGTTCCAGGCGCGGGTCGCGGCGCGGACCGCGCCCGACTGCCCGCCGTGCCCGCAATGCGAGAAACCGATGAGAAAACGGACCTCGGCCAAGGGCGAGTTCTGGGGCTGCAGCGGCTTTCCCGAGTGCAAGGGCGTGCGCCGGATCGAGGCGGCGGAGAAGGACGCGGTGACCGGGGGAAGGTGACGCGGTGACGCGGTGACTCGATGACTGGGTGACTCGTTGACGCCATGACGCCCGATGGGGTATCGTCCGGGCGTCATCGGGTCACGAGGTCATCGGGTCAAAATCAGCCTGGGAAAGGCTTTCGAGCAACATCATGCGCCGGTCCATCAGTCCCATAGTCCACCAGTTCGACGACTCGCTCTGGACAAACAGCCCGTATGGCGCACGTTCCGCCGAGTGTTCGCCGCTGTACATTGACCGCTACGCAGGCTGGCGAAAGTCGGATGCGCCCAACTGCTACAGTTGCTGGGAACTGACGGCGGTGATGAGCGGCAGCACCCGGATCACAACGGGCAAGACCACGGTGACGGAGCGCGAGGACGAACTGCTCCTGATTGCGCCGCACGTGCGCAATTCCGAAGAGGGCGAAATGGCGGATACGATCTGGCTGGGATTCACCGGGGAACGCGTGGCGGCGGCCACGCACGGGCTCGGACCCATCACCCTTGTGCGCAGCCATGCGCTGACGGAGTCCGTCGAGCAACTCTATCTCTTTGCTCACCAACGCGGCGGGCCGGTCGGGCCGGAGTTGGACGCGTGGACGGCGCAGATCCTGGCTGAGTTCGTCCGGCTGGCGAACCCGTCGGCCACATCGCATCATGCTGCGGATTGGGTCGAGGGTGCGCTCCAGTGGATCGAGCACAATCTGGAATCGGCGGAACCAATACGGGTGCCGGACCTGGCCCGGCGGTTCAACTGCAGCGAGGGGCATTTCTGCCGGGTCTTCCGGGCGCGGACCGGCTATCCGCCCGTGACCTACATCTTGCGGGCCCGCATCCGGCGATCCCTCCACCTGCTTCAGAACACGGACTGGCCCGTCGTGGAGGTTGCCCGAGCGGTTGGCATAGCGAACCCGTTCTACTTCAGCCGCGCGTTCCACAGGATCATAGGAAGGAACCCGTCGGAGTGCCGGAAGGGGTCCTGACCCTCTCCTGCCAGACAGTGACTCTGCGGGTCGGATACCCGGCTGCCGGCAACGCCTCATCACCGAAATTGTGACCCATTCCGCTCCAATCGATCCAGGCACGCGACCCCCCTACCCCGGAGCGGAATTCGTAAGAATTCCGGCTTCTTTTTCCGCCTCGCTCCCGGAATTGTTACCAATTCCGCTCCAATCGATCCAGGAACGTGCTCCCTCTCCTCGGAGCGGAATTCGTCAGAATTCCGGCCTGCTCCTTCCGCTTCTTCACCGGAATTGTTACCAATTCCGCTCCAAAGCGTGTCAATGCGCTCCAAGCGCGCTTTCCTCTCTCCTCGGAGCGGAATTCGTCAGAATTCCGTCTTTTCTGTTCCCCCGGAATTGTTACCAATTCCGCTCCAGCCGCTCCGACCGCTCTGTCGCGCCACTTCCTGCGCGTGAATACACCACAAGCGATCAAGAAATCCGTCCTCGCGCCAGTCAAGCTTCGGATAGCCAGGAACCTGGGCCCCGGAGAATGGCCACTGCCTAGCCTCTGTCACCAACTGTTTCCGTACCGGATTCTCGGCAATATAGAACATCGTTGCACTAACTGCACCCTTCTCACGCTCTCGCTCCTGAAGCACCACATCCCATGCCTGCTTCTGCAAGGACGCGCCGCAACTCGCCAGTAGGTCGTTCACATACCGCCGGAGGAATCGGGCCGCCAGATGCTGATCGCTTTGCGCGGACAGCCCGATCCAAAGGAGATGCATGTGATCCGGCATCAGGCAATACATCGGGCACATGAGTCCATGCCGCGCCAGTGCATGCAATTGCAGTTCCCGGAACCGGAAATGGAATTCGGGGCTTAGCCAACCGGTTGCGCGTTCACTCACGGTCATGCTCCAGAGCACATAGGCATGTCCTTGGTAATGGGCCTGAGAGAGCCGCTTCAATCGGCCGTGATTGGCGCGCACTTTGATTTGCCCATCAGTCGACATGGGTCCTGTACTCCAGCCTCTACGTGTCCCGGAATTGTTACCAATTCCGCTCCAAGGGCGTCACTTCCTCCCCTCGGAGCGGAATTCGTCAGAATTCCGGCTCCCCCATGCGCCTCGTCACCGGAATTGTTACCAATTCCGCTCCAAAGCGTGTCAATGCGCTCCAAGCGCGCTTTCCTCTCTCCTCGGAGCGGAATTCGTCAGAATTCCGGCTGCTCCTTCCGCTTCATCACCGGAATTGTTACCAATTCCGCTCCAATGCGTGTCAATGAGCTCCAAGCGCGCTTCCTCCCCGGAGCGGAATTCGTCAGGATTCCGTCTGCTCCTTTCTCACGCCAGATCACGCCCGCCATCCACCTTGAGCAGCCCGTAGAGCAGCGTCTCCAGGCAGCGGTGATCGCCGGAGTCGGGCGCAATGGCATAATGATGGTTAACGCACCGGGCGGCGAACTGTCGTGTGTTGTTCAGGCGGATGAACCATCGCCCCCGGTACCAACCATATTGGTCGCCCTGCCCCCGCCCGTCGGCTTCGCCATACTCCACGTGTATGTCCCGCGCCTGCTCGCCCAGTCGCGCCATCACCACGGGACCCAGCTTCGGCGTGGCGGAGATCATGGCCTGCTCGGGCCAGGAAGGAACCGTCTTCCGGATCTTGTACCGCGATTCGACCATCATCTCCGGCGGCAGCACACCCGATGTGCTGAAATGCGCCGCGGTAATCCGGTTATCCTCGAAGCATTGACGGCAGTCGGCCAGTTCCATCTCGTGGGTATAGTCCTCATGGCGTGCAAGCGCGCTGAACCGGTCGCGGTACGCGTAGTAGAGGTTGCTCATCGTCGAGCGCACACCCAGCCCGGCCTGCAGGAGCAACTCCGTGACCAAGACTTCGGCGTCGCACTCCTCGCAGACCAGGTAGCCCTCGAACGCCAGGGGGCCGTACGAAAGATTGGGCATCGTCACCGGCTTCGGGATTACCAGGAACCCGCCGATATCCTGCACGGTGATCCCCACCGCGCCGGTCTCGGCAAGCATCTCCTTCTCCGCCAGGTAGAGCCTGGCCGCGTCCCTCAGGTAGGCCGTGTCCGCCTCGCCGGGCCCCTCGAACACCTCGGCATACCAGCGGGCCAACTCCGCATCGGCGGCGCGGTCATCATACCGGGCCGCCCGCTCCTTCAACTCGTCCGTGTCGCGCACGACAATTTCGAGGCCGAACCGTTCCCGGCAGGCGCGATCGAAGGCGTGCAGTTGCGCGGGGCGGACTCCGTCCTTACGCGGCTCGATGGCCAACAGCTTCATGCCGCGCAGGGCGCGGCGGCGGCGCACCGCCCGAACGGAGGCCTCGGTATCCTCCGGCAGCCAGGCCGGCAGCACCGTCCCGCCCAGGGCGCGCAACGCGCGGTAAAAGCCGGCGTGATACGGATGATAGCCCCGGTGTGGCTCCAGACAGAGCGCCGGAAGGCCGGCGGCCGCCACCTTCGGCGGAAGGGGCGAGAATCCGCACACCTCCGTGACGAACACCATATCGTACCCGCCGCCCGCGAGCTTGTCAGGCAACACCGATTCCAGCACGTCGCCCGCCTTCAGGAAACTCCGGCACAAGGCCAGCTTTTCCTCGCCAGGCTTGTCCGACCAATGCGAAATCGCCGCCGCCCGGATGGGCACATCAAACTGCGGCCCGCACACTGACTTCTGCGTTGCATTCATGTCAACCTCTCTTCGCCAGCTACTGGCCGGCGCCTTTCTCTTCGTTCATCAACATCCCGGTTCTGCCTTCTCCCAGGCCCTGCCGTCAGGGCCTGTCGCTGCGCCGTTCCTTGATCGCCTGATCCTGGAACCTACGGGCCATGCGGTCGAGTTCCGCCGCCTGCCCCGGGGTGATATACTGCGGGTGGTGGGTATCCAGGATCTCCCTGGCCCGGCGCACGGCACGCTGGCGCATGTCCAATCCGCCTTTGCCCTGCCAGACGTTCCACTGGTCGTGGTTGGTGATCCGCGGGAACCAGCGCTCGCTGCGGAAGTGCTCCAGCGTGTGCTCGTGAGAGAGGTACTCCCCGCCGGGGCCCACCGACTTGATGACATCCACCGCCAGCGTCTCCTTATTCACCTCGATGCCGCGCGCAATGTGATAGGCCGCGCCGAGGATCTCATTGTCCACCACGCAAGCATCGAAGCTGGTTAGCATCATCTGGTCGAGCATGCCGATCGAGAGATGCACGAAGTTGGTCGTCGCCAGGATATTCGTGAGCACCTGCAACCCGCGCTCGTAGCCGGCCTGGGCGTCGGGAATGGTGGAATCAATGCCGGTGCCGCCCTGGAACGGGAGCTTGTAGAAGTGCGCCATCCGGGCCGTGGCCGCGTGCAGCAGGGTGGTGTCGGGCGAGCCGGCTGAGTAGTTTCCGGAGCCCATGTCAATGACGCCCGACGCGATCGAGAAGACGCAGGGATGGCCCGGCCGGACCATCTGGGCCAGACACACGCCGCACAGGACGGTCGCGCATTCCTCCACCAGGGTACCGGCCAGGGTCACAGGCGTGGTGCCCCCGGGCTGGGAATCCACCTCGATGTAGACCGGTATCCCGTACCGGGCGCACTCGATGATCTCCTCCACGCGGATCTCCGGCTGCACCAGTGGACTGATCAGGCAGGTCACGATCGAGAAGTTCGGGGTCTTGCGGACCTGTTCGGTGCTGCCGAGGATGACGGCGGCCATCTCGACCTGGTCCTTGATGGACTGCGCTCCGATGCCCTGTGAGTAGTAGTTCCGGTTCGTGTTCTTCATCACCGTGCTGAAGAGAATCCGGTCGAACCCCTCCTGCGGGATGTCCTGCGGAATCGCAATGGCATGCATGATGTGCAGGTTTTCCAGCGCGTCCTGCAGCCGCGTCAGGTCGGCCAGGTCCTTCAGCGTGGCCGGATGCCGGTTGCCCTCGAGGTCCAGGACGGACAGGGCCGAGGATCCGCCGATGGTCCAGACGTTGTCCAGAGTCACCCGCACGTCCTGGTCGGTAGTCCGCCCGTGCAGCGTGAAGGCGGACGATACGGTAGACAGGCACTTCTTCAGCACCGCCTCGGGGATACGCACGTTGCGCTTGGCATGGTCCACGCGGCAGCCGTGGGCCGCCATGATGTCCAGGGCTTCCGCGCACTGGACGCTGACGCCCACCTCTTCCAGAATGGTCAGCACACCCTGGTGGATTTGCTGCACCTGATCATCGGTCAGTACGTTGATTCTGAACGCCGGAACAAA
>CAZWPN010000192.1:0-5602 GCA_964635275.1 uncultured Victivallales bacterium | reverse complement strand
TGTAGGGGCCTTTCCAACCGGATCCGAACCGTCCGTCGTTGACAAGAAGCCCGGATTGGGGCTTGGAAAGGTCGTCGAGTTCCTTGTCTTGGGTTGTTCGTGCGTCTGCCATCGGCCATTTGCCGGTATCCCATGCGAGCTGTTCGATGGCGGCGGTTAGGCGCGCCAGATCCTGTTCCGCGGTCGAGATGCGGCTCTTCTCCGCCAACTTGGTTATGCCGAGACTGGCCATAACCGCCAATGCGCCGATGATAGCAACGACGACCATGATCTCAGGGAGCGTCATTCCCAGACGATGACACACTGTAGGTGATCTTTTAGCGTCGCCTTCGCTTGCATCGGCAGGCAATGGTGCGCGCTGTGTCTTGTTTGAACAAGCGTGACGTAAGTGAGTGTTGGTTGTGACCATGTGCATGAACCTCTACTTTTGCCATGCCGATACGAATACCTGATCCTTTCCTGCGTCCACAGGTGTGCCTGGAGGCGTGGGATAGGAGTACTCGTAGGCCACCGTGTCAACACCGCCGCCAAAATCGATTGTTCCACGACACAGAACGGTTCCAGTGATTGTTCCGCCACCCCTCTTTGTGATGCTTCCGCCGTTCATTGTATAGATCAGTCCTCGGATCGACTGATTGGCGGTAATACTGATCGTGGCGGTGGGTTCGGTCGTCACCATAGCGGGATATGAATTCGTTTTGGTCAGATTCCCTCCCTGCCAGTCAATTCCCTTCTCGGCTATAATACACCCTACGACATTTCCACCAGTGTACTTGAACGTGCCCTTGATATAGAGGACACCACCGGGAATGACACCACCGGGAATGTCACCGGATCCCCACTGCTGATTATTCGTGAAGTACATGTTGTTGTTATCCGCCCACTTGCGGAACGCATCCAGTGGCAGGTCGGGCCAGGCGGTGAAAGTCGCCACAGGACCGATTTCATGCGGGCAGGAAATATTGACTGGAAACTTACTATCCTTATTCGGGGGCCGCTTCCATCCTGTCGCGGTACGGACGTACCCGCTCGGGATCGCCGCATTGCCGTTCGCGTAAATGTTGTTACAGGCCGTCAAGTTGCCTGCGATGGAAGTGGTGCCGAACACTTCTACGGCGCCATTGCAGTGTACTTTGGAGGTGCCGCCAGCCTGAATCGTCACATTCCCAGAGAGGGCGAGGAACGTGTTTGCTATTATCGCATAGCCATACGCATCGGTTGGGGGCGGATTGGATGGGGTCGGCCCTGATACCCTGACGGCGTCCATGATAACCTCGACCTCCGCACTGCCATAGCGTCCTGTGCTACGGATGATGGTTGCGCCCAGGACGTTGGTCACGAGCGTAGCGGTATAGTTGCCGCCGGCAAACCACTGGGTGCGAGGGAACACCGTTGTGTTGGTGCGCAGCGCGTAGTTTGAGGAGATGATGCTGAAGGCATCGTGCACACCGGATTCGGCGACCGACTGGGCGCGGGCCAAGTCTCCTAAACGACGTGCCGTAAAGGCACTCTGACTCGACATGGTCGCCAGGATCCCGACAATAGCCGACAGGATCAGCAACAGTGCCATCACAAGTGCGAGCGCAAACCCGTGCCGAGGGTCTTTCGCCGGGCGTGCTTCGGACAACCTTATCAGGTCATTCTTTGTTGTTTTCATGATGCGACTCCTTCTTTTCCTGCTATTTCCCCGTATTCCGGGGCATGACTTCCGTTGACGCGTAGGACGTCAACAACTGCGAGCCCTTCTTTTTGAATCCGCGAATGTCCTTGTACAACTGCAAGTCAACCTGGATGCCGCTCTTCAGCGGGTTGCCGTCCACGGTCAACGTCCAAATGCCGTGGTCAGGCCCCTTGCCGAAAGTTCCGCCGACGTCAACGACATGGTTCTGGCCCTGCCACGGAATCGAGACGAGCGCCAGTTTCGGCGTGCTCAGAGTGTCGCTTGATGGCGTCATCGTGACCTGGAATTGCACGTATCGCTTCGAATCGAGCACGGAGGTCGAAACGATATTTGACCATGCCGGGGCATCCGACATGTCCTCGTTGTTGGCGGAACGAACGGCAATGATTTGTGAGGCGCCGATGGGGACAGGTACGGCATTACTCCATGTCCATGTCTGGTAGACAGGTGAGGCCAGCATTGTGTCGCAAACGGCCGACTGGTAGACGCCGGTCGGCGCATACGTGCAGTACACGTGGGAGACCGCCAGAATCCGGTTGGTCGGCGTCACGCCGTCAAAAGTGGACCACTGTTCGGCCTGTGCAGTCACCGTGGAGGTGGGCGAGCGTATGACATAACTCGACGGGGTGGGGAGGCCAAGCGTATCGGCCCATTCATAAGGATTGGAAAGAATGGGCCACTGGTTGATTCGAAATGTCACGAGATAACTTTCTTCGCGTTCGATGGAGAAGGACGCAAGGTCTGACTCAACCGTGGTGCCTGCAAGCATGGCAACCGACGCGCTGCCGCCGAACTTGAGTTGTACCTGAGATGTGGGCACGGCATCCGGACAAGCTGTCTGGTTGCTGGCGCAGCGGGATATCCAAGCCTCCTCAATCTTGAGTAGGCCGGAGCCGGACTTGAAGCCTACGCGGCACTTGGCTCCGCTGGAGGTGAATCGGCCTGCACCTTCCATGCTGCGGCCGCGTAGAAGAACGCGAACCACTGCACCGTTGAATGCTTCTCCCGATAAAGAGGAACCGGTCTGATCCAACGTCTGTATGGCCGCTGACCAGTTGGTTGTGTTTCCATCCAACTGCAGGACATAGTTGTGAGGACTGACTGACTCGTCGTACACGGTAACGACATCCGCGCTCTTGTCGCCTGCAGAGTAGAACTGCGATTCCTCCCAACGGTCGCTATTCAGGCGAAGCGTGAACTCGGCGTTGGTTGTTGCGGCGTTGAAGTTCAGGAAGTTCTTCTCGCTCCAGGATAGAATGGTTGACTCCAGGCTTTCCGGCTTGATTGTGGTCGGGACATTGCTGATGAGCGCGGAGGTCTGCAGCTCCGCCTCGCGCGGGAACGGGCAGGGGGAAACCTTGAGGGTGTCCAGGACTATTCGGTAGCCCGTACTTGAGGTGTTGCGGCTGTTCTTTCCGGCGACGCGGAGCGTGAAGTCGTGCGGTCCACCGGCTAGAATGCACGACCCGAGGCTGACGTTCTCCACGCGGGTCGTCTCCGCGGCATACCCGTCGAATGTGGATGACCGTGGCGTGATCTGCCACGTGAAGAGATTACGGAAGATTCTGAACGTGGTTGTGGACTCTCCCGTCAGGCGCGCGCTATTGCCGTTGCCGTCGAGCACCACGCGATCGAGTTGCGCCTGGCGGGCGCTGTCGCTGGCGTTGGTGTTGCGCGGCTGGAACGAGGTGACGCGCAACTCGTTCGGTAGTGATGGCCATACGTGGTAGATCACCGTACGATCCCAGATAATACGGCGGGTCTCCATGTTCACTTCCACGGCACCGTCGCCGTCAGAGTCATAGGCGAGGGGAAAACTGATGGCCTCGTACACGCCAGCGGTGGATGGATAGAAGAACATCTCGTTAAGTGACGAGAGACGCAGGTCGCTTTTCAGGCGCTCGATGGCCTTACGGGTATCCATGTTCAACTGAGTCTGGACATCCGCCTGACTTTGGTTCCTTGCCGCGTAAAGGAAGCCTGAAAGGGACAGCGCCAATGCCAACATCATTAATATGGCGGCCACCATTACCTCGAGAAGAGTGAAACCGCTGCGGGTATGGATTCGGCTGTTCATAGCGTTATAATCTTCTGTTCTGAAATCATTGCGGTAATCACTTCGTTTTCTCCGTCAAACTGAAGGGTAAACCGATCTTTGATGTCCATCGTAACTCTAACCATCTTCAAATTGGTCGTGACAGCGGAAACGACCGTGCTCATACGAAAGCGAGCATCCCCGGTAGGTACCGGGTCTCCATTTTCGTTCAACGGCTCATTGGACTGACCCATCATGTCAAGTTGGGAAAAAGAAAACGTCTGAATACGTTCAATTCGCGATTTTGCCAGAGCGATGGCAGTGTAGTGATCGGTTGCCCTCGAAGCTGTCTCGCGCGCCGTAACGATCAGCCGGCAGGCGCCTGCGATAAATACCCCAAAAAGGAGCAGCGCCACCATGGCCTCCACGATTCCAAACCCTCCGCGCACTCCCCGGGAAACCTCTATGTGCTTTGTTCGCATAAGCAAGTCGCCTTCCATTGACTGCCAGCCTGATACGCACTGTTTGTGCCAGATGACTGTAAGCAGGCGTCCCACAGTGTGCTGCCCCCGCACGATCCTGCTGATAGCTTTGACCTTGAACAGAGTGGTTTGACAGGGTCAGAGGTACTTAACATAAAGAAGATAAACATGATACGACTGAAACGGCTTTCACTGGACGTGTACAAACCGTTTCCGTCGCCAATCCTTTTTGAGTATCCTGATATCCTGTCAACTTTTCTCAACTGCCAGATTAAGGTCACGCGCTCCTGTCGGAATCCCGATTGACGACATCAACCGTAACAAAACGCGTCATAAACACTTTGCCAAGGCAAAACATTAACAATAAACATGTTATGAGCGAAAAGCGTGAAGGCTGTCGCAATATGTTACAGCGGCGTGCGACGGCGCTTTCCGACAAGGCGATTGAGTGTCTGACGGCTGATTCCAAGAATGGCGGCGCTGACCGTTTGATTGTCACCGGTCCGTCTCAGCGCCTCCGCAATGAGGGCACCTTGAGCATCCTTGATGGTGGGAAGCGGGTCCAAATCGGTCAGTATCCCACCCATGTGGGCAGCCGAGGAAACATCAGCCAGCAGTGACTGGCCCCTGCTCTCTGCGCCGATAACCGTCGGGAATGCCGACGCGCTGAGGCGCCCACTGGTGGCGTGGCTCACCGCCTCAAAAACAAGAGACTCCATTTCCCGGACGTTACCCGGAAAAGAATAGCTGCGAAGCAGGATGGTAACCTCCGGCGCGATTTCCGGAGCATCCCTTCCAAGTTCGGCGGCGGCTTTCCTTGTGAAGTGTTGCAGCAGCAGCGGAATGTCCTCGGGCCGTTTCCTGAGCGGAGGGATTTCCATGCAGTGAAGCCGCAACCGGTAGTACAGGTCTTCGCGGAACCTGCCCTCTTCAACCCGTTGCTTGAGGTCCCGGTTTGTCGCCACCACAACGCGTGCCGTCGAATGCCGCATTTCGTCCGAACCTCCGGCAAAGAACTCGCGTTCCTGAAGAAGGCGCAGCAGTTTGATCTGCGAAGCGTTGCTGAGTTCGCCGATCTCGTCCAGGAAGAGCGTGCCGCCTTTGGCCTGCTCCACCAACCCCTTGCGGATGCCGTCGGCTCCTGTGAAGGCGCCGCGAACGTGGCCGAACAGCGTATCGGCAAAGACATTGTCGTCCACCCCGGCGATGTTGACCGCCACGAAGCGTCCCGCGCGTCCGCTCAGCCGATGCAGCGCGCGGGCGGCGAGTTCCTTGCCGACGCCCGTCTCTCCCGTAATCAGGGCTGGCTGTGAGGTGACCGCGATGGCCTCCATGTAGCGGAACACGTCCCGCATGGAACGGCTGGCCGTCACCATATCCGCAAATGCATCCGGGTGCGCGAGC
>CAZWPN010000191.1:3419-5727 GCA_964635275.1 uncultured Victivallales bacterium | reverse complement strand
ATCTTCCTCTCGCGCCAGGATCCCTCGCAGCTATTCACCCGGCACCGTCAGCATGAACCTGGAAAGGGTAGCAGGCTGTAGGGGGTCAGTGCGCGCAAAGAGGTTGATGCGATGTCAACGGTGGTAAGGACCTCATCCCGCACCGCCGACCCGGTAACTGGGAGCGGGGGCGTCCCGCCCCCGGCCTTCGCGTTGCGGGGGCGAGACGCCCCCGCTCCCAGTGCAGGCGCACAAATCGCCTGACCCTATTCCGATGGGAGGAAGTGGTGGAAGGGTTGGGATGGCGGCGAGCCACCATGAGAGTTCCACTGCGCGCGGTGTGGCAATTACGTCACTATGACTTGCGCAACAAGCGCTTGCCTAGAACGTCCCCGATTCCACTAGAACGTCCCCGATTCCACGTGAAAATCGAGCCTGCAGGGTATTGACCGGCCGTGCGGGCCGTGTCGACTTGCGAATCAGTAGGTCGTTGCTCTTTCATTTTACCTCGAAAGGCTATCTCCGCGCCTAACGTCAGCCTTCATGCGATGAGGAACCCGCGCCCGGCGCGGGTTCCGAAGTCGCATGGAAGGCTTGGTTCTCCGGTCTTGCGCTCGCAACTTCGCCTTGCTCCATCTTCTCAACCATATGCGTTTCGGCTTCGTGCTGCCGTACTTTCATCTGTGTTTGTGTCTACTCGGCCAGCACGCGAAAAGCCTGGAAGCGAGGTCCATTGGTGGTAGCCACGGTCCAAGTTCGCTCCGAGATCGGCCAACTGTACATAGAGGGTGCGTTGGTCCACACGCCGTTCAACAGGTTCGTGCTGACTTGAACCGTATAGCGGCGTCCAAATCCAGTGCTAGGCCAAGAGTAGCGTAGCAGGCCGGCATCGGGATGGGAATCATGCATGGAGATCGTGAAATCCTCCTGATCGAAAGAGGTGAGAAAGACGCCGTCGATTCCTCGCGCGATATTGGGTTCGTCGAGAACCCACTTCTTGACCAGATCGTTCGCCCTGTAGTTCGCGAGAGCCAGCACCATGGGACCTTGGTCGATGGCAAATTGGACCGGGTTCCACCATGGGCCTCGGTGCGCGATCAGACGTGCCCTAATGTCATTGTCGATCTCACTCTCCCGGGCCACGTATCCGGCTGGGTCTAGATTGTAGCTGTCAGGAAAGCCGAAGTACCCGTGCGACAGCCCGAGGTCGAAGTAGTAGTGTCGAAGGGCCGCGATGGCCCTCGCAGGAAGGAACTCGATGAATCCGGCGGTGCCGTAGGGCGCCAGTGTCCCGTTCACAAAGTCAGGGCGGTTGGTATCCGCCACCAACGTGAGAGCAACGTTCGTGACATCGGAGCCCCCGGTGATGGCACCGGCGGGCAGGGCGCCGAAGGCGTGGTAGCGGCCCGCCGGGTCCTCGCAGGCCGTGGGAGCGAAGGCCGTACCGTCAAAACTGGCAAAGGCGCTGACCACCTGGGGATGGGTGCTGTAGGCATAGCTCGCCTCGGCCGCGCTCAGGGCGTTAAGCCACCAATCCAAGCCGAGCCGGTCCGGCGGCATCTCACGCATCGGTAGCCACAGGTTGGCAAATTGATAGGTGAAGGCCGTCCCGGGGTGAGACACCACGACGTGTCGGCCGGCGAAGGTCATGTTGGTGCGGGTCCATGTCTCAATGAACGACGCTGGCAGTTGATGCTCATCCACCGGCGACCCGATGCCGGCCAAGGCGATCAACAGCGCCTCGTCCGTACTCCAATTCCAGGTGATTTCACCATGCGCATCGCTGGTGACAAAACCGACTCCAGAGGGATGCGGATCACGGGTGTCCCCGGTCTGCTCGGGCTTCCAACCCATATACATTTGGTGTGGAGGCCTGGACTGCAGGAGAAAGCGCCACTCGATGCGGGCTAGGATCGTGGTGGACAGCGTCGTGATGATGTCTTCCTGGGCCGAAGAGTAGCCGTTGGCCGCGGTCATGGCCTGCTTTGATGTCAGAATCCCGAAGACGCAGATCGCGGTGTCGACCGTGCTTAGTTCGCTTCCGTTTGTGACGACTCCGAGCGGATTAGTTTGAATCACCCGCGCTCCAGTGCGCGAGTCGAGGAAATGATAGAAGAAGCCGTTGACGCCAATCTGACCAGCCGACGGTGGCGTGCTGCCGTCCGATGTGCTGCCCATGGGCGCGGTGGCCAGTGTGGCCAAGGCGTTCGACGCGAAGGCGAACGCCTCGTCCCGCGTGAGGCGACCAATCTCGGCCAAGACCGGCCAGACGGTCAGGCCGAATCCAGTGCCAGCGATGGTGGCCAAGTCCGAGAAGCTTGTGCGGTCC
>CAZWPN010000191.1:0-3409 GCA_964635275.1 uncultured Victivallales bacterium | reverse complement strand
GGACAGAGTGGACGAAGTACCGGGCATTGAGATCAATCAGGTGGTCCAGGAATGCGGCATCCGGCGTCAACGGCGTGACAGGCTGCTCCGGTTGGTCGATGTCCACGAAGGCCAGTTCGTCAATGAAGAAGGTGCCCGCATCTGGATTGAAGAACTCCTCCAGCACAAGGACGATTTCCTTTACTCTCGAGGGATTAGGCTTGAATCGGTTGTACGACCACGCCAACTCGTTGGTCAGTTTGGCGTCGAGGACAACGTGGGTCCAGTTGGTGTTTGCATCGTCGATTTGAATGTACTGATAGGCCGTGCGCAGAAAGGGGTCTCCTGACAGCGATGTCTCCTTCACCTCAAGCTTCGCGTTGTAGACGTTCGCACTCCGGCCGCTACCGCGGACCCGGAATGTGAGATAGTCCCAATCTGATACATCGAGGAAGAACTCCGGGTAGTTCGGTTTGCCAACGAGCGAATTCCAAGTGCCGGCGAAACCGCCGGTGAGGTTGGTGTACGCCACTTTGAGGGCGGCGGACGACGCGCCGTAGGTGACTTCGCGATCCACGGTGACCTCGACCCGGTCAACGTTCGTGGAACTGTTCAGTTCACCATAGTCCCCGCCTAGATCGTTCACGCTCCCGTGTTGGGCGTCGTAGCTGTTGATCGACACGACCAGCCCCGTAGGTGAGGGCAGCAGTGCGTCTTCGACAAGCTCCAGGTGATCAAAGCGAGCCCATCCGTGTGGTTCGTTCGTGATGTCTCCAACCACTAGGTTCATCTGACTGACGGCGGAACGGTCAAAGGACCCAGGCCAAGGGATATCCCAGACCAAACGTTGCCACAAGCCCGTCGCGACTGGAAGCGCTGTGGCGGTAGCGAAACCTGTCGAAGACGGCCCATCGAAAAAGACTCGAAATCCGACGTTTGTAGTGGACGTTTTCACATAGCATGAGAAGCGGTCAACGTTAGAGAAGTCAAGAGACAGCGGAGGCCCGCCGAACGAAGCTGCATCCACACCGATCTCGGCGCTCTGCTGCCCGGGGGCTTGGCCGGCAACATTGTCCCATTCCACGTACAAACTGGCAGCTCGGTTTCCCAGGGCGCCATCCAATGATGAGACAACATCGAGCCCTATCGTGTCGGGGATCCGTCTCCAGTTGAACCAGTTGCCTGCGTAGAACCAAGGTCGTTCGCCTTCCATCTCGTCCCACACCACGACTTCCCCGCCCGAACGCACCAGCCGAAGCCGATCAACATAGACCGTGGGCCGTCTTCCTGATATCTGATCCAGCGTGAGCACTACGCGGGACGGTTGGAATGTCAAAGAAGAGATGGCCCCCCAGTTCATCGTGACCCACTGCCCGTGAGCCGGGATCGACACGGGGAACTGCTGCTTGTTGCCAAGGTCGTCCTCGATCTCCAGTTTCAGCAACGTGCCCGCATTTGCGTTGCTTATGTACACATCGGCTTGGGCAACGGTGTAGACCGACGCCCAGTCCTCTGGCAAGAAGGAGTCGGTGAACATGAACGCGTAGTTGCCCGATGTGTGCGTGACGGACCCTCTCAGACAAGCTCGCCCCTCAAACGACACGTGTTCCACAGTGATCCCTTGGGCCGCATCGCTGCCTGTCCAGCGGTGGGAGTCGACAGCGTCGAAGAGGGTTGTTCCGGCCAAGGCAATACTGTTCCATCCCATTGACAAGACTGTGGCGTAACCCATGGTCTGGACGTAGCAGCGTAGAGAACGCATCAGATCCTCCTTGTGTTTAGTATCCTCGCCTCCTCCGCGGACTGACTCGGCCCCTTTCCCGGAGAACGACGAGGGTCTGCGTTCGGGAACCCGCCGCGGGTTCCCGATAAGCAGGACCCTTTGGTTTGACTGTTCCTCATACTGCGTATCTGGTGTTGTCTAGAGTCAGTGCCGAATGTGCAACACAGAGATGCCGCCCGTTGTCATTGTGGTGGCGCGGCCCAAAGTCGCAGGAATTGCTGAGGTGCATTTGCGGACATATTGGTAATCGTCTGCACAGCACCAGTGCCATATTCAATATCACTCGCGTTCGTCCACGAATTCATCAATATATTAGTTGTTGTCTGTACGCAATAGCTGTAACCAGTTTGAGTTATATAACTGACGGTGATCAGCTGATCCCGGCGAACAGCCGAGACTATCAATGGTTGAACCGGCCATGACTGAGAAAACGAATATATATCCACAGTGTCAGACCAATAGTTTCCTCGTGCCCACAGAATGCTGCCACTGAGCGTAGTTAGGAATGCGGAGCCGACAGTAGGCTGTCCAGACGGTATAGTTGTGCTATAGGCGGTAGAAGTGTCATGAATCTCGAGGTCATCGCCCACGAAACGGCAATCAAGAGAAGGATAGAGATTCCATGAAAGGGACGTCGGGCGAGAATACATGACGGCACCATCGTGCGAACATACATGAATGTGTTGACCGAGCGCGTCCCCAGTCACGAACGCGCATCCCTTGCTGCCTAGAGATGCGATGCCCATCAATGTACCGTCTTGCGGACCCGCGTTTCCCGTAAGTTCCAGTGACGGTATCGATAGGCGGTTCACGGTGTTGCTGGAAACACACCATGCTTCATCGTCGCCAACAGCTATTTGCCATGTTTCAACGGCAGCATTCGTGGAGACGAGGAGCGCGGCTGAATCAGCATCCCAGAGATCAATGCGCGCGCTGTGGGTAGACTGCCACCTCACACTCAGAAACCCGTGACGAGTCCAGTAATACCGTGCTGATACTTCCATCCAGTCTGATATGAGAGTCGGGGGATTCCCTTGACGCAGCAGGTATACGTAGCTGTTGCCACTGATGGTCGATGTGACAAGTGCGCACACGCTGGTTGGTGCAAATGCTAGAATGCGCGGCTGGATAAGGTTTGTAGGAACGGGCACACTGGCGGCCAGGGACAATTGCCATTGGCCATCAGAGTGCCTTCTATTTAGTAGCGAGAAACAGATAGTCCTATCAACAGAAGTTGTCTGGCAATACACAACGCGGTCACCGCCTCTCTGCTCTGAGAAGCCCTGCGAGCCTGCAGGAACAGGTATGGCGATTCCCGAGATCGCATTTGACTCGGCCGGAAACCAGTAAAGATGAGCAGTGTCCCCCGCGCCCGCTGGGACAAGGAAGCCAGGAATGCCGCTGCAGAGCATCGGTGAGACATGTTGATTATCTTGTTGGGTTGGAAATCCCGAAAGAGGGATCATGCTGTCCGCTGCACAGAGATGCGCAGCCGCCATGAATAGGCAACCGACGAGAGGGAATCGGGCGGGATGTGACTTGCTGCTTATGTCATACTGCGTCTTCATTCGTGATCTTCCTTTTTCGTTTGTCGAACGTCAGGGCTCTGCGGACTGGCGAGCCGTCCGCGGGTCGCCAGTACGCAGG
>CAZWPN010000190.1:0-5733 GCA_964635275.1 uncultured Victivallales bacterium | reverse complement strand
TTTCGATTTCATTTATGAACCCCTTTCGATGATGGTTTCTCCCTTGACAACTCAAGGGGAGACGCATCATGAATCAAGGTCGAACAGTATTTGCGCAACTGACAGACCACTTGCCCCGGCACGAATTCAACCGATGCGTCGAGCGATACGGGGGAAACCATCGCATCCGACGCATGAGTTGTTTGGATCAATACCTGATCATGATGTTTGCCCAACTGACTGGGCTGGAAAGTCTGCGAGAGATTGCCCTGGGTCTTCGGGTGCAATCCGAAAAGCTTTATCACTCCGGAATTCGTTCGACGGGTGCGCGCAGCACATTGGCCGATGCCAACGAAACGCGGGACTGGCGCATCTTCGCGGATTTTGCGCAGGTCCTGATTCGGGAGGCGTCCGTGTTGTATGCCGGCGAGGCGTTTGGGGCCGAATTGGATCAGACCGCCTACGCATTGGACTCGACGACCATCGATTTGTGCCTGACCCTGTTTCCGTGGGCGAAGTTCCGGCGAACGAAAGCGGCGGTAAAACTCCATACGCTTCTGGCCTTGCAGGGGAACTATCCCACCGTTGTCATTATTACTCCCGGCAAGGTTCACGACGTCAATATCCTCGACCAAATCCCTTTCGATGCCGGTTCTTTTTACATCGTGGATCGGGGCTACCTGGCCTTTTTACGACTGCATCGCATCCACCGGCAAGGCGCATTCTTTGTAACTCGAAGCAAGGGCAACACCCAACTGGACCGGCGCTACTCGCGTCCCGTCGACAAAGAGACCGGCTTGAGGTTCGACCAAACGGTTGTGCTCTCGGGAGTCCGTGCTCAGCGGGAGTATCCCGATCCTCTGCGTCGCGTCGGATTCACAGACCAGGACACCGGCAAGCGACTGGTCTTTCTGACCAACAACATGGACATACCGGCGCTGACGGTTGCCCATCTGTATCGCGCACGATGGCAGGTAGAGTTGTTCTTCAAATGGATCAAGCAACATCTTCATATCAAAGCCTTCTTCGGTCTGAGCGAGAACGCCGTCAAGACGCAGGTCTGGATCGCCATCTCCGTCTATGTTCTGGTCGCAATCCTCAAAAAACGGTTCCGCTTGCCTCACAGCCCTTACACAATCCTACAGATTTTACACCTTACGCTTTTCGACAAAACGCCCATTTCACAGGCCTTTGCCCAACGCCCGTTACATCTTCAGAAGCATGACACTCACAATCAACAATGTTTTCAGGGATTTTAAACCGGACAGTAGTGATATTATCACTCATGTGTAAAACAAGCGACTTCCTATCGGTCACCACTCCATGGGGCGCGGTCCCCGGCGTCACGAGTGCGGCCCAGGCCCGGGAGAAAGTGCTCGCGTACCTGAAAGGGCTGGGCCAGGGATCGTATTTGTTTGGGCAGGTGGCCACATGGGTTCACAACGAAAACCCGGACCCGGATCACCCGAGTAACTGGCTCCAGAAGGTGTATGCGCACGCCGGCCGGCTACCCCGCTACGGCTGCATCACCTACGACTTCGCGAATGATCCGTTCCCCGACGCCGCGTGGAATGAGGGCGTCCAGAAGCTGTGGAGCCGGGGCCTGATTACGGGCGTTTACAGCTTCTATGCAAATCCAGGCGGCGGCGCCTGGAATGACCCCTGCGAGATCGAGCAGATCTGGGCGCCCGGCGACAATGCCCTCAAAACGCATTTCTACCGGCAACTCGACCGGATGGCGGCCAATCTGCAATGGCTGAAGGACCGGCGGATTCCGGTCATCTACACGCCGTTCGTGGAGAGCGATGACCGGAACAAGTGGCACGCCAAGCAGGGCAGTGAAGCCATCATCCGGCTCTACCGGCTGGTTCATGACTACTTCCACACCACCAAGCAACTCGACCACCTAATCTGGGCCTATCACACGACACAAGACTACGGTGCGCTGGCACGCTGTTACCCGGGCGATGCGTACGTGGATGTGCTCGGCAAGTCGGCTTACGGCTCCGACCTGATATTCGATGAGTACGCATGGGCCGTGGCGAAGAAGAAGGAGCGCGGCAAAGTAGTCTGGTGGGCCGAACTGGGCATCCGTGGCAAGCCCGAGGCTCCGCGAGACTGTCTGGATGTGCTGCGGAAGCTGGAGAGCCACTTTCCTGAGCTGGCGGGATTCGTCTTCTGGAGTGACGAAGGGTTCTACAACGTCGTGGGGAATCACCACGCGCGCGAGTTCATGGAGCATCCCAAGATCGTCGCGCTGGCTCCACCATCTCATGCTGTCATGATGCACCCATGAGAACTACGGTCACTCTCGACCCTGATGTAGCAGAACTCCTTCGGGAGACGGCGCACCGCACACGACACAGTTTCAAGGAGGAACTCAACAGTGCCGTTCGGCGCGGACTGGGGACTGTATCCACGGCGCGGCGCGCCGCGTTCAAGATCCATCCCGTGGCCATGGGGGTTCGCGCCGGCATTGACCCGGCCCGCCTTGCTGATGCCGGCGATGACGCCGAGGTAGATGCCTTTCTCGATCTGACACGTCAACTCACGGCCCCGAAAAGGGAACGCCCGCCACGGATACGAGGTTGATTACGTTGCCGCCCGGTACATCGCGATGACCTTCTCCGGAGCGATCTCCGCCAGGATGTTGTGGATGTTGCAGAAGATGTATCCGCTGTCCTTCGAGAGAATCCGGACATTTCGTCTCGTCTCGTTTTCCACGTCGCGCACCGATCCGAGCGGCAGCGTGGCCTGCGAGTTCACTCCGCCGCCCCACATCGCGATTCGGCCCCGGCATTTGTCCTTCCACTCCTGGACGGTAAGGCCGCCCGCCTGCCACTGTATCGGGTTGATGATGTCGATGCCGCTTTCAACCAGCATGTCGAGAATGTCGTAGATCGCCCCGCAGGAGTGCAGGAATGTCTTGATCTCCGGCGCCGCGGCATGGATGGCCTCGCAGTGGCGTTTGCGGAACGGCAGGAACAAGTCCCGGTACACGGCCGGCGGCGCCATGAGCGCGTTCTGATTGCCCCAGTCGTCCGCGTCGGTGCCGACGATATCCACGTACTTCCTGACTTCCGGCAGGAGAATCTTCACGTTCCGCAGCGCGCCTTCGAGGACGATCTCGTGCAGTTCCCGCACGAAGTCGGGTTCGAGCATGCAGAGCATCGGGAACACCGCCACGCCACCGAAGCCATGAATGCTGATTCCCAGGTTGAACGGGCCCCAGAGAAAGACGGCACGATCCGTGGATTCGCGCACGCGCCGGCAGTGCTCCCGGAGACGAATGATGTCGGCGTCCTTCCACGCTCCGTTCTTAACATTCTCCCGCAGTTGCTTGAGATCCGGCTTGGGAAGGTCGTCGTCCAGAACGAGGATCTGGCCGGCATGTTCCGTGTTGAACGTGTGGCTGGCGGGTGGCATGCGCATGGAGCCGGCCACGAGCGTGCCGTCGGGTTCGAGACGGAACTGCGCCGGGTCGCGCACAAGCGCCGGGAGCCGTCCGCCGAAATCGTACTCCTTCCAGAGATCCGGCTGCTCGAACGCATTTGTAACGTCCGGCTCCGCCATGACCACGTCACAACCGAGCGCATCCAGCACATCCATATCTGGCAGCGCGAGCATCTGTCCAAGATCGTACACCCTGGGCCGACGCGGCGGCAGACCGAGCGCCTGGACAAGTTTCGGATAGGCGAAACAGCTTATGCAGGTAGACCGCATCCCCCCGAGGTCCTTGGGCAAGCGATCAACCGGTTTGAAGTTCAGCGCGTTCAACACTCTTTCTCTCGATGTCATCTTGTTACTTCCCTTAATCCAAAGCCTTTTATCCAAGCACCAACGTCTGGATCTTCTTCGGCGCCAGTATCAGCCGCATGCGACCCTTGCTCAGCTTGACCTTCTTTCCAACCGAGTCCTCCGCCAGATTGGTCTGACGTACTTCCGGCACCGGGAACCCGAAAACAATGTCGGCGGTCACGCGATCAGAAGTCGGATTGAACACCCGCAGGATCAGCTCGCCACGCGGATTGCGCCGCAGGGCCGACAGCACCACGCGCGGATCGCTGATGCTCAGGAACGACAGGGTATCGTCCAGCGTCCCCGTAAACTGTCTCCGGTTCAGCAGCACGTCCAGGCTGTGACTGCACATCACCGGATGGAGGAACTGCTCTCGCTCCGCCAGCACGGCCGGAATCTCCTGATCACTGACCGGCATGAAGGCGTACTCCACGGTCTGGCGCCCCAGCATCTGCCCGCCTTCCTCTCCAAGCGTGAAGACCGTCCGGCCATAGCAGCGCAACACGGTCAGGAACACGCTCCGGGCTTCGTTGTTGCGCACACCGCCTTCATGAACCCCTTTCGCAAACACCACCAACCCACGCCGCCGGTCGCTGATGCCGACCAACGACTCCAGCGGCCGATTCTCCTGCCAGGGTTCCTCGCAAACGACGCCCGTCGGCGGACGGATGTCGCGCCGCACCACGTCGAACATCGAGTCGGCGAATGATTCCCACGTGGTAGTCCGGGCCGGAAAGAGCGCCTTCAGCACATGGTCGCGCGCGGTGTTTTCAATCTCGGTCCGGACATCCACCCGACGGCTGCCGCGCCGGATTGTGAACGTGCTGCACAGGCGCACGCGTGCCGTTTCAGCACTGCGCCCCTTCTGGTCAGGCGTCAGTCCGGCCGGCACAGTCAGGATGCCGCTGACTACCGCCGACGCCACAAAGGGGCCCGACGCCGTCACGTTCACGCTGACCTCGGACAACCCGGCGACAATCCGGTCATTGGCCGGCGGGATGTATTTCCAGCCGTCACCGGTGTCGCCGCCGTCCTCAAAGACGTTCAGCCCGGGATACTCTTCGCCGGTGGCGAGATCGGTGAGCGTGACAGTGCCGTCCGGATTGAAGGAGAGGCGAATCAAATCGTTCTCCAGCATCGTGGGAGACTTCGTCAGCGAACCTTGAACAAACTGCTCCTGCCCCGGCGGAACCTGCTTGTACACCAGCGTCGTGTATCCCAGCGCCGGCACGGTGACATCAACGAAGACCGTCTGCGCAACACGAAAGCTGGGCCCCGGAATGTCGCGATGAGGGCGCACGATCCGCATCTTCGGCTGCGCGGCTAGGCGCTGGTACGGTACAGGGGTTCCATCGCGCAAGGCGATCGTGAATTCCTCCGGGCAGGCATTCGGGAACTCGACATCGAGCATCACGCCCTGCCGGGGGAATGGCGACGGATTGAACACGCTGACCAGGAATTCGCCCTCTGCCGGAGGCTTCACTGCGGCATGAATGGCGGCAACCGACTCGGCAGCAATGCGCGCGCCAATTTGCTCCGACTGGTCGAAGCGATAGATCATGTCCTTGTGCACCGGGTCAATGCTGCAGCCGCAGATCGAGTCGTGCGGATGGTTCTGAATCAGGTAGCGCCAGGCCAGTTCGAAATACTGACCAATCTCCCGTCGCCCCGCCGACTCAGCGCAGACGGCCCACGGCTCGGCCTGCCGTTCGAGCAGGGCCTGGATCGCGGCGTTGCGCTGTTTGAGGTGGATGCGGGACGACAGGACATTCACCAGCAAATCGCTGAACCCCGGTGACATGCGCGGCATACGCAACTCGCCGCCGTGCCGGGGCAGGCGCCGCTTGGACTTCAGGCTGTCGCGATGGAAATCCTCCACCCGGCCATGGACAATGTGAGCCTCCGGCATAACCTTGCGAACGCGCGCGATGAGCGCCGGCAACTCCGGCATGATCT
>CAZWPN010000189.1:0-5918 GCA_964635275.1 uncultured Victivallales bacterium | reverse complement strand
AAGGTGGCTCAATTCTTAATGCGTGCCTGGCTCAGTTCTTAATGCGTGTTTGCGAACCCGCTCTTGGGTCCGCCGAATCCCCGCCGCGCAGGCAAGCGGGATGACGGCATCGGCCTCATCCAGCAAGCGGTTGCCGGCCTCACCCAGGATTGCCAGCGCATCCTTGGCGCAGGCAACGGGCAGCACCTCCCGGCAGATCACCTGGAACCCGTCCGCCGTCAGTTTCGCCGCGAGGCGCTCCAGCCCCTGCTCGCCCCCCAAACCATCGCTGAGTCGCGCACAACTGCCGCAACTGAGAATGGCAACCCGGCTTCCCGGCGTCAATTTCGCCCGAAGCGTTCCATAATCGAACAGTCTCAGAGTCAGTGTAGCCATTGGACTTCTTCCTGTCTTGCTCACTTGAACACAAACGGGGTTTCGTAAAAACCCAGATAGCCGGTTGCGCTGCACAGCGGATCGAAAACCAGCTCCATTTTCTCTCCCGAATCAAACTGAACGGGCACCCCCACCTCTGCGTTTCGAACATGAAAGGGGGCTGCCGGACCAGAGTCAAAGCGGTTCCATTCGCGCCGCGGGTCGCGGTTCAACCGCAGAAATCCCCGGGCATCGGCCAGACCGTCCAGCCGCAGAGCAGGTAGACCGGGCGGCATGACCGGCCCGCCCCAGCCTTCCGGAACAGCCCCGGCCGTGCTCATTTCAAGCGGATTCCACGCGTAGTGTTGCGGGGCTAGTACCAAGGGGCCATATTTCAGCACCCGGCCGTTCTTGCAGACTTCGACGGTGTGACCCAATTCCCCCTTCAGCTCAATCCGAATCTCATCCGCGTGCCGGTGTTCCTTCACAGACGAATGGCGAGCACATCCGGGTATGCGGATCTTGACCCGCGTGTCCGGTGCGTGACCGTTGACGGTGATGGCTGAACTGATGTCCGCTGGGTACTGGGAATTGATGGTCACGGTAATGCCCCCGATGCTATACCGGCCGGGCACCAGCAGATTCACGCACACCACGCCATCGCGCAGGCACACGGCGTGGCGCGCATATTCACCCATCGCCACACCGCAATGGTGGAGGCAGCAGCACCACGCCTCTTCAAACGGCCCAGTGGCATATCCGTTCAGGGTCAACTTGCGCAATCCGAACATGCCGTTGTCGAGTTGGTTGAAGGCAAAGGCATTGTAGAAGATGTGCTCGGCCTTCTCGTAGGCCGTGTCGTCGCCCGTCAGCAGACCGGCCTGCAGGTTTATCACCATCCAGTCCGCGATCGAACATCCTTCATTCCGTACCGATTCCGGATAACTCTCGGCCACACCGCCATCCGGTCTTTCGCACTCTGCCGCGATCCTCTGCCGGAACCGTTCAACCTTATCATTCCATGAGAGATCGCCTGAATAAAGCGCCGCTCGCTGCAGCCCGCGCAGCGTGGTGCCGAAGCTGTGCGAATGAGTTCCTTCCAGATTCCCGAAGCTGTCCCGGATCAGGGCGCAGAGATCCAGATAGCGTTTGTCGGCGGTGATCCGGAACAACTCTGCCAGCGGCAGGGTTATCCACATGTCGATGCTATGCCGGTTATTCTTGGAGGCCAACCACTCGCGAAATTGTGTTTCGCGCGCCAGCGTAAACTCGACCATCCCCCGGGCCGCTTCCAAACTGCGCCGGTCACCGGTCCTCTCATAGTAGGCAACGAGACCAAACAGGAGCATGTTCGAACTCAAACCAACGCCTCCGCACTCGCTGGTGAACGGATGGGCCTCATCGATCTGCGCCGCCATTCGCCCGAACAACCCGTTAGGCTGTTTTTGTTTCAGGATCCGTTCAAAGAGATCCTTCAGCCGTGGATCGGAAGCCCCCGTAAGACCGTCCGTGCTGCTCAGAATCCACAGCATCCGGCCGGTCAGATCGCCCGTGCAGAAATCGGCGAACCGCCGCGACCCGGCCGGGCGTTCCAGATCCATGAGGACGAAATCCATGGAGTCCAGCGGGTACTGCGCGGTGCGTTTGCGCGCCAGATCAAGCCGGCATGACAGTTGGGATTCAAATAACTGCGGCACAGCGTTTGTTGCACAAGCTGGATTTCTGCGTTCAGGCATTGGCTATCCTAATCACCGGATAAACATAACGATTCCCCGGGCGGGATAGGCCTGGAGGACAAAGATCGTCCCCGCCCCTGCGGTTCCATATCCGGAACCATTGGTCGCTGAAATCTCGCCCGGGAAGACAGTATAGGCATTGGTAATGGTCATCCTTGCATAATCCCCAGCCTGGGCCCTGGCCCGTTGCGCGGAGGTCAACCCGATCCACAGCGACACCCGTCCGCCACCACCGCCACCGCCGGCATTGTTTCCCGATTGAGCATACCCATTCCCCCCCTTGGCCCGGATCACCCCGTTCGTTCCGCGTAATTCCGAACATATGACATACACCGAGCCGCCCGCCCCGCCACCGGAGTAACCAAAGCTGGAATTGGCGCCATTGGCGCTGAGCACCCCGTTGTTCATGATTGTTTCGGCTGCGTCGACGTGGACCACACCGCCGCCGCGGCCTCCAACGCCAAACCAGCCGTTGCCGCCGCCGCTGCCGGAGGTGACCGGCGCATTGCTCAATCCGTAGGCTGGCGCGCCGCCGGCCATACGTGTTCCGTAGGCGAGGCCATCGCCACCTATGCCGCCATGTCCACCACCGCCGCCTCCCATATTCCCGCTTGTGCCTCTTGCCGGACCGTATCCCCCCGGGTAGCCCGTCCCATCGGCATTGATTCCGGCATTGGTGTTGATCAGCAGCCGGCGCAGCGTGAACTTCACCGCCCCGCCGTTGTAGGGTTCGGAATAGGGGAAAATCCAGGAATTGGGGCCGATGACGATATCGTTGGTGACACTGATGCGCCCGCCGGTGATGGCGCCACCATTCGTCGGCCCCCCGTAGACATACAGCACAGCCCCGTTGGTCAGCGTCAGATTACTGCTGCAGGTGATAGTCGGATTCCGGTCCATGTTCACCTGTCCCCGGCTGATCAGGATATTCCCGCCACAGCTCAGCGACGAGTTGCTCCCCATGCGCAGAATGCTGGCTGCAGCGTCCAGCACAGTGATTGCACCGGTGCAGGACAAGGAACTGGCGCTTCCGATCCGGATGGCGGCGTTGCTGCGCAGGGTGAAGTTCCCGGAACAGTTCATACTGCTGTTGCTCCCCATGAGGACCCACCCGTTGGTCGTCAGTTCAAAGTCGGTGTTCAAAACAACCTGGTTCGCACCGAGGGACAGCCCGTTGTTCGTCGTCACCACCTTGACGCTCGCACCGCTGAGCACAAAACCTTCCGGCAACCCGATGGTCGCGTTGCTCACCACCACGGGTGCCGACCACGTCGTGAAACCGGGCACAAACAGGTACGCACCCTGAATCTGTGTTTTCCAGATATCCGCCAGGGGATTGGTATTCGACAGGTATAACGTGCCCATCTGCGACGCAGTCGGATCAGTCCGGTCGGTGATATACCCCGGGCCACCCGAAGCATAAAACCGCAAGCCACCGGGTGTACCTGCAAAAGCAGTGTAGATGATCGCGATCCGGCCGCCACCGCCGCCACCACCGTTGACGGAGTACGGGGCGCCACCAGAGGCCTGGATAACGCCCCCTGTGCCGTCCAGTGTTTGGCAGGTGATATATATCGACCCGCCAGCACCGCCGCCGCCGTTTTGGCCTGGGCCTGCAGCCGTCCCATTGGCACTGATGGTCCCGTTGACCGTGACGGTGCCGGCGGCGTCGATGCGCACCGCGCCGCCGCCACTGCCGCCGACACCAATCCAACCGCCACCGCCGCTGCTGCCCGGGGTAACAGGAGCACTACTCGAGCCGTAGACCCCGCCACCCAACGCGGAATTGCAGCTTCCTCCCGCGCCGCCATGTCCGCCACCCGAACCTTGTTGAACGCTCGCCGGACCGTACAACCCCTTGCCGGGACCGTAGCCGTTTGCCCCATTCGCTCCGATGTAGCCACGGCCATCTGCCAGGACCTGCCCACCCGGATCCAGGACAAAGTTCGTACATACCACGCAGATCCGGTTGGATAACCCCGCCACCTCATTAAAAGCCGCCGGAAGCGCCAGTCTGCCGCCGGATCGAACCACCATATTGCTGACGGTCAGCACCGTGTTCCAATTCGAAAAAACAAGCGCCCTGTTCATTATCGTCAACTGCCCCAACGCCGGCGTGGAACCGGTCAGGACCACATTGGTCAGGGACGACACGGCGTCGATCACCACGTCGTCGCCATTGGTGGGTACGCCCTCCGGATTCCAATTCGTCGCAGTAAACCAACTGACATCTGAACTGCCGATCCAGGTCTTCATTTCGCCGTGCGCCGGGGTGCATGGGCAGAGAAGTATCGCGACAAGCCAGGCAGTTGCGGATACACAGGCGAGCCGTTGTGTTGGTGACTGTCTCATGTCAGACCTGCAAGATTCTCAGGGACAGACAGTTACTGCAATGAAACGAGCAGGTGGATCCTTTCAGGTCAACGGGTTTGCGGTGAGGTCGATTCAATGCCGATGTCCGGGGGGGCGTCCGGGAAGAGACGGAGGCGGAGCGTTACGGGGTCTCCGGATCGCGAAAGGCCTAGCGTCGCGTGTGTTTCGCCCATGTGGATTTGTGGACCTGCCGGTCGTGGGCCGGACAACGGCAGAACCTCAAGTACGGTGACCAGGGCGGAGCGGATGCACGGCCCGGTTTCCAGTCTCAGCACCGGATAGTGATGCGTGACCGGCCCGTCGGGGTGCGCGCACGTCTGGACCTCGGTGCGGGGGGCCCAGTCCGTGGTGCCGCCAGCCGTAAGCCGAAGCGCAAAACGCGTCCCGCAGGCGGCCCATGACCGGCCCTCGGTGGTGAAGGGGAAGTCGGAGTGAAAGCGCGCCTCGGCCGTTACCGGTCTGGCCGTTTCGATTTCGTCAATGATTACCCAGGTTGCGGGTCGCAGGTAGAAAACCTTCCGGAGGAGTCGCCGGATCTCCAGCACCGCGGGATAGGCCGGGGCCAGGTCCCCGATGACGTACTCGCAGTCGCTGTCGAGGCGGTCAGCCAGAATGCGAGGCCCGCGCTGTTCCCGGCGCAGGGCGAGACTCTCGAACCACGCTCCGCCTTCGCCCTCCTGGCCGATCCCGTTCAGCCGCAGGGTGTTTCCATGGGCCGTGAACTTGTTGAAGTACCCGTCGCCCGAGATCAGGTAGTCGCCGCCGGCGATCAGGTAGATCGTGCCGTTGTTGGCTTGCATGTGCCCGCCGCCGATTTCCCCGGTGTAGCGGTGCAGAACATGATGTCCGAAATGGGGACCGCACCGGAAGGCCAGGAGCGCTTCGCCCGTACCCCAGCCGGACCGCTGGTAGACCATGTCCTTGTCCGCGAAGCGGCGGGAAGGCGGGAGGGAGACCGGGGCTTCGGATGGGACGGTCGGATCGTGGTGGGTCAGGTTCAGGAAGGAGGAACTGATTGCCGCCGTTCCGGCGAGCTGATGCTGATCGGCGAGCCACTGGGCCAGCGGATCGCGGTAGCAGGCGGCCAGGACCCGCAGGTGCGAATCGGGCCCATACCAGTTGGATCGGACCCCATCGCCGAAGTTGATCAGGTTTGCCTGTGGTGTCCAAGCCTCCCGGGAGATGCTCGAATGCAGGTAGAACATGGACAGATGGCGCAGGTAGGCGCAATCCGGGAATAGATCGACGCCCATCAACTCCTTCACCAGCAGGAGCGTCTTGACGAAGAACTCGTTGTAGTACTGCCCATAGCCGATGCCCTCGTGCGATGCGCCGTCGTCGCCAAGCGCCTGCGCCATCACCCGGCTCTTCTCCACGCACAGGCGGAGCCACCGGCTGATGTGGGGCTTCTCGCCGTACAAGGCGCAGCCGGCCGCGGTCAGCCCACACATTTCG
>CAZWPN010000188.1:0-5941 GCA_964635275.1 uncultured Victivallales bacterium | reverse complement strand
GGAACATTCGGCAGAGGATCCGGGTCACCGCTCCAGGCGACCATGGCAATCATCGTATCAACCCATACCTCCGAGCCCACTCCGCCATTGACAGTATTGGTCGCGTGGCCCGCCAGCTTAAGAACATTGCTGGCGCCGTTTTGGTGGATCTCGGGGTAGCCGCCAGCGTACACGTAGTTCGTCTTAACGACGGTCGCCGCATCCACGTCGCCAACCGTCCATCCTCCATCAACATCCTGAATGCGTACCCCGCTCTCATACCCCTCGAAGGTGCAATTGGTTGGTATTGCGTAGATACTTGAACTTAGCCCTATAAGAAAGAGTGGAATCAGGACACCAAGGTAGACACTCCGACACGCCGAACCAGTCCATGCGCTCATGATCGCCCCTCCATTGAGTGACCGCTACAAGAGTACGAAAGTAAGTTACTCGATGAAACGAGTGCCGTCAACCGTTTTCTGCTCACGTCTTTTTTTGCCGCCGGATCCTCGGGCGGGCGCCCTGCCGCGTTGATGAAATAGTCGATCTATGCTTGCGCTTCCAGCGTACCTCGCTTAGACTCTTGATTAGAGGGTGGATATGAGGGTTGTCAAATATCGGCACCATCGTCTGGATGGTGTCACGTTAATTGAGTTGCTGGTGGTGGTTGTCATCATCGGCATACTCGTGGCGTTGTTGTTGCCCACCCTGAGCAAAGCCATGGAAACCGCAAGACGCACGAAGTGCGCCTCGAATCTGGCAGGGATCTATAAGGCGTATACGTCCTTCAGTAAGATGGCGGCGGAGTACAACGTGACGTCGCCAACACGGATACCCCGCATTAACGGACGCGGATTCGCGGGAGTCCTGTCTTCGTACGTAGATTCACCGAAAGTCTTCATGTGTCCGAAAGACCGCATCTACCACTATGGTGGAATGAACGCGCTTCTCTCGTGGCCCGGCTATGGCACGGTGCCCCTTGAAGAAGGTGTGTACTTTATGAACGCCTATGACGGCAGCCTCGGTGTCACAAGCACCGTCACGGGCACTCGCGGAACCGGAACATGGAGCGTAACATCGTTCACGCCAGCCGCTCCCGCAGGCAAACTTATCTTTGTCACGGTTACAAACGCCTCTGTGGCAAGCCCAAACACCAACTTCAGTTTCATCCTGAATGGCAATCTTGACGTGTTGAAGGACTGCAACGTCGCCGGATCCGTAGCCATAACCAGCGTGCGTCAATGCAGTTACGGAATGTCGGACGCTTTCACGGAGGAAGAGGTCAGGCCGGCGATCATGTTCATGGATTTCACCAACGACTCCATTTTGGTTCAGACAGGGACCAACTCCTTCGGCACTAATACCGTCCGCTTCGCCCGACATTTCAACAAGTCCAACGTTGTGCTCAGCGATGGATCCATGCAGTTGCTCGCCCCGGCAGCGATAGACCCAGGCGTCGGAGCGAATTTTACGAACTACTGGAGCACGTGGTGAGAGCGAACATTATGGAAGCGATTGCAGAACCCATGCGGATGCGGCGGAGCGCTTGCATCCCATGCCCGAAGCGGCTGCATTCCAGCATCCGGGGAGGTACCCGCTCCGTCGTGGCCTTCTTTGGCCGTGATTCCGCTGGCACTTCGAAGCCTGGAGCCACCATTGGTATGACCCTGATCGAGCTGCTAACCGTCATCGCCATCATTGGCATCCTGGCGGGCATTGTCATCCCTGTCCTCTTTTCCGTGCTCCGCAATGCCAAGCGCAGTCAGGCCCAAACGGAAGTCAACCTGATAGCCACCGCAGTCAAGGCGTATCAGCGGGAGTATCAGCGGCTGCCATTTCAAACCAGCGGCGGGCTCGCCGACATCATGATCACCGCAACCATGAACAATGAACTGCAAGCCTTTGTCGGCATCCTGACGACTAACACCACCTACAATCCCAGGCAGATAGATTTCTTGAAGACCTCCATCCCTTCGGACAACATCCTCCGTGACCCATGGAGGACACCCTACGCAATCGCCATAGATCTGAGCGCTGACGACTCGATCAGCGTGACCAATCTCGGCGGATGGAGCGTCAGCGACCGTTCGGTGATCGTTCTATCTTACGGGCCCGACAAGGTTGCGGGTAACCCTGCGGCCAGTCTAAACACTCAATGGGCCAACAAGCTAGGCGACAACATTTATTCACAATGAATCCCTTACGCACCAATGATTTAGAGAACGGGAACGGGCATTTTGCACGGGGCCTATCTTCGTTCACGTTGATCGAGTTGCTGGCAGTCATGGCGATTATTCTCCTCTTGTCTACCATCCTTCTTCAGGTTGGCAAGTTCGCGCGCCTGAAGGCACAGATGACGCGAGCGAACAGCGACATCGAGCGCTACATGACCGGCTACACTTCCTACCGATCCGCAAATGGCCGCTACCCGGACAACTCCGCCGTCAGCGCGGGTGCCGACTTCTTTGAGTCATGCGTATCCTTGGACCCTTGGAACCGTTCTTACCTGTACCGACTGCGCATATACCTGGATGGCTCTAACCTCATCACCAGCGAATTAGAGTACAACGTCGGCAGCCTTGGCCCCGACGGCGCCCCCGGCAGGAAGGGCGTTGACGACGACATGGCGGATCCGAGCCATCCATACAGAAGCAATGGTGTGGACCGGACCGTATGGACAGAGTTCGGATACGGCGACGATATCGTGAAGGGCGATTCGTCAACGTACAAGCGATTCTACCCGTGATGACAGAGAAGCGATTCCGGCAGTTGAGGGACAACACGTGAGCATGGAATACGATGAACGCATGAAGACGCGGGGCATGACAGGCGGACACTTCCCCATCCGGCCTCCAGCCGCGCCGCGTAACGAAGCGCCGACCAACGCAGAAGTTCAACCGTTCATGGACCGGCGCCAGACTGGGTTCACGCTTATCGAACTCATCGCCGTAATGGCCATTGTGGCGCTTTTGATGACATTGGCGGTCGTAGGATTCACGCGCACCAGCCGGGGCCGCGCTATCCAGTCCGCTGTTTCCGAAGTCCATTCCGCGCTCAGCCTGGCCCGGCAACAGGCTATTGCCAAGGGGTCTCCGGTCATTTTCCTTGTGTGCGACCAGAACTTTGCCTCCCGCAACATCACAGTTCCCGCGGACTTGATTGCCGCCCCAGCCCGCTCATACGCCATACTGGACGCCGCGAGCCGCCAGTATCTCAAGGGGTGGACCCCACTGCCGGCTGGTGTGGTTTTCGACACCGCAGCCACGGTAAGTTCCGACGAACAGAATGTTCTGAACGTTGGCGCCACGCCGCCCCCCGCCGTCAACAACATCCCCTGCCTTTTCACGAATATCCCCTTCCCCAGCGTGGAGTACACGAACTGGACGGCGTCGGCGCCCGGCGTTGCTTTCAAGTCAGATGGTTCGATGTTCTTCCGGTCGTGGGACACATTTCGAGGGTGGAGAAAACTCGGATTGGTGGAGGGGCTGGCGCCGTCAAACGGCCCGGTCAGACTGGTTCCGAACGGACAGAATAATGCCGTCATGATTTCCGCCAGCGGGGCTTCCAGCGTACAGGTGCCATGATGAATAACGCGGACACAATGCAGACGTCGGAACACCTCCGGTCTTTGGCCCTATCGCACCTAGAGGGAGCCGGTACCGGCACAGAGTGCCGGGGCTACAGTGAATCCCTTCCTTTTTGTAGCCACGGCACTCTGTGCCGTGCTCTAGGCGTCGGGAAATCGGACCAGCAACGGTCACAACGCTCCGCCCGAGCCGGCTTTTCGCTCGTGGAGGTCGTCATCGCCCTCCTTGTTTTGGTTGTCGGGCTTCTAGGCATCCTGACGCTGTTTCCACTGGGGCTGGATTCCAGTCGCGACGCGGGCGACGACACCCATTCTGCCCAGTTCGCAAGCCGCGTCTTCAACGGCATCCTGGGCCAGGCAGTGGCCAGCACCTCACTCTGGAACCAGATTTACGCGACCGCGATGAACAATTGCACCAACGAACTCCAAGTCTCTCTTGCTCCGCTGAGCGGCGGATTGTGGTCATCGGAAACGGGCCTTGTCGTCAACATCTGCGACCAGATCTACAACAACAACTTCGTCGTCGCCGACGATGGCCGCATCACCGAGCACACCTACCGTTACAAGCTGATGGCCTATGTCACCGAAGTCATGCGCTGGGACAACCGTTTCGCCGGACAGGGGCGAGCAACTTGGATAGATTGGGAAGGCTGGAACACTGCTACCCCTCCGCAGTGGACAACGAACTGGGTCACCTACTGGTGGGTGTGCCCCATCCAATACAACAACAACCAGTTGTATTACCGGCGCAAGATCTTACGCCTGGTCCTTGAAGTCTATCCTGAACACTACGGCGACCGTAACAAACGGACATTCTACTGCTACCTGCCAAAATTGATGTGAGGAAGCGTATGGACACTCGCGGAAAACCAAGGAATTCGACCCCGACTCTGTGGGGGGCGTTCTGCGACAGTGCGAATAGCCAGCTGCCTCGGCGGGAACCCCGCGCGATGGGCGATCAAACACCCGCCCGCGCCGGCTTTACCCTTGTTGAAATCCTTCTTGCCGTAGCCATCCTGAGCATCATGGTCGTGCTGACCACTCGAATCATATCGAACGCAACCGACATCATCGGCGCCTCCACCCGGCAGTCGTTCCAAAACACGCAAGCGCGAACCGTCATGGACCTCATCACGCGCGACTTCGTTCAGGCCGTTGGAAACTCGAACTACCCGTTCTTCTGGGGTGCGGCGCCGCTGGCAGGTGTCGCCAACGCCCTCAGCGGGACCACCTACGGAACAAACACACACGAGGGCATCAAGTTCGTGGCGTTCACCGGTCTTCCCGACGCCAACGTGCGGGAGGTCGATAAGATCTGCTACTTCCTGAGGGAACAGACGCCAGCCCAATTGGCAGCAAGGGGATTCCCGTTCTACCGCCTGATGCGATCGTCATCGCCGGTTTGCACCTGTTGCAACCGCGCTGATTGGACCATCAACACCATACCTGATGAAGATGAAGTGGAAGTGGTGCCCTACGTTGTGTCCATACGCTTCGATTGCCGCGACCGGTTCGGCACCCCTGTAAGCAGTGGTGGCTACACGAACGAGTTGCCGGCTTACTTGGATGTATATCTTACGGTCTTGTCCGAGCACGACGCGCGTCGCGCTTACCGCTTGGGCCAAATCTTCTCGCCGGGTTCGCCACAGCAGATGAACTACGTCATCAGCAACGCCCGGCGCTATTTCACCCGCTGTTACAGTCTCAACCGAACCGCCTATGTCGGAGGGCGATAGCCATGAACACGATTCTGTCTCGCTGGATGTCGAACCCGTGGGCGCGGTTCTGCGCCATGATGTCGCCCCGCAATGCTTTTGCAGGCCGACCATGTATTGATCGGCGTCCCGATGCTCCAGGCAGTGCATGCCAGACCCACAGCGGACAACGCAGCGGAATCGCCTTGATACTCATCCTCGGGCTGATCGCCCTATTCCTCCTGATCGCATTCGCATTTTCCGTCAAGACACGAACAGACCGATGGATGGCCCGCTCAAGCGTGTCCATTCACCGGACGCAGCACATTCTGGTTCAGGCGCTGGACCAGGCAATGCTCGAGGGCACACACTATCTGACGGTTGACCCGTCGCTCTTTTCTTACTGGTACTATCCCCGCCGCGAATACATCAACAGTTCCGCCGTCATGCCCGGCAACGCCGCCAGCAGCTTCTTCGGTGGATTCATGGAGACGCCGATGGACTGGTATATTCCTTCGGCGGTCTATTCCAACGTGCTGGCGGACGCCGCCCAGATGCGATGGGGAATCATCGCGGGAACGTCCGGCAGATCGGTCACCGACTGGACTAATACGTGCCCAGGGGGATGCAACAACCGCATCGTCGCCGAGAATTTTGAGCCAACCGGACTCGCGTACTATCT
>CAZWPN010000187.1:0-5978 GCA_964635275.1 uncultured Victivallales bacterium | reverse complement strand
CCCCGTCGCGCGCGATATCGCCTTCAAACTGCGCGAAATCCAACCATAGGCCTAGTGTGCTGTCTCATAAATTGGTGTGCAGAATACGGATTCACCACAGAGACACGGAAGCACGGAGAAGATATGGCTCTTCCGTGATCTCTTCTGGAGCATCGTTGCGCGGATTTGGCGCAGGACGCGGCGCAGGGAATACGGGGCCAATTCCAGGGTTATGACGCCGCGTCCTGCGCCAAATCCGCGCAACACTCGCCTTGGAGAGAAACAGGAGACAAGTTCCCCTCCGTGTTCGATTCTCCGTGCCTTCGTGTCTCCAGCGCAGCGGGTGGTGATCTTGACCTTCCAGGCGAGCGAAATGTGTAGGCAATTGCGAGACATCACTCCGTGTCGGCGGCATCGTTCCTGCCTCGGGAAGATCCTTCCGGCTCGATCACCTCGAAGAGACGCCAATCGCCCCAGTCGCTGTCGTACAGCATCGGACCGGCGCCAAAGTAGTATATCCGATCATACTTCCAGTGCACGCTGTCCATGCTGCTGAGCCCCGCCGGACGTCGGATCAGGACGGAAATCTGGTGCCCGCGATAATCGTGGCGAATCTGGTCAATGTTGAAGTCCAGGGAAGGCACGAAGAGTTTACTGCTCTGCGCCCCGATAAGACGGAAAGCGTCATGTCCGCAGACAAAGACCTTTCCATGTCTGGTCTGTCGCATGACATGCTGCTCAATGCTGCGAAGCAGTCCGGGCGGATCCTCGATCCGGCCCTGGCCCGGCGCGTCCGGCGCCTGGGTCAACCATCCCGAGATCAACGCCCCCGCAGTCATGCCCACCGGCACTACGGATAATGCCAGCGCCAACGCACGCGAGATCCCGGCAGTGCCGGCCAGATACCCTGCAACGACGCAGACCAACGGGATCACGGCAGTCAGAATGACCGAGGGATGCCAAAGCCATCCGTAGGCCGAGAGCAGCACCGCCACCGTTAGCGCGGTCAGACCGGCCAACCCGAGAAACGCGGCAGCCCGACGGCGCCACAATATGCCGATCCCGGCCGCAAGCAACAGCAACCCCGCTGTGGCTACGTGAAGGTAGCGGAATGACTGCACGGATGAGTCCATCCCGTCGCGAAGACCTCCCCAATGGGCCACACCCCGCACAAAGTAGAGACCGTCACCCATGATCAGCCAGTTCATCAGAAACCACAGCCCCGCGCTGTAAAGGAATGGCAACCACACCAGCATCGCAGCCGCGCCGGCCCGCCCGCGGACAAACGGCTGTACCGCCATATCCATCATCAGAAACGCCAGCATCACAAATGCCCAGAGCCCAAGCTGAGTGTTCAGTCCAAGCCCCACGGCCGCCGACAGGGCAAAATAGACCATCCCGCCAACCTGTCGTTCGGCGGTCCACTGGACCAGCCCGTAGATGCCCACCAGCATGACGCAAATCGCCGTAGTGGTTGTCGAGCCATCCATGCCGGAGGCGATCATCCAGGGATGAAACGCCGTCGCACAAACGAGCAGCCACCGCGGCCATCCAACTCCCCATCGGCGCAGCATCCGCTCCATAATGAGCAACACTCCGGCTGCGCCAAGGGCGCTGACCAACAGTGACCCGACAGGATCCTCCACCGAGGCGAAGGCCGATACAAAGGGAAGCCGGAGCAGGAACAGCAAAGGCGGCCACCAAACCGAACTGATGAGCGCCTGACGTCCCTCCGTGGTCCCCGCCAGTAACTGACGGCAGATGCCATCGGCAATGCGGCCCTCGTCGGACATCGTATCCACGCGGCTCAGCCCCGCAACCAACCAGAGGCCGGCCGCGAGCACAAAGACTCCGTACCGGACCAGGGCGCCGGTCCTATCATTATTTCTTCTTCGAAAGACCATGCTTGGTTTTCTCCCAGTGGAACGGATTGGAGAAGAATTGAAAGAAAGCCCGCCACCCGCTGTAACTCATCATCATCCAGTACACAGGCGACAGCAGTGCGAACTTAACCAGGTCGTAGTACCCCCGCCGGTAGCAACCCAACGCACCGGAGTAGACAAACGCGAAGTTCCCCACAAACAGGCACAGTGCGCCGGCGGCGAAGACCCACCCGGGAAAGAGCGCCGTCAGCGTCTCCACCCTGAGAGTGAACCACAGCATGGCCAGTATCCAGTAGATCGGATTGATGAGAAACGAGAACACGATACCGCCAACGAGCAACTGAAAGTGAATGAAATTAGCCACGCCCAGTTCACGCAGGAGCACGAAGGGATTCCTCATGTGAACGAGGTACGTCTGGATGTATCCCTTCAGCCAGCGGGTGCGCTGGCGGATCCAGAACGGCAGACTGCAGCAGGCTTCCTCCCATGTCGTTGTCACCAGCATGCGCGTGCCGTATCCCTGCCGGCAGATGCGAACGCCCAAATCGCAGTCCTCCGTCACGTTGTACGCGTCCCACCCGTACATGTCGCGCAGCGTTTCGGTCACGAAATGGTTCGATGTGCCGCCCAGCGGAATAACGGCTCGCAAAGCGGAAATGCCCGGCAGCGACAGATCGAACCACGCCGAGTATTCGGCTGTGAACCAGCGGGTGAGCAGATTCTGACGCGGGTTGTAAAAGTTCAGACGGGACTGGAGGCACATCACCTCCGGCCCTACCCTTGCAAAGGCCAGCACGGCTTTCTTCAACTGATCCGGCTCCGGCCTGTCCTCGGCATCGTAGATGACAAGATAGCGGCCACGCGCAATGGCAAGGCCCACGTTACAAGCTTTGGGTTTCGTTCGCGGGAACGAACGGGGAACCACGGTGACCCGGAACGACGGAGGCAGTGAAGCCGCGGCAGCAGCCGTCCTCGTTTCTTCATCGTCTTCCTCAAGCAGCAGTTGCACGTCCAGCTTATCCCTGGGGTAATCGAGTTCCGCTATCGCATCCACCACCGGTTGAACCGACTCTGGCTCCCGGTACATCGGAACGAGCACACTGTAGACCGGCAAGTCCGACGGCAGCAGCGCAGCCACCTCATGGGGCTGGATGTCCAGCTCGGCTCCGGCGGATACGGACATCCTGATCAAGACGAGTTTGTATGCGGTGAAAGCCAGGTAGAACGCCGTGGAGACCAACACGAAAAGGCGGGCCGTTACCCAAGGCGCCATCCAGGCGCTGCACACCACCGCCGCCGCCAACAGGGCGAAGAACACTTTCTGGCCCCTCGTCATGGGAACGCTCGCACTAAGGTGCGGCATGGCCCGGCTGAGGGCCAGCGGATCGCGGCCATCCACGCCAACAACACCATTAGACTGACGCGAACCTACCATGGCACGCCACCCTCCCGCCCACCCCGCCGGATGAGGTTCTGCTCCATCAATGTCTTGGTGAGAATCTGGGCAGCCAGCCGATGCCCGCGCGCCGTCAGCGCAAGATTGTGCTCCGGGAAAAACAACCGCTCGCCGACGCCCAAACCGCTGATTCCGGTGAAGACGTCGGCCACGGGTATGCGACGCGCCTCTGCCACGCGTCGTATCGCAACCGAATACGCCCGCAGATTGACCTCATGATGGGGATACGGCGGGGGCGTCACCAATACAAGACGGCGCGTTCCCAACTCCAGAAGGCGATCACAAATGACCGACAGTTGACGCTCGAAAGCCGAGGGCTCTACTCCACGCAGAAGATCCTGCAACCCGATGCTGACGAGAAGCACTGATCCGGTATCAATGCCGCCAAAGCGAACGGCTTCCAGAAGACGGACGAGAGGCCCCTCACCGGATTCGGGAATGGAAGAGTCGGGGGACAACGGCCGCCTGTCCACAACGGTCACACCAACGTCCTCCACCAGGTGCGCGAGGACACGGTCATAGGGCATGGCCCGATACTCCACGGGCAATCCCTGCGGCACCAGGACGTCATCAATGCACATGACAGAAAGCGGGGAACCTCCGTCAATGCCGTTGGGCCGCATCTTGCGCCGCCCCTCCGGGCTGGACGCCAGCACAATCTGTTCGCCGGCGCCGGCTTCAAACCGGCCTCCCGCCACTGCGGTCGGCCAGGAGCGAAAGGGCAATCGTTCAACCGAAACATGCCCATGCCTGATAACCATGCCGGCGTGCCGTACCGACCACGCAATGCCATCCACATCCGAAACGCGGCGCTTGCCCAGCTCAACATGGATTGCCGTCCCTCCCAGGACCACGTTTGTCCCGCCGGACACCCGTGTGCCATCGCTCAACTCCCAAGCCCAGGACAGTCCAAAAGACGCACCGGAGGGCCCCTTGCCACGGCACACAACCACCGGCTCAATAGCGTCGTTTTCGTAGACAACCGGCGTCACAGACTCACAGGTAAAGCCAACTGAGTATTCGTTCAAAATGTCCGACTTGCACTCTACGGTTTCCGTGTATTCATTGGTCACTCCTAGCTCGTCCCAGACACAGAGTCCCACGTCGTGACGACCCAGTCCCACAAACGTCTTCATCCACACATGGGCCTGCTGAGTTTCGCCCTCCACGTCCCACCGCCGTGTCAGCCCGGCACCGCGATCGTTGCGTGTGCCGTCGGTCAATCTCATCTTAAAGAACTCCCCGGGTAACCCCCTGAATCGATACGCCTCCTCCAACTCGCCGATGATGTCAGGATGAAACACGGCATCCATGTTCTCCATGCGAGCCTCGACCGGCGCCCAAGGCCCCATCAGGGCCGCCGCGGGAATCGGCTCCACGACCGAAGAGCCAGGCAGTATCCAGCCCAGCGACACGCACGGGTTGATGGATGCCGAGTATACCTCAAACTTATGGACGCCGGCCGTCACTGCAAAAACCGGGCCCACGCTCCAGTCCTTCACCGGAGTGGCCGTCCTGTAGTCAAGAACCTCGCGCTCGTCCACTCGCACATAGGCGCTTGTGTCATAGCGAACCGCCAATCTGTATTCGCCCGCCACCGGCACAAGCACCATGGAATGGAGTCGGGCCATGAGCATGGCACTACCGCCGGGGTTCTTTGCGCCTGCCCTGGGACCTCCCCTGCGCCGCGGCGCTTTTGGCGGGATGTTTGCGACCAGTTCGCTCTGTATCGCCTGGCATTCCTGCAGGGAGAAATCCGCCAGCGTGGTTCTGCCAAGAGACCGCCCCCGCTTGGTGAAGTAGTACAGGAATGCCTCCCATGTCGTGGGAATCGTTGTCGAGCCTGCCTGGTAAAGTTCAATCCCAACGCTGTCATATGCGTCCACCCAGGGAACGCTAACTTCGTCACCTCCGCCCGGTGCCAAGTACACGTAAGCGATTGCACTCAGGTTCGTGGAATTCCCGCGACTGACCTGCACCCATGCATCGCCATCCTCCCTGTACACCACCCTGGCGCACAACTGGGTTCCGCTGTTGTCAATCGCATGGACAGCCCCTATCGGTTGCCCGCCTATCGAGGGAACTCGCAGGAGAACGACATCCTGACCCATTCGTTTATCACTGAACACCAACCGGTAAGGATGCGACGGCAGCTTCCAGTTCTTGGGCACATACTCCGCCGCCACGGCACGTCCGGCGCACAGCGCAAGAACTCCGGCACAAACCATCGCTATGGCATGACGTGCTAGTGCTATGTGCATACAACCCAACACAGTAAAGGCAGATAAACGACACACCTGTGCGCACCCATTGTCGAGGCGCCCACAGTGAAAACAAAGCAATCCAAGCGCAATCGCCGCGAGACTACACTGACAACTCCCCCAAAGCCAATACTCCTTGCTGCCAAAAAATCATCGCCTCAGCGCTGAGCTACCGGCGGGCCCCATTGCGGACAACCTTGCGGCAGCGGCTCCGCCGGAGGCGTCGCCCTACCTAACGAAACACACAGTCTGTACATATTCCCCAGGTAGGGCGAGCTCTCCCTGGCCTGCGCAGCCATCCTGGCGAAGCGGGCCGAGCGAGCCGTAAACAAAGGACGCATACAAGTCCGCACAAAGTTTTGCCTTCCTTAGCCGAGGATCAGGGCTACCCGGTCGACA
>CAZWPN010000186.1:0-6045 GCA_964635275.1 uncultured Victivallales bacterium | reverse complement strand
CCGCAATTGCAGCGAAAAGAAAGGTCCCCGCGTCAATCCACAATCGGAAGGCGGGTGATGTCGTGTAACCATCTAAGCAAGAATGTCTTGCATGGCGAGTGTGCTGGTTCCTAATCCGTAACCATGACGAGTGGCATTCTGGATTGGCGGGGGACATCGGCAGGGTCTGGAGTCGGGTCATGAGTCATGGACCCCTGCGACAGAAAGGCGAGAAGCCGGAGAAATAGGGTGGCCTTCCACTCGTAAGGCCCTGATTAGGAGAGACATAAGCCAGCCGCAGCGGCCACTGCCGAATTGGCGTATTGTCGCAGGGGTGTGTGGACGGTTTCCGTTGCCAGACACATTGCCTATTTTGCCGAACGACGCGAGACAGAACGTCCGGGTGGTGTGGGCCTAATATCATGGTCTGGTTGCTGGTTGGTGTTTCTGGCGGGCACCTGCCTCATCGGAAGCCGGGAGGGATAGACTGGAGTTGTCGGTCGCTTGACGGAATCTGAGGCGGTTACCGTTGCCGGGGCCTCTTTCTCCTTCGCGGCCTCGGCACTTCGACGTTGAACCACCGTTCGACAATATTGAGGCAATGGATGCTGCGGCCATCTTCTGCACGCAGCGTCGAGTCCATCCAGTGCAAAGATCGCCTTGTCCCGGAGGAGTTCGTCGAGTGCATTCAAGGCGACGTATCCAACGCTCTCGGTGTCGTGACGTACGTGTGAGCGCAGGGCCTGAGCGAGCAGTCCTGTGTCAATCTCCTTGTCCTGGCGGCGTTCGATGGCTTGCGCCAAGGGCCACGCGGCGAGTTGCCACAATTCGTCCACGGTGATAAACTCCATGGCCTTCAGTCTCTCATTGGCGCATGCCGCATTGTTGCCTCTGCTGAGGTAGATATTGCCCTTCTGAAGGCGAGAAACGAACCAGCGATTGTCGAGGGCGAGAGCCCGGTCATGTTCCGCCAATGCCTCGTTGGGCCTGCCTTGCGCGAACAGGTGCAACCCGGCCATGAAGTGGTTCAGGACCGGCAATTGTTCTCGTGTCAATGCCCTCAGGTTACACCCCTCGCCCGTCAGGCCGCGCATAAGTCGGTCATAGTAGAAACCGTCTGAAAGGGAAGCCTCCCCTCTTGGCACCGTGGTCTCCCAATTTACGACGGACTTGTCGGTCAGGGTCCAGCGCACGAATGCATGACTTGGAAGAATCACGATACTGATGGGATACCCCATGACTTCGCCGATGGAACTGTACAGCAGCGATGTTGTGTCGCAATCTGAATTCTTGGTTTGCAGGGCCTCGAACAAGAAGGATGTTTCCATGTAGGTGTACCCTTCGTCTTTGAGAAAGGCTCGAATTGCTTCCAGGCAGATGCGCGCTTCTTCGGCCCTGACATTCCTTGACGTTGTGGGCAGTCTTGCCTTGGCTTTCTGCAGTAGGACGGCGAGCAGTGTCTTTGCTTCCCCGGTGGCGCCAAAGCGTTTCTCCAAGTCGAGGATCTCATGGGCCATGGTGACAGGGATGTCGGCGTTGTGCGATGGAGGGCTTGTCGGAGTGACAGGCACAACGTTTGGCGCAACGGCAGGCGACCTGACTCGGCTGGCGGGAACAGGGCTTGGATGCGATGTCGGAGAGGTGCCCGAGTTGGACCTGACGGAGACAACGCGATCGCCCGACAACTCCACCTCCCCCCCTTGGAAGACCAGAATATCCTTGCCTGCCAGCCGCATGCGGCCGATTGGTCTGCCCATGATTTGAAGGACGTCCGCCTTTGACATGCCCTGGGTGACTGAATTCATGTCCGCCTCGCCTGCCGTGCTTCTTGTGAACGGGCAGCAGAATGCGAGCACAACGGCCATAACCGTGACCCGAAGGGGAGCCCTTGCCGGAGATCGGGACTTCGTGGCGCAACGGTTCACGGTGCGCCGGGACACGCCCAGAAGGCGTGCGGCAACGCCCTGATTGCCGTCGGCGCGTCGGATGGCCTCATTGATCAAGCTGGCGGTGGCATCCTGCAGTGTAGGGAGATCCCGTCCGAAGGAAATACTATCCTTGCCGTGCGCCCCGGGGACTGCGGGGATTCCTTCCGTGTCTTTGCTTCGATCCATGTGCTCGTGAAAAGACGCAAGGGACAGGACCCCCTTGTCGTGACGAGCTACTGCGTCCATGACCATGGCGCGAAGTTCGCGTACGTTCCCGGGAAACCGGTAGGCGGAGAGATGACTTGTCAGTTCCCTCGGGACAGTGGGCACGTGCTTGCCCATGGTCTTGGTTGCTTCGTTCAGAAACCGGCCGACCAGCAGGGGAATGTCGCCTATGCGTTCCCGTAGTGGAGGAACTCGGACCAGGTGGGTGTGGAACCGATGGTAGAGGTCTTCACGGAACCGGCTCTCCCGCATCCGGACCCGCAGGTCACGGTTCGTGATCGCGACAATGCGGCAGTCGCTGTGGCGGCAGGCATCCGTTCCAAGGGGGAAATACTCCCGCTCCTGTATCAGGCGGAGCAACTTGGTCTGCATGGACTCTCCCAGATCTCCGATCTCGTCGAGAACCAATGTCCCACCGGCGGCCCTTTCGATCAGGCCTTCCCGATCCTTGTCTGCTCCGGTGAAAGCGCCCTTCACATGGCCGAACAGTGTATCCGCAAAGGCATTCTCGTCTATCCCGGCTATGTTGAACGCAACCATCTCTCCGGATCGGCCGCTGGCGCGATGCAATGCGTTGGCGATCAATTCCTTGCCGACACCGGTTTCTCCCACTATCAGGACGGGTTCAGGGGATACCGCAATGGCTTCCACATATCGGAAGACCGAATGCATTGCTGGCGACTGGGTTGCGATGGCGGAGAAGATTTCAGGATGCCGCAGTTCGGGCGAGACGAGGCTGGCGCGCAGTTCGCGGTTCTCTTTCTTCAGTGAGTGCTGCCTTATCGCTGAGGCAACGGTAGCGACCAGGCGCGAGAAATCGGGTGGTTTCACGAGATAGTCCATGGCGCCTGCCTTGATGCACCGAACGGCGGTGTCCACGGTATCCACGGCCGTAACGACGATGATTGAGGCATCTGGACTCCGGGCGGCGATTTCGGGGAGAAGCGATTCCCCGGACGCATGGGGCATGATGAGGTCGAGCAGGACGACGCCGACATCGTACGCCTCCAAAATGGACCCGACCTGTCTCGAATCGCTGCACAACAGGGGCTCGCCGAATCCTTCGGTTCGCAGGACGCGGCCTAGACTGCGCAACATGGCTTCATCGTCGTCAACCACAAGCACACGCGCAGACCGTTCGGAAGACGCGCTATCCGACATCGGACACCTCCCCTTTCATCGGCAGGGAGACGATGGCGCGAGTTCCCTGTCCAGGTTCCGATTCGAGCCGCAAACTCCCGCCGTGCGCCCGCACGATGGTCTGTGAAATCGACAAACCCAGCCCCGAACCGCCGTCTTCGCGGCGCGTAGTGAAAAAGGGGTCGAAGATTCGGTCGGTATCCTCGGCAGGAATGCCTTTTCCTTCGTCACGGATGCAGACGACGACGGTTTGCGCGCGCCGGTCGAATGTGGTGGTCACCTCGATGAGTGTGCCAGGTCGAAGGGCGGCATGGGCGGCATTCTGCAGAAGGTTGACGAAGACCTGCTCCAGGCGCCGGATACTTCCCCTGACAGGCGGCAGTTCGTCCGCAAGCTTCCATTCAAGGCGGCACTCACGGACCTTGATCTCGTGGGTGACCCACCGCGCCGCGGCTCGCACGGCGTCGTTGATGTCAAGGTTCTCGACCTTCTCGTCAGCCGAAGGAGCGGCGAACCGCTTGAGGGACGCGACAAACTCGGCGATTCGCCTGGACGCGGTCAGGATTTCCGCCACCGCTTCGTCCAGATCCTTCCGGAACTCCAACATGCCGACTGACTGACTTTCGCCGTGGGTCAAACATCCGAGGCGTTCCAACTCGGCGGGCAACTGAGCCAGTCGCTTTTGAAGGAGAGTGGCGTTGATACTTATGACGCCGTTCGGATTGTTGACTTCGTGGGCGATGCCCACGGCCATGGTTCCGAGCGAGGAGAGTTTCTGGGCATGCATGGCTTCCTGTTGCAGGGACTCCAATGCGTCCAACATGGAGTTGATGGCCTGCACAAGTCCGCTGACCTCATCGGACTGCGGCTTCTGCAGGCGCGGTCGTGACCCGCGACTGCGGGCGATGGTCTCGATCCCTTGCACGACCGTTGCCGTGGACTCGGTCATTTTGCGCAAGACCCACCGGTCCAGAACCCAGAAGGCAAATGCAGTGGTGGCGACGCCGCTGGCGAGAATCCATCCCGCCAGGCAAAGGACGGTGATGACGCTGTCGGCAAAGAAGTCCCGGGGTAGACGGAGTTCCATGACCACGGATCCTTGTCCACACAGGTCCGGGACCGCGGTTCTGGCAATCAATGTGCCGGGACCGTCTATGATCAGAGTCGTTCCGGGTGGGCTGGAGGGTGACGGCAGCACGCGTGCGGATTCGTGAACGTGCCGGGTCAGGCGTTCCGAGAGTGCGGTTGTACCCTTCCTCGCCATTAGACATACGCCGTGACTGGGCCCCGTGGAGTCGCTCTTCAGAATTGGGGCTGCGGCGACCAACCAGACCTCGTTCGAGAGAATCGCAAAGCCTGCCACCCGTCCTTGTTCGGCCACACGGTTCAGGATGCCGCCGGGGCCGAGGAGGTGAGGGCAGAGGGATGCCACCGCCACCTCGCCCGCATGCACATCTTGCTTCGTGGTCTTTACCGCCACCGGCCTCTGTTCCGTGTCGAAGAAAGCAATGATATCCAACTGCAACTCGCTGAGGGTGCCGTCCACGAGGTTGACATCAATGAAATGCGGGTCCCGGTTTGTCATGAATGCGTAGGCGTCATCCCAGGCCGCCCAGTCGGCTGTGGAGCGCAACAGCGAGTCCTGTTGTTCCGCCAGCACATGCATGCCACGGTCCATCGCCAACCGGGCAGCCTGTCGTTCCACCCATATCGCATGCCTTACGACCACGACCTGCGCAACGCCAATGGCGACGGCTACCAACGCCAGCGTGAATGCGCCGAGAATCAGAACAAACCGCGTTCGCAATCTCATCGGTTTGTCGGCTCCGTCTGTCGGATTTTCGCTGTCAGGAGCAACACGATTTTGACAAACTCGTCCGGCGAGACGCCGGACGGAAACCGCAGGCTGGCGACGCCCACTTCCTTCATCGTCGTGACGAGGACGGCCGCGTGAGATTTGCGGTCCTCGACCCGTGTCCCGTTGACGGTCAACGCGTTGCCCGCGAGGGTCAGATGGACCTCGTTAAGGGACGGGAGGATGCGGGTCGTCAGAAGATCATAGGCATCCTCCATGACGCCCACTGCCATGGGATGATGCAAACCGTAGAGGCGGCAGGCTTCGACCATGCGCCCCAAAGTGTTGACGAATCCGCTGATCCCGTCCGCCTTCTTACAATCACCGCTCGGAGCAGCGGCCCCAGTGGCCGACGTTGGCGTCGTGACGGTTGGATGTGTTGCCTCGTTCTTCATAGACAGACCGGGAATCGTTCTTCTCGCAGCGGTCCGGGTATATGCCCGTTTGGACCCACCGCAGTAGCGTCTACAGGGTGGGACTCTACGGGAATCCGGATGAGGGGTCAAGACCGGCCCCGGACACCCTGAACTGCGGAAGATTGGAAGGTTGGAGGATTGGAAGAATTGAGGATGGTTCGGGATGCCCGGATGGGTGTCACCGCGGTCATCGGGTCGAAGAGGACGCCGGCGACACGTCGGCTACTACAGAGAGGAAGCCGCTTCTTCTGTAGTAGCCGCCGTGTCGGCGGCATCTTTCCTCAAACCTCTATCCAAAGGAGGCACAATCGTGTAAGCGGTTCGTTTAAGCGTATCCGAGCAAGTGTGGCGGTTCCTGCCGGAGGCAGGTCCGCCTCTGGCGGAAAGAATGCGGCTAAGTGTAATACGGCTAGGCACTTACGCGCACTCTTAATCGCACCCTTAACCGACACTCTTACTCGGATACCCTTAACCGACGCAAACCACTCACAATGCCCCTGCC
>CAZWPN010000185.1:0-6050 GCA_964635275.1 uncultured Victivallales bacterium | reverse complement strand
GGCCGGTCTCACCGGCCGTCGCCAGCCCGGTCCAGGATCGAATCCCAGGACTTGAAGACAGGCTCAAGGCCTTTCCCGCGAAGGGCCGCACAGAATGCCGGCACATCCCGCTGATCGTTCACATCGAATTGCCCGCCTGTCTCGGCGGCGCCCGGCGCGTAGCCGCCAACCGTGGTGCGGCTGGCCACGCTCATACGTGAAATGCCAACCCCGGCCATGGCATCACGCAGGGCCGGCCGCTCCCGCGTCGAAAGCGCCAGCGGAATCTCCGGAAGCGCAATCCGGAAAGCGCAAATCAGTTGAACCAGCCGCCGGTCGTCCACAACAGAATCGGCATGGTACTGCCCCTGCTCGGAGCACAGGCGCGGAAACGAAATCTGCACCCCGCCGCGCCAAAATGCCTTCTGGAGGCGCCGCGCATGCAGGTAGAGAGCGATCGCATCCGCCACCGGATCGCCCAGTCCCAGAAGGACGCCCAACCCCAGCCAGCGCATTCCTGCCTCCAGCGCGCGTTCCGGCGCGTGCAGCCGGAACACGTAGTCCCGCTTGGCGCCCCAGCGATGGAGTCTGTCGTAAAGCGCTAGGTCGTAGGTTTCCTGGTAGAGCGTGACCGCCGTGCATCCCGCCTCGAACAGGGCGCGGTACTCCTTAGCGGTCATCGCAAACGACTCCACGGCTACGGTGTGGAAATGCCTCGCCGCCTCGGCCACACCTTCCCGAAGATATGCGAAGTCCGCTTCCGGACACCGCTCGCCCGTCAACAGCAGAACGTCCTGAATGCCGCTGGCCTTCAATGCCCGCAACTCCGCCGACAGCTCATCCTTCTCAAGCCGACGCCGCACCTGCCGGCGGTCCGCCGCAAACCCGCAATAAGCGCAGCCGCCGACACAGTAGTTCGACATATACAGCGGCGCGTAGAGCGAGATTGTACGGCCGAAATGCCGGCGCGTAAGCGCCTGGGCCTTCTGAGCCATGGCCTCAAGAAAAGGCGCAGCCGCTGGCGAGAGGAGCGCGGCGAACTCGCGCACACCCGGCAGCGCCGCAGTAAGCGCGGTACGAACCGTCTCGGGTGACGCCGATCGCGACATGGCCACCCATGGCGCAACATCCAGCCATTCTGGCCGTTCAGCAGACGCAGTTGTTTCAGATGTGCCCATGGTGTGTAGTCCGTCGAAACCAGCGCTAATCCCCGGCTAGGAACGCCGTCAGGGGGCTGGTGGCCACCGCCCCATCGCTGCGCGCCATCAGGCCGGCCGACCGCGCCGCCATCCCCGCCTTGACAGCCATGGCAAAGGCCGCTGCCATGGCCTCGGGATCTTCCGCAGCCGCCACGGCACTGTTCACCAACACAGCAGCGCAGCCCATCTCCATAGCCGCCGCAGCCTCCGATGGCGCGCGCAGCCCCGCGTCCACGATCACAGGCACCGTGCTGTCGCGAATGATGAGGTCCAGCAGTCCGCGCGTCTGGAGGCCCATACCGCTACCGATAGCCGAACCGAGCGGCATCACGGCGGCGCAGCCGACCTCCTCGAGCCGTTTGGCCAGCACCGGATCGGCCGGCATGTACGGAAGCACAATAAACCCCTGGCTCGCCAGCTCACGACAAGCCTCGTAGGTTTCGATCGGGTCCGGCATGAGGTGATGAGGGTTGGGATGAATCTCCACCTTGACCAGCAGGCTGCCGCTGATCTCGCGGCCCAGCACGGCGGCCCGGATAGCTTCGCGCGCCGTCCGGGCACCCGACGTGTTGGGCACCAGTGTGAGCCCCGATATAGCACTCAAGGGACCGAACAGGTCGTCCTCGCGCCGGTCCGGGTTGAATCGTCTCAGCGCCACGGTCGCCAGTTGCGCGCCGGATGCGCGAATCGCGCGCACCATCGTGTCCACACTGGAGAACTTGCCCGTCCCGACAATCAGATGGGACTCAAACAGCCGATCCTTCAGTTTTAAGCCGGGCTCATTCATCTCGGTTCCTCCGTCTCGCAACAGCTATCATCGTGGCTAAATGCCATGCCCGGAGTCGGGTCGGATATGCGCTTGACACAACGTTTCGCAACATGCTAGACATCAATCACATACGACCACTGGTGGAATGACAATGCCAGCGTGTTCGACAGGGGGCAGGGTAGGCAAAAACGTTGTCGTGGGCAACCTGATTCTTCCCGGCTATTCGCATAATGGCCGAATGCGCCCCTCGGAGTGGAAGCAAAAGTTGTGTGAAGGCCGAACGTGGGGCTAACCAAGACGCCTCAACCCGCTATGGAAGCACCTGATTCTGATGGGCCTGCGGATGCGACCCGGCTGATCCGGCGTTTGTTGAGTCTGACGTGGCAATACCGATTGGGCTGTCTGTGGGTCATCAGTCTGCAAATTGCCCTCCTGCTGCTGGCCCTGTCCGGGCTCAGCCTGATAGGTGTGGGCATTGACTTCCTGCGGTTCGAATTGCATCGTTCCGCCCCCGGTGCCACGGTACCCAAGCCGCCGCACTGGCCGTTTGGATTGCAGCCGCCAGTGGCGTGGTCGCAGATGGAAGTCCTCTTCGCGGTCGCAGGCGCGATCTTCGTTCTCGCCGCCGTTCGAGCCGGCCTGAATATGGCGTACACGATCGAAGTAAACAAACTCGTGCAGGGGCGGCTCGTAGTCGACCTTCGGTCCCGCATATACGACAAGCTGCAGCGGTTGAGTTTCCGGTTTTTCGACGAGAACGCCAGCGGGGCTATCATCAACCGTGTGACCAGCGATGTGCAGGCCGTGCGAAGCTTCGTGGATGGCGTGGTTGTTCAAAGCCTGATCCTGATCCTTTCGCTCAGCGTCTATTTGGTCTACATGCTCCGCATCCATGTGAACCTGACATTGGCCTGCCTGGCCACCACGCCGTTGCTATGGTATCTGACAACACGGTTTTCCCGGATCGTGCGGCCGGCGTACAGACGTCACCGCGATCTGATGGATCAGCAGGTCATGGTTCTCAGCGAGAACCTGCAGGGCGTACATGTCGTGAAGGGTTTCGCGCGGGAGGCCGAGGAGCGGGGCCGATTCACGAAGGCATCGGACGCCGTTCGGGAGAATCGGCAGTGGGTATTTCAGCGGGTCTCGGTTTTCAATCCGACAATCACCATGCTCACGCATGTGAATATAGTGGTCCTTCTTGCCTATGGCGGCTACCTGGCGGTGTGCTATGACATGGCGCCGGACCTGGCAACGGCATCGGCCGCCGGACTTTCCATCGGGCAACTGCTGGTGTTCGCCGGACTTCTGCAGCAGTTCTCTGGACAGGTGGCAAACATCGCGAACATCGCGAACACCATGCAACAGAGCCTGTCGAGCGCGGAACGTGTATTCGAGGTCCTCGACACGCCGGTGGAAATCCGTTCGCCGGACAACGCAGTGCGTCTGCCAAAGGCGCGCGGCGAAATCAGCTTCGAGGATGTCTCCTTTGCTTTCCGCAAAGATGAACCCGTGCTCAGCGGCATCTCATTCACTGCGGAACCGGGACAGTTGATTGCCATCCTCGGGGCAACGGGATCCGGAAAGAGCACGTTGCTCAGCCTGCTCCCGCGATTTTACGACCCGGATGGCGGTCGTGTCCTCGTGGACGGCCACGACATCCGCCGGCTGGATGTAGACGATCTGCGTCGGAATATCGGCGTCGTTTTCCAGGAGAGCTTCCTCTTCAGCAACACAGTGGCAGCCAACATCGCCTTCGGACATCCGGACGCATCCCAGGAGGCAATTGAACGGGCGGCGCGCATTGCAGCGGCGCACGAGTTCATACTGGGCTTACGCCACGGCTACGATACCGTGTTGCGGGAGGGGGGCGCCGACCTGTCGGGCGGCCAGCGCCAGCGCCTGGCCATCGCACGCGCCATCCTGCTGGATCCGCCCATCCTGCTGCTCGACGACCCGACCGCTGCCATCGACCCCGGCACAGAGGGCGAGATCGTCCAGGCGATGGAGGGCGCCATGTCGGGGCGGACCACATTCATTGTCGCCCATCGCCTGAGCACGCTGCGCCGTGCCGACCGGGTGCTGGTGCTGGAGAATGGGCGCATCGTCCAAACGGGAACACATGAGGAACTGATCCAGACGCGCGGCCAATACCGGCGGGCCGCCCGCCTCCAGATGCCGGATGCCAATGAACACCGTATGCTCTTCGGCGAAGAAACCGACTACCGTATCGGAACATGAAGAAGCCCCGTCCCACATTGACGCAGGTGCACCGTGAAGAGAAGGAAGCGGACTCCAAGCCGCTGAGTTTCGATCTTATCCGCCGCCTTTTCACGCACACGAAACCCTTTGCCCGAAAGCGGAATCTTCTCCTGTTGGTTGTATGTGTCCGGGCGATTCAATTGCCGGCGCTGGCCTGGGCCATAGGCGCGGTTCTCGGCGGGCCCGTTTCCAGACTCGATGTCCGCGGCATCCTGATGGGCGCCGCCGGCTACGGACTGCTGGCGCTCCTTACGCAATGGACGATGTTGTATCGGACTCGCCTGGCGCTGGAACTCGGCGAGGATGTGATTCTTGATATGCGCAATCGCCTATTCTCGCACCTCCAGACGCTGCCCATGAGTTTCCACAACCGGACCCGGCTGGGCCGTATCATCAGCCGCTTCACGTCCGACGCCGAGGCGGTGCGCGTTGGGGTTCAGGATGTGCTGTTCGTCACAATGGTCCAGGGCGGCCAGATGCTGATAGCCGCCATCCTCATGATCCACTACGATCCGGTGCTCTTCCTGGTGGTTATGGCCATTGCGCCCGTAGTGCTGGTCATCAACCTCCACTTCCGGAAACGGTTGAGCACGGCGTACCGCTCCGTCCAGGAGAGCTTCAGCCGCGTGACGGCCACGCTGGTCGAAACCGTCGGCGGCATCCGCGTGACCCAGGGATTCGTCCGTCAGGATCTCAACGCCAGTCTGTTTCGTGACCTGATGGCGGACCATTATCAGTACAACCTGGAATCCGCCCGGGCGTCGGGCGTCTTTCTTCCGCTGCTTGAGATCAACATCCAGATATTCCTTTCCCTCGTGCTGCTGGTCGGGGGATGGCGGACGCTGCACGGCATGACAGAGGTGCAAGATCTTTACCAGTTCATCCTGATGGCCAACCTGTTCTTTGGGCCGATCCAGAGTCTGAGCGGAATGTACAACCAAGCACTTTCCGCGATGGCCGGCGCCGAGCGGGTCTTCAAACTCCTGGACACACAGCCGGAGTGGACCGATCCCCCGGACGCCATTCGGTTGGAAGATGTCAAGGGCCGGGTGGAGTTTCGCAATGTCACATTCGGCTACGACCCGGCCAGACCCGTGCTGCATGATGTTTCGTTCATCGCGGAACCCGGCCAGACCGTGGCACTCGTGGGCCCCACCGGCAGCGGAAAGAGTTCGATGATCAACCTGATCGCCAAGTTCTATCTGCCGACGCAAGGCGAGATCCTGGTTGACGGCATGGAAATCCGACAGATATTCGCGGAATCGCTGCGTCGCCGGATGGGGATTGTGCTGCAGCAGAACTTTCTCTTTACCGGGACGGTCCTCGAGAACATCCGCCTTGGCCGACCTGACGCAACTGACGAGGAGGCTATCGGAGCGGCCCGGCAGTTGGATTGCGTGGATCTGATCGAGGCACTACCGCAGGGCTTTCAGACGCAGGTGGGAGAACGCGGCAGCAGCATCAGTCTCGGCCAGAGGCAGTTGATCTGCTTCGCGCGGGCGATGCTTGCCGATCCGCGAATCCTGATCCTGGACGAGGCCACCAGCGCCGTGGACACGGTAACCGAGTCGCGCATTCAGAAAGCCCTGGTCATGCTAGTGAAGAACCGCACCAGTTTCGTGGTGGCCCACCGCCTCAGCACCGTCAGGCATGCGGACGTCGTGCTGGTGCTGGACGATGGCAGGATCGTCGAGCGGGGGTCGCACCCCGATCTTCTGGCCGCCAATGGAATGTATGCCGACCTCTACCGCCAGTTCATCCGCATCGCCGAGTCGTGAGTGAGGGCTGGCTCCGCGGATTGCCGAGGCAAAGCCGCATTGCCTCGCGTGGTTCAGCACGCT
>CAZWPN010000184.1:0-6139 GCA_964635275.1 uncultured Victivallales bacterium | reverse complement strand
CGGCAGGAGCCCAAATTCAGGCCCCTGCCGGGTAAACCGGCAGGGAGCCCCACCCGGTGACTGCCCCTTCGCGCTCAGGTGACCAGTCAGTTATGCAGGGGCCGCGCTTGTCGCCGACTTCGGGAGGAGGCAATGCCCGCCCCTACGCACCCATGCTTAGCTGAGAGGTTACGCGTTCAGATGCACGTGGAGTGCCAAGATTCCGGCCTTCCGCCGAGGCATACGGGTGTCCATACAAACGGATACCGCGTAAGTGCCTTCAGTATGGCAAGTTATGTTCCTTGATCTTTCGTTGTATCGTGCGGCGTGAAAGGCCGAGTTTCTCCGCCGTCAGGGTGCGATTGCCGTCATACTTGCGCAGAAACTGGGACAGGATTTCGCGCTCGATCTGATCGAGGGTCATCCCTTCAGGTGTGGCCCATTCGGAAGTCGGCGACTTTTTCGATTGGTCGAGGGCCAGATTGGCAGCACGAAGAGCCGGTTCCTGAATCATGACAACGGCGGCTTCAATCACGTTTCGAAGTTGCCGGATGTTGCCGGGCCAGTTGAATGCGGTCAGCGCGGAGTAGAATTCAGGCTCGACGAGATCAATTCTCCGGTTGTGTTCGCGGCAGGCCCAGCGAATGAACAGATCGGCCAGGGGCCGAATGTCCTCCTTGCGTTCCCGCAATGGAGGGAGCGAGAGGGTGACCACCTTGAGCCGGTAGAGCAGGTCTTCGCGGAACTCGTTGTTTTCGACGAGTTCGTTGATGTTGCGGTTGGTGGCTGACAGGAGACGCACGTCGACCTTGACTGGCGCATGCCCGCCAACGCGCACGACTTCGCGCTGTTCGATGACTCGCAGCAACTTTGTCTGAACCGGCCGGGGCGCATCCCCGATTTCATCCAGGAAAAGGGTGCCGCCGTGCGCGCGTTCGAAGGCGCCCTTGTGTTGTGTTGCAGCTCCGGTAAAAGCTCCTTTTTCATGTCCGAACAGTTCGGATTCCAGGAGCGTCTCGGCAAACGCGCCGCAATTGACCGCCACGAACGGACCCGCCGCCCTTGGACTGTCCACATGCAGCGCACGGGCCACCAGTTCCTTACCTGTGCCGCTCTCGCCCTGAATCAGGACAGTGGCCGTGGTACGAGCCAGCGTCTGAACCTGACGGAGGACCTCGCGCATCGCGGGGGACTGGCTCACCATGCCGGCCAGACCGAAGCCCTGGCGGACCGTGTCGTGCAGAGAGGCCACCTTTCGGCGCAGTTGCCTGGCCTCCACCGCGCGGCGCACCTTGGCTTGAATGTCATCCAGGTCAAGCGGTTTGGTTATGTAGTCGTATGCGCCGGCACGCATGGCGTTGACGCTTGATGGGACGCTGCCGTAGGCGGTCATGATGATGACCGGCATGTCCGGGTCGCTCTGCCGGATCCGGTTGAGCACTTCCATGCCGTCGATATCCGGAAGCACCAGGTCGGATAGAACGGCATCGAACCGACCTGTCTCGAACAACTCCAACCCACGGCGACCGGTGGCGGCGATGGTGGCCAGCATGCCGGCGTCTTCCATGGCATCTGCCACGGAACGGCTTCCATCGACATCATCCTCTACGATGAGAATTGAGTCCTGCTCCGACGTGCTCTCATTCTTTTTCATGGCTCTGGCCTTTCATTCCCGGCGCCGCGGTTGCGACGTGCGGCAAGGTGATCCTGAAGCATGCGCCACGGCCTTCGACATCCACAACTTCCATGTGGCCGCCGGATCGTTCGATGGCGCTGCGGGCGAGAAAGAGTCCAAGTCCGGTTCCGCTCGGGCGGGTTGTGAAAAACATGTCGAAAATCCGACGGCGGTCAGCCTTCGGGATGCCGGGGCCGCTGTCAGCGATGTCGAGCAGAACGGACCGGCCATCGAGCCTGCCCGATATCCATATCTGCCCGTTCCGACCCGCAAATTGCTCCGCGTTGACGAGTATGTTTACAAGCGCCCGCTTCAACGATGTCGGGTGAACACGGACTTGCAGCGGATCTGCCGGGAGTTCGACGTGGGCGTGGACGGCGGCGTGCTCCAGTCGCGGGGCGACGACATCGAGGCTTTCCCTCGCACACATGCCCAGATCCACGACTTCGACGGTCTCGCCGCTCGGACGGGAGAGAAACAGGAACTCCTGGAAAACCTTGTCCATGCGGTCAAGCGTGCCCTGAATTCGCTCTGCGAGCTGGCTCATCCGTTCGGGGCGAGTGCCTTCCGTGCGGTGAATCTCCCTGCCGAGCATCTGGACGTCGAGCCGTAGCGAGGACATGGGATTGCGGAAGTCGTGCACAATTCCGTTAGCCAACACGCCGGAAAAGGCGAGATGCTCCGCCTCCCGGCGCTGACGCTGCAGGCGAATTTCCCGCCGGATCATCCACGCCAGCACAACAAGGCAGGTCCCGAATGCTAGCGACACGGTAAGGAGCGACACCCTGAAGAGAGATGCCAATGCCCTGGCCGCGGAGCGTTCCTCCCGCGAGATAGCATCTATTCGCATAGCCACCTCGACGGACATCGGCTTTCCTTTGGTGTCTGTCAGGGAAGCGGTTACGACGACCAGAGGAAGATCGGAATCCGCGATCCGCACAACTCGTCTGGCGACGTGGACCTGGCTCTTCGGCAGCGGCGCGGGCGAAGCTGCGTCGCCGTCGATGGACACCATCTGTTCGTTGAAGACAGTTTCGCCGTCTCGAATGACAGAAACGGACTGCAGATCGGGCTCAACCGCATGGATGGCCCGTGCGAGTTCGGACATTCGCGCCCAGGTTTCGGTGTCAGTCATGCCGCTGACGCGGCACTCAGTTACCAGATGCGAGGCGATTGCCCGGCTCTGGTCGAGAACCGACCGAGTGGCGTAGGCGTGGGCAACCTGGCCGTGATACCTGTGCAGCAACCAGAGGCTGAATCCGGCAGTTCCGGCCACGGCCAGAAGAACGGCGGCGGCCAACACGATCAGGTGCGACTCATGGGAACGATAGGTCATAGACAACGGATACCAGCATCTTGAATGCCGGGTGGCAAATCAAGATCGAAGGTGACGCCCCTGATCCTAGGCTAGGGAAGGCAGGACTCCTTTGGCGGCCCCGTGTGCGTCCTGTGTTTACGGCTCGCTCGGAGAGCTCGCCCCACCCGGGGAACGTATACAGACTGTATGTCTCGCTGGGTAGGGCGAGCTCTCCGAGCGAGCCGCTGCCGCAACAAGATGGCGCGTAAGTGCGACAAGGTGTCGCGGCTGAAGGTCTTTCTAACAGGAGGAGTCGTGTGAGTGAGTCGGGCAAGCATATCCGAGAGCAAGTGTAGCGGCTGATGGCATGGACAATGCATCTGAGTCATACGACATGAACGAGGGTGATAACAAAGAAGAAAAGACGCCGCGGCGATGGTTCACTGTAGAGCGCGTCCTGCTGACAGCCGTACTAATCCTTCAGGTAGGAATACTGCTGCGGATAGGCAGGTCCCATGAGACGACGCCTGAACCTCAGGGTCGGACCGGTTTGCTATCCGGTCCTGAATCGCCGCGGCGTTCTCTACCAGTTTCCGCGCCGGCCGGCGCCATTTCCGGCCGTCATGCTTCGCACCGCGTCGAGGACCATGACATCGCCGCCTATCGCTCGGCCCAGAGGATGTTCGACGAGATGGATCGGATGGTGAATGTAACTTTTGACGAACTGGAGAGACTGGGGGCGTGGTCAGGATTTGACCACGGCTGGGATCGCGTGGCCGTTTCGCCGGCTTGCGATCTGCGTGACAGGAATGGGTTCTACGAAGTGGCCATGAGCCTGCCTGAGGTTTCGCCATCCGGACTGGAAGTGCTTCTCGACAACCAGATACTGACCATACGCTTTGATGCCAGTGGAACGCATCCATTTTCCGGTCAGCGCGCTTCCGGCGCGTTTGAGCAGCGTATTCGTTTGCCGGGGCCGGTCGCGGACGTTGATAGGGCTGTGGCGAAGCTGACCAACGGTATTCTACGCGTCAGCATTCCGAAGGGAGCGCAGACTGCGACAACTCCCGTGCTCAGGCTGTTCTAGCGCAGGTGGGGACGCCCGCAGGAAATGTTAGTTAGCGCATGAAGTGGCTGAACGGAAGTTACGGGATGTGGTGCAACGATTCGAAACGGTTTAGCCGTTGCCCTTTGCAATGTCCTGATGCGACATGTGCCCGGGCCTATCGGTAGAGCGCGGTGAGCGGGCAACGTATGATAGGGCGGGCGACAAGTCAGAAACACCCGTTGACGCCCTGTGGCCGGGCTATGGGAAGAGATTATTGGGAGAGATTATGAGGGGAATCATCCATCCCAATCATCCTGTTGACCCACATTCCTAATCGTACTCGTAATCGTACTCGATTCTCTTCTCCCGATTACGAGGACGAGGACCGCTCCGCTGAGGACGAGGACGACGAAAACACGCGAGGCAGAAAGACGAATCTCTCGTTGCGAAATCCACTTGCGCCACTACTCGATTCGTACAGAACATACTTACTGCGAGTGGGTTGTGCGATTTGTCCGTTTCCACAACATGCGCCACCCCAACACCATGGGTGCCCCGGAAATCACGGCCTTCCTTTCCCACCTGGCCTTGGACGCAAACGTCGCCGCCAGCACTCAGAACCAAGCGCTTTGCGCGCTCGTCTTCCTCTATAAACATGTCCTTGGCAGAGATCCGGGAGACTTCGGCGATATCGTCCGCGCCAAGCGCCCCGTCCGTGAGCCGACCGTCATGAGCACGGACGAAGTCGAGCGCGTCCTGACCCACCTCCACGGAGTCCATAAGCTCATGGCCCTGCTCATGTATGGTTCCGGCATGCGCATCATCGAGGTCATCCGCCTGCGCGTCAAAGACATCGAGTTCGCTCTCCAATGCATAACCGTTCGCGACGGCAAGGGCGAGAAAGACAGGCAAGTCCCGCTTCCCTCAAGACTGACTGATGCACTGCGAACCCAGATTGCCCGCGTCAAGGCCCTCCACGACCAGGACCTCAAGGACGGTTTGACGATCCGTTCCGGGTCAAACGCCTGGCCGGATTGGAGCATGAAGTAGACGGCCCGAGCGAGTTGGTTGGCCAGGATGGCGTTGCCCTTGAAGGTTCCATGTTTGGCGACCAGGCGGTCGGCATAAGGGCTGAGGAGGCGGTGGGAGCGTTTACAGATGACGGCGGCCTCCCCGAAGGCCCAGCGCAGATAGGCGTTGCCCATCTTGCCGCCGGTCAGTCCCTTGAGCTTGCCGGCGCAACAAGGCTCGGATCGGGCGGCGTTCGGAGGGGTAGATGTAGGCGGGCGGGATCAGGTTGCTGCGAAGCAGGTGCGCCAGCTTCTCCGAGTCGATGCGATCATTCTTGTTCTTACCGCCGTGGATGTGGGCGGCATAGAGGGCATGGGCGAGCACGAACTTGTTCCCCGCCGCCTCGCAGGCATCGGCCAGCCAGTACCAATTGAACGTGCATTCGCTGACCACCGTCAGGTCATGCCGATACGGTTCCACCCGCTTGAGGAAATAGTGGAAATCGTTGCCCTGGATGTTTGTGTGAAGCAGAACCTTGCCCTGCCGGTCCATCACGCAGGCGTACATCTGCCGCGCATGCAGGTCGATTCCGCAGTTGTATTCCGTCGTCGTTGTGTAATACCTCATCACGCTTCTCCTCTTGAGTGCGGTTTACATATTGGGATGCCCCACACGGGGTAAGCCCGCTAACATAATGCGCCTTGAGGAGAAGCTTCGCTTCACCAAAAGGGGCTTTGAGGAGATTCATGCCCTTGCTCGGTACGTCGCTGACGCGCCGACCGAGAAGGGCAACGTGTTCGCCGGGACAAGTGATGCCTTGACATCATAGGGAGTGATGCTAGGATGCAATCATGAGAACGACACTGACCATAGACGATGATGTTCTGGACAGAGCGAGATCTGTTGCCGAGAAGCTTCGCACGCCCTTCCGGCAGGTAGTCAATGAGGCGATTCGCGCCGGTCTTCAAGCCGTTGCGGAACCCGCGACAACCCGACCCTATCAAACCCGACCCCACAAACTCGGACTGAAGGCGGGCAGGAATCTGGACAATATCCAGGAACTGCTGGCGCAGATCGAGGGGGAGGACCATCGGTGATCCTGGTGGATGCCAATATCCTTCTGTATGCA
>CAZWPN010000183.1:0-6194 GCA_964635275.1 uncultured Victivallales bacterium | reverse complement strand
CGAACTGAAGGCCGTGGCCCGGCGCGGCGGCAAGATTGTCGCGAAGGCCGTGCTGGCCACGACCGGCGCACCTCGCGCTCTGCGCCTGACGGCCGACCGCGCCCGCATCCGGGCCGACCGCAACGACCTGGCGTATGTCACGGTCGAGCTATGCGACGAGGACGGGCGTCCTGTGCCCGACGCCGCCGGCTCGGTCCGCTTCGCGGTCGAAGGCCCCGCCGAGATCGTTGCCGTGGCCAATGCTGATCCCAAGACCACGGCGCCGTTCCGCGGTTGGGAGCACCGCCTGTGGCGCGGCCGCGCCCTGGTGCTCCTGCGTCCGACCGGCCCGGCCGGGGAGATCACGCTGCATGCCGTGTCGAACGGGATGAAGCCCGGCAAGGTGGCGGTGTCCGCCTCCTGACTTCTCAACACCGGCCCCCGGGGTTCGCTCGAGCGAAACGGATCACGCCATGAACCCGATTAACAGCACCGCAGGAACAAAACGCCTCCTGACTATCACATGCACACGGTGCTCTGCCGGCACGCGCACGGCACACCCGAGGAGTACGCCGCGGCGGCCGTGCGCAAGGGATTGGCGGAGATCTGTTTCACGGATCACGTCCCCCTGGACGACCAGAAGTTCGGGCCGACCATGCGGCGGGACGAATTCCCTGCCTACCAGGAGATGGTCGCCCGCTGCCGGGCCACGGCTGGCTTGCCGGTCCTGTTTGGGATCGAAGCGGACTTCTGGCCGGAGCAGGAGTTCATGGATCTCTTCCGCGATTGGCTGCCGGCCAGCCGTTCGACGTGGTGCTGGGCTCCGTGCACGCCATCCGGGGGTGGGTCTACACCAACAGCGGGGAGGCCCTGGAGAAATGGAAGACCGTGGACGTGGCGGCGGCCTGGCAGGAGTATTTCGACCTGTCCTCGTTATGGCGCGGGAGCGCGGCATCCCCATCAGTTTCGGTTCCGACTCGCACGGTCCCGCGGATATTGGCCGCTACTTCGACAAGGCGCTCAAGCTGGCCAAGGATGCCGGCTACACATACTGTCTGCGCATGCGCGGGAGGAAGAAGGTTCTCGTGCCGCTGCCGGGCGATCTTGCCGTTGCTAATGATTGACCGGTGTCGCTTGACGCCGTGATGCGCCCGTGAGTATCGTCTGCCTTCAACCGAACAACAAAAGGAGTCCCCCGCCATGAAACGCAAACCCCAACCGCCCTATCTCGGGGCCGCCTATTATCCCGAAGCCTGGCCGCTGGAGCAGATTGATGACGACATCAAACTGATGCTCAAGGCCGGCATGAACGTCATGCGAATCGGCGAGTTCGCCTGGCAGCGCATGGAACCGCAGGAGGGGCAGTTCGACTTCGATTGGCTGCACCTGGTCGTGGACAAGCTAGGCAAGGCCGGCATCGCGACCATCATGGGGACACCCACTCCCACGCCGCCCGCGTGGCTGACCGAGCGATACCCGGAGGTCCTCGTCGTCATGGATGCCGCCGACGGTGTCCGGACCCAGCATGGCGGCCGCGTCCACTTCTGTCCCAACAACGCCGTCTACCGCGATCTGTGCGCCCGCATCGTCACGCGCATGGGCGAGGAGTTCGGGCGCGACCCGAACGTGATCGGATGGCAGATCGACAACGAGGTCTATCCGTGGTGGGGCCGCGGCTGCCGCTGCCCGGTTTGCGAGCGGAAGTTCCGTGAATGGCTGCGGGTGAAGTACGGCACGATCGAGAAGCTGAACAGCACCTGGGGCATGGGCGTCTGGAGCCTCGCCTACCAGTCGTTCGAGCAGATCCGCTTCCCGCGGCAGGACCTCTGGCATCATCCCACCCACAAGGGCGCCTGGGCGTCCTTCCAGTCCGACACCTATGTTGACTATGTCATGGCGCAGGCCAACATTCTCAAGAAACTCACGCGCAACCAGCCGATCGGCACCGACATGATGCCGCTCACCCAACTGGACCACCTTGTAATGAACCGCGACCTCGACGTGGCGCAGTTCAACCACTACCACGGCATGGGGGACCTCTGGGAGTCGGTGTTGTGGTTCGACTACTTCCGCTCGCTCAAGAGCCGCCCCTTCTGGAACACCGAGACGGCCACCTGTTGGAATGGGTCAACGGCCGCCAACGGCTATCGCGAGCCCGGGTTCAACCGGGTGAACTCCTGGATGCCCGTTGCGCTGGGTGGCGAGGCGAACCTCTACTGGCTGTGGCGTTCCCATTGGAGCGGCCAGGAACTGATGCACGGCTCGGTCGTGTCGAGCTGCGGCCGGCCGCTGCACATCATCGGGGAGGTGCAGGAGGTGTCCCGCGGTTTCCGCGCGGCGGCGGACTTCCTGAACCACACGCGCCCCTCCAATAACGGCATGGCATTGCACTTCTCCACGAATGCCCATGAGATGTTCACGTTCCAGCCGATGGTGAAGGATTTCCACTACCAGGGGAAGTTGATGCACACCGTCTTCCGGCCGCTGCTGCAGGCGCACTTGCGGCCGGACGTGATCCATCCGGCGGCGGATCTCGATGCCTACCGGGTCGTGTTCTCGCCCTACCTGCCGGCGCTGGATGACGGCGTTTTGCGCAAGCGGTTGCTGGCGTGGATCAAGGCCGGCGGCACGTGGATCGCCGGGCCGCTCACCGATGTGCGCACCGTCGACGGGACCAAGTTCACCCAGGCTCCGTTCGGCAGCATCGAGAAGTGGGGTGGGGTGCGCTGCAAGTACGAGATACCGGGTGATCCGCGCGGGTTCAAGTTCCGCTGGACGGATGGCCGCGAAGCCACGGGCTCGATCTGGCACAGCGGCTTTGAGCTGTCCGGCGCGAAGGCGCTGGCCACCTTCACGGACAACGAGCTCAACGGGCTGGCGGCGATCACCTGCCGACGTCTGGGCAAGGGGCAGATCATCCTGCTCGGCACCATGCCTTCGGTGGAAGATCTCCAGCGGTTGGTGCTGGAGATTGCCGGGGAAGCGGGCGTGAAGCCCGTGGCCGAGGCTTCGCCGAACGTGCTCGTCGTTCCCCGCGCCGGCAAGGGTGCGCGGGGCATGGTCCTGGTCGAATACGAGCGCAAGCCCGGTAGTGTGACGCTGCCACGCCCCATGACCGATCTGCTTACCGGCAAGCGGCATCAGGGGGTCGTCGAGCTCGCGCCCTATAGCGTGATGGTATTGAAAGGGTAGGCTATGAATTCACGACAGCGCGTGATGGCCGCGGTTGCGCGGCGCACAGTGGATCGCGTCCCGGCGCGGTTTAACGGTTGGGGCGAGAATTCCGTGGCCATGTATGCGGCGGACCGGACGCCCGCTTGATGAAGAATGGAAGGAGCAATGTTGTGAAAGAAAAGACGGACGAACCCTTCTGCACCTGGAAACCCAATTGGGCGGAGAGCCGGCAGCACTACGTGGACTGGTGGAACCACACGGGCCTGGTGATCGGCGGCTGGGGCACACCGCCGCTGCCGGTGCCGAATGACACGACGCCAGTCCCCCCACCGCCGCAGGGTGGAGACCGGGCGCGCTTCGAGGATGTGGAATGGCGGGCGCAGCAGGCGTTAGCCTGGCTGGGGAAGTGCCATTTCGGGGCTGACCATCTGGCCATGGCTGAAACTCAGCTTGGGCCGAACACCCTCGCGTTGCTGCTCGGGGCGGAACCTCATTTCGCGTCGGAGACCGTCTGGATTGATCCGACCCTTAACACGGTGCCGGATGTCAATGCGTTGCCGCCTTTCCGATTCGATCCGGGCAACCGTTGGCTGCAGCTTCTTGAGGCGCAGGGGCGTAGACATAAGGAACTGAGCGCCGGCCGATATCTCGTAGGCCTGCCGCTACTGGTCTCCAATTGCGACATCCTGGGAACGCTTCGCGATCCGCAGATGCTGATGATGGACATGATCGATAACCCCGAGTGGGTGATTCGATCCCTGAAGGAGATCAACCAGGTGTATTTTGCGGCGTATGAACGGATCTATAGTGTCTGCAAGGATCCGGACGGCGGCGTGGGGTGCTGGGGCTACTCGCAATGGGCGCCGGGCAAGACAGATCTGGTGACCTGCGATGTCGCGGCCATGCTCTCGCCGGAAATGTTCCGCGATTTCGTCAAGCCGGCCCTGATCGAGCAGTGCGCCGGGCTGGACTATCCCATCTTGCACCTGGACGGCACGCAGTGCCTCTGCCACCTCGACCACATTCTCGACATCGAGTCGTTGAAGGCGGTAGAGTGGACGCCGAATACCGATGAGCCGGGCACGCACGAACGGTGGTTCCCGATCTACAAACGCATCCTGGATGCCGGCAAGTCGGTGCAGATCCTGGGCGGCAGCACGGACACCATTGAGCCGATCCTAAAGGCGATCGGATCGAAGGGTGTATACATCTACGGGTCGAACAACACGATCGAGGAGATCGAAGCCTCCGCCCGCATCGGCGATCGGTGGCGGTAGTCTGGATAAGGTGCCACTGCCCATCTTTCGCCGCTTGCCATTTGCCACAAAATCGAAAACAGTACACGCCGTTTAGCAACAGCCATTCGCATTCTGACCGTTTCGTAAGGACATCGGAGGGCGACACGCCGTTCCTCCCGCGAATATGCAGGCGTTTTTCGCGGTGGGAGGGCCCGCGTGTCGCGGGCTGCGGTCAAAATGCGAATGGCTGGTTTAGCAACAAGGAATCAAGAAACATGACCCGAACAACTAATGACCTTTCCAGTATCCCGACACCCGCAAACACCGTGGTCTGCGGCCGCGCGCGTTTCGTCCTGCTGACGGACCGCCTCGTGCGCCTGGAATGGGCCGAAGACGGCCGCTTCGAGGACCGCGCTTCGCTGGCGGTTGTGAACCGTGCCCTGCCGCCCGTCCGGCATACTCGGAAGGAGTCCGGCAAGGCGCTCCGGCTGACGACCGACGGGTTTGCGCTCGACTACCGCGACAACGGCAGGCCGTTCTCAGCCGCCAATCTCAAAGTGTCGTTCGTTCTCAATGGACGGCGCGCTACGTGGACGCCCGGGATGAAGGACAAGCGGAACCTCGGCGCCACCATCCGGACGCTGGACGGAGTCCGGGGCGGCACCTACGATGAACGCAAGGAAGTCGAACCCGGCAAATGGGAGCCCACCGGACGCAAGCTGCCGCTGGATCTGGGGAACGGCTTTCTCTCCCGCAGCGGCTGGGCGCTCGTGGACGACAGCAAGCGGATCCTGTTCAACGAGCAAGGCTGGGTAACGCGCCGGCCGGAGGGCAAGCGGCTCGACTGGTATCTGTTCCTGCACGGGCACGACTACAAAGCGGCCCTGGCGGATGCCTCGCAGGTGTTCGGCCGGCAACCGCTGCCTCCGCGCTTCGCGTTCGGTTACTGGTGGAGCCGCTACTGGGCCTACTCCGACAAGGAACTCGAGGCCATGGTCGAGCAGTTCGACACGCACGGCATCCCGCTCGATGTCATGGTCATTGATATGGACTGGCACAAGGAGGGGTGGACCGGCTACTCCTGGGACCGCCGCTACTTCCCCGATCCGGACGAGTTCCTGGCCTGGCTGAAAAAGCGCAACCTGAAGATCTCGCTGAATCTCCACCCCGCCGACGGCGTGGCGAAGTTCGAGGACGCCTTTCCCGCCATGGTTAAGACACTGGGGCTCGACCCGCGCAAGACCGATCGCGTCCCCATGAACGTCATTGATCCCACGTTCATGGACGCCTACTTCCGCTGCCTGCACCATCCCATGGAAAAGCAGGGGGTGGACTTCTGGTGGATGGACTGGCAGCAGGGCGAGTCCACCGCCATGCCCGGGCTCGATCCGCTGCCGTGGATCAATCACCTGCACTGGCGCGACATGGAGACCAATCCGGCGCGCCGGGGCAAGCGGCCGCTCATTTTCAGCCGCTTCGGCGGCGTGGGCGCCGGGCGCTACTGCATCGGGTTCTCCGGCGATACCTGGTCTGTCTGGGACTCGCTGGCGTTTCAACCCTACTTCACCGCCACGGCGGCGAACGTGCTGTACGGCTACTGGAGCCATGACATCGGCGGGCACATCAACGGCGAGATCGAGCCGGAACTCTATGCGCGCTGGATCCAGTTCGGCATCCATTCGCCGGTGGTCCGCACCCATACCACCAAGAACGCCAAGGCCGAGCGGCGCGTCTGGGCCTATCCGGAGCCGTACGGCCCGATCATGGCCGACGCGCTGCGCCAGCGCTACGAGATGATCCCGT
>CAZWPN010000182.1:2544-6202 GCA_964635275.1 uncultured Victivallales bacterium | reverse complement strand
GATTGCGCCTCTGTGATTTCCCTGGAATTCGTGTCGAACCTGCGGAGTGCGGTGTAGGGGCGTCATTGCGTTAGGTGTGGCAAGCGGCAGAGCGTGCGAGAATTACGGCAGAACATGTTCATGGACAAAGAGTTGCCTAGAACGTCCCGAAACATTGAGCGCATTCTTGAATTTCCCGAGGGCTGGACGCCGCTGGACAATACGTTCCATCGATGTCTCGTTAAGCAGGAGCACCGTGGATGCGATTTGTCCTTTCCATTCTCCCGTTCAGGGAGTATGGTCCTGATTAGTTCAACCCATCAGGAGTTGTGTCTGTGATGGATAGCATACAAAGACGACTGACCATCGATCTGCCAGAAAGGCAATCGGCGTTTCTATGGGGACCAAGGAAGTCTGGTAAGTCAACCTGGCTTCGGCAGACTTTTCCTGAGAGTATCCGATATGACTTCCTGAACACCGATTTGTTTCTTCGGTTTTCGAAGCAACCGTACCTGCTGAGGGAGGAATTGCTGGCGGTCTCGGGCGAGGCACTGAAACACCCCGTCATCCTCGACGAAGTCCAGAAGGTGCCCGCCGTCCTTGACGAGGTCCATTGGCTTATCGAGAACAAGGGAATCCGGTTCATCCTGTGCGGTTCCAGTGCCCGGAAACTCAAGCGGGGACATGCCAATCTGCTGGGTGGTCGAGCCTGGCGCTTTGAGATGTTGCCTTTGACGTCGCAGGAGATCGGCGAGGTGGACCTCTTGAAGGTCGTGAACAGCGGGCTCTTGCCGCCACACTATTTTGGCCAACAGTCGCACCGTTCCCTGAAGGCCTATGTCGAGGACTATCTGACCCAGGAAATCATGGCCGAGGGATTGGTCCGCAATCTGCCTTCCTTTGCCCGGTTCCTTGATGCGATGGGGTACAGCCAGGGCGAGTTGACCAACTTCACGAACATTGCCAGAGAATGCGGGGTGGACGCGAAGACGGTCCGGAGTTACTACGAAATACTCGAAGACACGCTTTTAGGGCGGTTCATTCCTCCCTATGTCGGCAAGGCAGGTCGTCAGTCGATCACCAGTGCGGAGAAATTCTATCTTTGCGATGTTGGCGTGGCGGGGACTTTGTCGCACCGGTCGATTCAGGAGTGTAAAGGGGACCAGTTTGGCAAGGCGTTCGAACACTTCATTCTCATGGAGCTTTGGGCACATCGTGCCTACACGGAGAAAGACTACGCCGTACGATTTTGGCGAACCAAGACGGGCTATGAGGTCGATTTCATTCTGGGTGACGGTGAAGTGGCACTGGAAATAAAGGGTTCCTCCCGGGTTGATTCGAGCGAATTGAAGGCCATTCGAGCGTTTGCCGCTGAACGGTCACCCGGCAAGTGCATTGTGGTATGCAATGAAGCGCGATCAAGACAGCATGACGGTATTACCATCCTTCCCTGGCGGGAATTCCTGACGCAGCTATGGCAAGGGGAGGTTATATAAAGGATAAGACCGCCGATGGGGAAGATGAGAGGTTTTGAACACGACGGTAGCGAAGGCGAACAATTAGGGGCGCCATTGCGTGAGGTGCGACAACCGGCAGAACGTGCGGGAATTACGACAGAACATAGTTATGGACAAAGAGTTGCCTAGAACGTCCCCGAAATCCCTCGAGAGTGTAGCCGACCGTCTCATTCACGTCCTGCCGCTGTGCGAGAAATCGTTGGCGAAGGGATGTGTCGTGTCGGTTTCGGACGAAGCCATTCGGATGAGGCGTCTTCCCATAGGTTGAGGTCACTGTTTCCCGCAGTTCTCACAGAGTCACAGAGTGCACAGAGCACGGCAGAGACTGCCGTGGCTACAATTGGCTCGCGCCTGTTCCATCGTCCACCGTAATCGTCGCCGTCGTCGTCAACCGATCTCTTTCCTCTCCCGGTGGACGACCACGGATCACGATCTCCTCCGGTCTTTCCTTCGTTTTCTTTGCGGCCTTCTGTTCAAAATCCGTTTTGTGACCATCCATCCTCCGGATCGGCGTTCTGATCGGCGAGCATCGGCGTAAGAGTCTGGGGGAAAGAGAAGAGTTTACGCCGATGGAGAGGATAAGACCGCCGATGGGAAAGCTGAGATAGGAGTTTTCGCGCCCGGATGGGTTTGTCGAGGCTGTTGGATCCAGTGTCTGTTGTCAGTAGTCTGGTGTCCCTTCTCTCTGGTCCCTATGATCTCCGTCATCATCGCCACCTGTGGCCGGCCTGAGCGTCTGGCGCGTTGTCTGGACGCCGTGGACCTTGCCCTGCGCACTTGGGGAGGCGATGGCGAGGTCATTGTCGTGGACAATCATCCGGAGTATGGGGCGGAGGCGCTTCTGGAGAGACGACGGACGACAGACGACGGACGACAGAGGGCAGAGGACGGAGGGCAGAGGACGGAAGACGGAGAGGGGCGGGCGGAGGAGGTGGCGACGGATTGCAGTCTACGGGCCAGTGGCGATTCTCCGCAGTCTGTTGTCTGTCGTCTGTCGTCTGTAGTCTGTCCTCGCACCCGCCACATCCGCTCCACGCCATTCAACAAGGCCAAGGCGCTGAACGTCGGCATTGCGGCGGCGCAGGGCGAATGGTTGGCATTCACGGACGACGACACCTTGCCGGATGCGGGATGGTTGCGCGAAGGGCTGGCATGTGCCGCACGAACCGGTTGGCGTGTGTTTGGCGGCCACATCGTGCCCGGACCGGCGCCTGCAGGTCTGCCGCGCTGGCTGAGGCCGGGCAGATCGGGCCGGATTCCCGGAATAGGAGTCTTCGTCGGTTACGAGCCGCTTCCGGCCACTGGGTTGGTGCCTGTCAATGGTACGGCGCCCTTTGGCGCCAACCTGTTTGTTCATCGCGACGTATTCCGCGAACATGGTGGTTATGACGAAGCTCTCTGGGCGGCATGCGAACGCATGTGGCCGCTTGGCTGCGAGGACAGCGAATTCGGACACCGCCTGAAACTGCGAAACGAGCCGATCGGCTACTGCCGCGAAGCGCTGGTTGTGCATCCGGTCAATGCCGACCGCGCCAGTCTGTGCCTGCACCTCTGGCGGGCCTACTGCGATGGGTGGAGACAGCCTCTGATATTTGCCGAGGAACGTCGCACGTGGTTCGAACCGTTCCGGTTGCGGTTGCTGTTTCGCCGACTGATCGGTGCCCTGGGCGATGGTTGTTGCGGGGATGCTGGCGGCGCAGCAGATCATCTGGTTGAGGCCGCGCGCATGGCCGGCGGCATCTTCAGGCGGCCGACCGCCTGCCAGCGGAGATGTGCTGCAGCGGCCGGCCGTGCCAGTATAAACGCAAGCAGTGACGCCAGCGAAAGGCCCGCATGAGCACCAGTGCATTGATGTACGATCCTTTTGTTGTAGGACAGGTCATTGGGTCGCGGTTCCTCGATGTGGGGTGCGGGTGTGGTAAGTGGGGTTTCCTCCTGAAAACCCACCGTGTCCCGGCGCAGTCGGTGTACGTAGCAGGCGTGGATCTGCGCCGGTCCAGTGTGGAGAGTACGCGGGCAGCAGGGTTCTACGACGAGGTGCAGGTTGCCGACGCGCGACGGCTGCCGTTTCCGGATAAGTCTTTTGACAGTGTTATCGCCTGCGAGGTCATTGAGCACCTTCCGAAGGCAGACGGCGCGGCGTTGATGAGCGTCACGCTGGT
>CAZWPN010000182.1:0-2534 GCA_964635275.1 uncultured Victivallales bacterium | reverse complement strand
AGCACAGCGCTGTGCGCGTGACTGTGTCGTGGTTTCGACCCCGCACAACGCTGGATTGCGCAAAGGGTACGACTGCTATGAGGATCACCTCAGCAGTTACACGCTTGCCGAGTTTCGCGCACTGGGGTTCACACAGGTCATCGGTCTGGGCCGGTTGCATCTGCGGCCCTGGTCGTTAAGCGTCTGTCTGGCATCGCTGGGGTTGGTGTGGCCGCGTCTCAGTTCACAGCTTATGGGGTTCTGGTTCGCCGATGGCCGCCACCGCAGTCTCTATGCTGAATAGGATCTGAAGAAAATGCGTTTGGGCTTTTTCACATCCATTGAAGATTACGGTGGATCCGAGATGTATCTCCGGGCGCTCATTCTTGGTGCCCGGGATGCCGGGCATCAGGTCACGTTGTTTGGCGTCGGATCTGCCGGACTGACCGCCGATATGCGATCGGCCGGGGTGTCGTGCGTAATCTGTCGCCAACAGGGCCAGACCGTGCATGCCCGGCACTTCCCCGGCGCGCAGCCTGCCGCGTCGGGAACTTCGCCCGGATCGGGTTGGCGGCTTCGGTTGCCCGCGCCGGTGGGCTTGATGGCCGGGGCCTGGCGCGACGCGCGCCGGTTGACCGCCATCTTCGCGACGCACAAACCGGACCTGATTCAAGTCAATGTGCACGGTTACGAAGCCGCTTGCCTGGCCTGTCGCATGGCCGACATTCCCTCGGTAGCCATGTGTCTCAACTATCCGTTGCCGCGGTGGGATGTCTCACGGCGGATTCTACGCCGGGTTCTGTTGCGATCCTGCGATCATGTCATGAGCCAGTCGGCCGCCTGCACGCGCGCGTGGTCTCGCGTGGCGTGCCTGCCTTACGCGCGCACGTCTTTCATCTGGAACAGCGCCGACGAGGCGCTTCTCGCCATCTCTCGTCAAGCCTGGCGCCCCGGCCATCCTTTGCGTCTGGTGTTCATCGGTCGCCTGCACCCGATGAAGGGCCTCAATGTGCTGCTCGACGCCATGGCCTTGCTGCCGGACATCGATATCCGCCTGAGCATCGCCGGTGATGGCGAAGAGGAGGAGGCACTGCGGGCTCAAGCCGGGCGTCTGCATCTGGGGGATCGCATTGCATGGCTCAGGCGAGTTGCCGATGTCCCGGCTCTGCTGGGCCAGAGCGATTTCTATGTCATGCCCTCGGTCGCACTCGAATCCGGGCCCGCATCCCTGGCTGAGGCCATGATGGCCGGTTTGCCTTGCGTGACCAGCGATTTCGGCCCATTGCCCGAGATGAATGTCGCGGGGGAAACGGGGCTGGTTGTTCCGGCGGGCGACGCTGGGGCTTTAGCGGGGGCGATTCGTGAGCTGATGTCACAGCCAGATCGTCTGGCGCATATGGCCCGTGATGCTCGCGAACGCGCGCGCACTCACTTCTCGCGCCAGACGATGATTGATCGGCACCTGGAGCTGTACCACCGGCTGCTGACGGAACGGGGCGGGGTCGCCCCGGCTCCAGAAGAGCGGGACGCGGGGCGTGGGTAGAACAATGAACAGTCCCAATCCACCAAGCGAGTTTCCGGATACGCCGCGATTATGCGGAGATGGCCTGATTGCGGACGGGCGCACGGCCTTGCCGGGCGCCTATGCGTTCTTCGCCCGCTACGTCCTGTTTCCTTGGGAATCCTGCTTGGATGTTGGCGGCGGACTGGGCGTCGGTCGACGAGTCTTGATGGCTCGCAGTCGGCGGGTGCGTTCGATTGATGCTGATGCGCGTCTGACACAGTTCGGGGTTGATCCGGGCCGGATCGAAGCTGAACCGACCTCCGGCTTTGATTGGGTGGTGGCGGTGGATGTGGTTGAGCATGTCCAGGAAGATGCCGCGTTTGTGCGGCAACTTTGGCGGGTGGCGCGAAAGGGCATTTATCTGACCACGCCCAACCTGGCTCATCATCCCGATCAGGCCTGGCCTTATCATGTGCGCGAATACACGCCCGGCCAATTGCGCGCCACAGTCGAAGCGGCGGTCACCCCGCGGTGGATTTAACAGGCGGGTGGCGATGTGTGCGGCGGCGACATCTGCCGGGCGCATTTGTCTCCCCGTTGGGAGCACCAGGTATTGCTCGCGCTCAAGCGGCACCGCCCCCTCACACGCGGGATTCTGGGCGTGAGGGACTGGTGCAAAGGGACGAAGTGAGAAGCGCGAAGACTTCTCTCGGGATCGTTGTGGGGCGTCCCGGTCCGTGGAGCATGGTGGATTCGGCTATCCAGTGGGAGGAATGACAATGAGTGGTCCAGCGAATCGTGAGGATGGAGCGGCGAGATTGCCGCCGGTTTCCTTCTACCGCCCTAACCAGCGTACGGAGTTGGGTTGGTTCCAGACCTGGCGGGTCATGGTCGGCAATATTGTCGCGTCGCGGGAACTGATCTGGCAGCTCTTCAAGCGCGACTTCACTGCCGGCTACAAGAAGTCGTTTGTCGGATTGGCATGGATGCTGGTGGCGCCGATCATGGGGGTCGTGTCGTGGGTCTTCCTGCAAAGCACCGGCATGCTGCA
>CAZWPN010000181.1:0-6210 GCA_964635275.1 uncultured Victivallales bacterium | reverse complement strand
GCGCGAACTGCCGCTCGAACTGCGCGGGGCCAACGGGAAAGTGCCGGCCGAGACGCTGCTAGGCATCGGGCGCGGCCCGCAGTTGCGCGCGCCGATGCGCCTGGAGGCGGTGATCGGCGGCAAGCGCGTTTCCGCGAAAGTGGTAACACCGGCCAAGGCCATCCGGACCTGGAAGAGCGAGATTGAATATGCCTCCACGCTGCAGATCGGCTTGATCCGGGCCGAGTTGCGGACGCAGTATGACTGCGACGGATCGCTGCACGCCACGCTGAACTGGGGCAGCGACGCGCCAGTGAAGGTAGACCGGCTGGAACTGGTGGCGGATATCGCCGGTACGGTGGATCTGGCGATCTCCCAGACGATATCCGGCGGCGGCGACCAGGTGGCGGCCGACCGGTGGGAATGCAGCCTGCCTAACAAGCCGGGCGTGGTGTGGGACAGCACGATGACGAGGCTGGAACTTTTCTACAGCAAGTTTATCCCCTGGATCTGGTTCGGCAGCGCCGATCGCGGCTGGTCGTACTTCAGCAAGAACGACGAGGGCTGGATCCTGGACCGCGAAGGCTCGGCCATGCAGTTGGAGCGCGACAAGGCCGGCGACGTGACGTGGCGGGTGATCTTTGTGAACCATCCCGCCGAGGTCAAGGGCAAGCACACGATCGAGTTCTCGTTCCTGACGCATCCGGCCAAGCCCAAGCCGGAGAATGCCCGGCTCTATGCCTGGCAGTACAACGCCGGCGAGGAGTGGATGTGCGCGAGCCCGAAGATATGGCAGAGGCCTGTGCCGGCCTTCAACGGCGAGGGCTCGAAATACGTGTTCCGCGGCGATCTCAAGGATCCCGTGTACCTGTGCGGCGACGAGGAACTGAAAAAGGCATGGTGGACGGCATCGGGCGCGCCGACGAACATTTCCTACGAGAGTTGCGGCGAATGGCGCAAAGACAAGCCGCCGTACTGGCGCTACCTTTTCATCGGCGAGTCCACCTTCATGAATCTGAACGAAATGAACCGGCTGTACGAGGACAAGGCCATCTTCTACCTCGAGCGCCTGGTGCGCATCGGCCGGTGGGTCGGCTGGTTCATGGATCCGTACCAGCCGGCGCAGACGTCGCAGAACGTGGCCATGGGCGATGCCTGGTACCGTCCGTTGGCCGCCGTGGGGACGAACGAATTGCCGTGGCAGGCGGGCTTCACGATGCCGTTCATGCGCGACGTGTACAAGCGCCTGGCCCGCGTGCACGCCGAGAACAACGTGCCGCAGCGGCAGCATGTGCGGGCGAACAACTCGGCGCGCATGCTCGAACCGTTCCTGTGGGACGCCCTCATTCTGCAGGATTGCGGGGCTGCGTTCCGATCCTACGATATTGACCTGATCACGACCTATCCCAACTCGCTCTATCGCGCCATGGGGCTGAACTACTCTGGCCTGATCGCCACGATGGTTCCGGCCGAGACCCCGGTGGGATCGGGCGACAACCCGCGGTTCGACCGGCAGATGCTCGGGCTGGGGCTTCTGCACGATTTCGGCGTCACGCGCGGCGGCGAGATTCTCGCCGACGCCTCACTCGGCCTGGCGCACATGGAACACGAGGAACTGGCTGTGCGGCTGCTCAACCGGCTGGCGCGCTTCGGGTTCTTCGAGGATGCCGGCATCGAGAAGCTGCCGTTCTGGCGCAACGACGCGCAGGTGCGCATGGGCGACCAGCCTGGCGACGAGAGCAAGGTGCGCGTCACGGTCTATCGCCGGCCGCTGGACAACGGCAAGGGCTACAAGGCTATCTTCGTGATCCTCAACGAATCCGACAAGGATGTCGAACTGCCGTTGGATGTCCGCGACCCGAAACGTATTCTCGGCGGACCGAATACGCAGAAGCGCAGCGCGGCGCTCAATCGCGCGGCGGTTCCCGCCAAGCTGCAGGCAGCTTGGGCAGCCGTTACCGCGAAAGCGGATGATACGCGGGTGCTGACCGATTTGGAGACGGGTGAGCCTGTCGGGCGGATCGGGGAAAAAGGCGAGCGGTATGGACCGGTGCTCGTGCCATATCATGACTACCGGGTTCTTTACGGGGAGTGTGAGCAGAAAGGGGAAGGCAAATGAGAAAGAACCTGATCAACATTCAAGCCGCCGTAACGCTGTTGCTCTTTACGGCCGCCGCGCGTGCTGACCTCTCGGTGTCTAACCGGGTGATCACAACGCCCCGGCATATCTTCACCGCAGACGACACCGGTTTGCCCGCTCAACTGGTGATCCAGCCTGCGACCAACGATATTCCGCTGGTTTGGCGTGCAGAAAAGCAAAAACCCGATGATTTGCTCAGGCGAATAGGCCGCGGTCCGCAGTTTGCCGCGCCCATGCGGATCGAGGCTGTGGTGGACAAGTTGACGGTTGTCGCCAAAGCGGATGCGCCTGTCGAACTGAAGCAGACGGACAAAGGGGTGGAAGCCGAGGGGGCCTGGCAGGCCGACAAACTGAAGGGGAGCCTGCGCCTCGTATACGCCGTGGACGGGTCGATGACGGGCGAGGTGACCTACGAGGCGAAGGGTGTCGATCTCGAACGGCTGGACTTGGTCTTGGAACTCGGCGGACTGGTGGATACGGCGATCGCGGGCAATCCGGTTGCTGCCGTCGCCGACAAAGCGCTTTTGCCGGTCAGTTTCGGAACTCTCGGATCGACGGCAGGCATCGTCTGGAGCGACGGCGCGAACCCGGCCGGCGACGGCGGCCGGCAGAAAGGACAGATAGGCCATTTCTTCCTGGGGAACGGCGACCGGGGCTTTACCTGGCTGGCACACGGGCAGGACGGATTCTCGATCGGCGGGAATGAGCCTTCGATGACCGTTGAGCGCAAACGTGAAGGAACCGTTGTCTGGAAGATTGCGCTGGTCAATCGATCGCCCGGCGGAGGCGCGAACAAGGCGTCCTTCACGCTGTTGACGCATCCCGCCGGTGTTAAGGCGGGGACTCGGCGGCTGGAACAATGGCAGCCGTGGGGCGGGAACGCAGCCACCCCCGAGCTTACGGTCGCGGCGCGAAGCGCGGCGGCTGGCAGCAACGTCATGGTCCGGGCCGATGCCGGGTCCGTGTGCGAGACGGTCGCCTCGCGTGCGCTGCTGGAAGGGCTCGCCGGAGGCGTGGCGCTGGACCCCAGCGCCACGCTGGCCGATCGCTTTCCGCTGGGGTTGTTCCGGTATCTGGCGGCTCCGCATACGGCGCTGTCGGCGCAGTTGCGCCCCAACGCCGCGATGCTGACCTCCTCCGGGGCGTCGCCGGGGCTGGATCGCGTCGCCCTGGGCCGTGCCTTGCTACATGACATCGGCGTGGATGTCAGCGGACTCGCCCGCCGCATGGAGGCAGCCAATGTGCTGTGCGCCCTGGATAGGTTCGGGTATTTCGAAGGCGACGGCCAGACCGAGTTCCTGCCCTACTGGCGCACGGACGGCATCTTCCAGCTCGGCGAGACGTTCGAGGGCGATGCCGGATTTGCCGTCACGAAGGAGAATCCGACCGCGCGGACGAAGGTGTCGGCCTTCATCCGTCCGACCGCAGCCGAGTTGGTGAAAAACCGGCCGGTTATCCGCCGCAAGACACTCTTTGTGCTGGTCAACGAAGGGACCAACGCCGTGCGGGAATACCTCTACATCTGGAACCCCAACTATCTCTTCGGCGGGTTCAATCGCCTGCAGGCGGAACAGATCTATTCGCAGCTCGACTTCTCCGGGATCGCGCCGGACGGCGATTGGCAGCGCAACCGCGTGGAACGAACCCTGCCGGAACTCATCAAGAGCCGGGCGGGGCGCGGCAGCGGTCTGACCAAGTCGAACGGCGCCATCTCCCGGAACCACATGAGCGAGCTCATGGATATCGAATCCGGCGGTATCGTGCGCATGGCGGAAAGAGAGATTCAGTTCGCGAAGAAGTTCTACGGCGACAATTTTGTGAAGAATGGCTTCCAGTTGTACGGCCCGGTATACATCCCGCCGCGCGGCATGCGCCTGCTTCTGGGCGAGGGGCTTGTAGAATTGCCGCATGGCGTTGCCGGGCGGGTGGTGGATAAGAAGACCGGGAAACCGCTCTCCGTTCCCGTCCATATTGTTCTCCGCGGGGAGGTTAAGCCATCGGATACGGTTGAGTCCATGAAGAGCGGGAAGAACCAGATCGCTACGGTGCAGTCTGACAAGGACGGATACTTCCGCTATCAGGGCTTTGCAAGGGGCATGATCTTTGCCGAGGTGAACGGAAAGCTGCTCCCGCCCCGGCCGCAGGTGCGAATCCGCAACGATGGGGTTGTCGAGGGCAGCTATGATGCGCCGGATGCAGGCGGAGTGGAAGGTGGTTCCTGGCCTACCATCAGCGTCTATCAACATTGGCCCAATCCGAATGCCGATTCGGCCGGCAAGTGGGTGGACGTTCTCATCGAGGCGGACGCGCCCACGACGCCGTAGAACCTCGGCCGATCCTATGCCACGGACTCTGGAGTGTGCACTAGGCGAAGTGCGCTAGTCGGATGCCGCATACTGTTGTGTGCAGTCATCCAAGATTGGCATCGGTGGATTTAAGTTGACCGGGCTACTCCCCACCCCTCAGGCGAGGCCGCCATTCCCACGCGACGTGGGGATAGCCGTTTGCCACTGAATTGGGATGATGTGCGGCCTCGCCGCAGGCCGTTGTTTGTGGCAGGTGTCTGCAATAGCCTATCCTGACTGCCGAGCGGCAATCTATCCTCCTGCATCCGCTCGCCAGATGCTCCAGCTATCTATGTGCTGTGCGCCTTGGCACGTTGTGTGCTAGCGTCATGGCCGGACCCATAGCCTGAAAGAATCAATCAAGATTGCCGGGTTGCTTGCAAAGAAAGGATGTTTCTCGTATTGTCAGCGGGCGTGGCCATGGGGGGCCTGCTTTCCGTGTGTCAGTCGGCTGTGGCCGGCAAGTGGAGATCGGTCGCAAGGGAGAGAATAAATGAGTACTGTCAACCGCTGGATCGTGTTATCCATAATAGCCTTCGCTGCCCTGCAGCAGGCACATGCTGCGGACCCTTGGCGGCATATCACCAAGCCACTGCTGCCCAACGATGAGATCCAATTGGTCAAGCCCGGGGCGGAAAAAGACTCGGTCTGGATCGGAACCCCCAGCGGAGCCGCCAAGATCGAAGGCGGCGTGCTGCGCACATTGAAACAGGCAAAAGATCTAAGAGTATGGGATGTTACGGCACTGCCTAGGGGTGCCTTCTGGATCGGGCACAGCACAGGCGCATTGCTGGTGGATGGGGACCGCACGGTGAAGACACTCGGCGGGTTTAGCGTTCCTTCGATCCAGTTGGTAGGCACCCAGTTGTGGGCCATTGCCCAGGATGGATCCAAGGCTCGGAACATGCTGATGCAAGCCAGCGGCGAAGATTGGGCAATCGTCCCATCGCTCAAGGATCGCCGCGTACTCGATCTGGTGAAGGACGCAAGAGGTGTGTTCTGGCTCGTCCTCGACGGCGATGGCGTGGTGGAGATCGATCCCGGGAAGCCCATCTCCGCCGCTAGGGCTCATCTGCCCATGATGAATGTGACCAGCGTGATGACCGACTCGAAAGGAAATACCTGGTGCGGTCTGATGAGTGGCGGCTTGATGCTGCGACAGGGGGACGCATGGAAGCGCGTTCTCGACAAGGAGGATAAGGCCGTGCTTTCGTTGGCCGAGGACAAGAAAGGCACAATTTGGGCCGCGACCAGCGGTAGCGGTATCTGGACCTTCGACGGAAAAGAGTGGGCCAACAGCTTGAGGGACGATGGGTCGATTAACCTGCTGAAAGTGACGTCGGACGGACGTGTATGGACCAGCACGGGGCGCGGCGGCGGCTTGAAGTGCTGGGACGGCAAGGAATGGAAGGTGTCGCTGGAGTGTGCCATGGCCGTCAATGGCCTTGTAGAGTTGCCGAATGGCGTACTGATAGCCGGCACCATACTCGATGGTTTGTATGTTCTGGGCGACTACAGCATCAAAGGAGAGGTGAGCAGCGATGGAAAACCCTAAGATTGGACCCAAGGTAGCGGAGGAATTCGGCGCGCTGATCGCCAATGTGAAGCGCGAAATCCACAAGGTCATTGTCGGCCAGGAAGGGCTGGTGGACCTGACGCTGCAGTGCATCTTCTGCCACAATCACGCCCTTCTGATGGGTGTGCCCGGCCTGGCGAAGACGTTGCTCGTGACCACGATTTCCAAGG
>CAZWPN010000180.1:0-6218 GCA_964635275.1 uncultured Victivallales bacterium | reverse complement strand
TCACGTACCGTCCGTCGCGGTTGATGGCCAGGTCAACCTCCAGCGGTTCCCTGGCCGACGCAGGCCACGCGGACGGAAGCAGCAGCGCGAGGAATAACGACGCGCGAGCCAAGGTCGATTGCACAGGCATTTCCCCTCTTGAGCGATCCCCGCCCTCGCACTCACCGTCCGCTGGGACGGCATCGCTCCGAAGTCGCGGAGACATGCATCCGAAGCAGTCGCGAACAAACGCGCGGACCCCGGAAGTGTCGCCAATGCGGCCGACCAACTCAAGACTTCAGAGCAAGACGGCGAGTTGCTGAGGAAGCGCTGCACGCGGCACACACGCTGCCGCCCCCGCACCAGGGCAGGCATGCCAGCGAACGAGCCAGGGAAGGATGTCCCCTTGCTTGCATTTGCTACAGAGGCTTCGCAGAAGCGGCCGGCGGCATTAGGCGGAGCTGCCGTAGGTGCTCCAGCAGAATGCGGCGGACCTCCTCGATGGTCGTCGGGTTCCCCTGGCAACTGTGGCCGCTGCGCACGACCAGTTCGGATTCGACGTCCTCGATGTGCGCACTGCTGTATTTCACCACACCATCGCTGCCATTTGGCGGAATGGCGCCCCCTTTGACGGCAATGATCGAGTGGGCCTTGACCGGTGGAGTCACCGGGATTTCCGCCAAAGCCAACATGGCGCTGTTGTCGGTCGACATGGTGTCGAGACTCGTGGAGGCAAGTTTCACGTCGGGGCCGATTCTGGGCGCTAGCTTCAGCAATTCCGATGTCGTGTGCATCGCCTGTTTCGGCAGTGACAGGAAACGACGGGCCAGCTTCCTGACCAAGGCTCCCGCTTGATAGCTTCCGCGGTGGGGCGTCGAGATGAACACGACCCGCTTCACCTGCGGCAGCGGTTCGAACATCGCAAGCCGGCGCACAAGCCTGTCCTCGTCGGCAGAGAGCTTGAGTTCGGCCAGCGTCTTGCCGGTGGCGGCTCGGATCAACGCCTCGCCAGTTTGCGTGACCGTGAGTTTCGTCAGCAACCCGCCTTGACTATGGCCGATGACGACCATCTGTCTAAGCATCGCGTCCTTACCATCGGGATCCATTTCGTTGACCGTGGCGTCAATGGAGTTCCGGAGGTGGGCGGCCGACTGCCCGACGGGCTTTGCGCTGTCGTAAAGATAGAACCAAAACTGGTATTTCGCCCGCAGCGTCGGGTCGCCCATCAGAGTGTTCCACATTTCGGCCCACCAGACCGGGCTGCTCATGGTTCCATGAACAAACAGCACAGGGATCTTTCCAGGCTGATAAGGCTGCGACGGGTAGATGCCCGGATCGAACGGCGCCTGACCCAACCGGAACAGCATCTTCTCCACCTGCCAGTAAGCCGGATTGTTCAACGTGTACGCAATCTGCGTGGTCAAATCCTCTTCGAGGGGAATCTGACGGCCATCGACCTCGACATGATCCCGTGCGAAGGCGGAGTAGATCTCCACCTTGCCCCGGAGCGTCCCCTCCGTGAAATCCGACAGGCCGCCCTGCACCCGCAAGAACACCGTAGCCGATGAGCCTGCCGCCAGCGGGCGTCCCACCGTCTTCTGCCGCACGATCACGATCGGCGAGCCAAGCCCCGCCATGCGGTTTCGAACTGAAAGGCCGTGGATCCGGAAGCGGTCGGCTGAGACAAAGCTTTCGTTCTCCTTGAGCGGAACATCAAAATCGGACCCACCGCCTCCGCGCGCCATCACGATGCTGCCCACCGGCAGCTGCCATTCCACCTCTCCGGACGATCCCCTGCCCTCGCGGTGCGCAAGGACGTAGCCGAGACTGCGGTTGTAGAGATCGCACGCGAAGCGAAACCGACGGTCAAACGAATCCGGCGGCGCCTCCCCGCCAGGCCCCAGGAGGAACAGGTACGCGTACACCGCCGACGCGGCGTACCAGTTTTCCGGAGCCAACTTGCGCCCGCCCACCGTAAGGGTGCGATTCGCCTTGCCCAACTGGAACGAGAGCTCAGACAGGGCAAAGAGCGTATCGCGGCGGTTGTCCGTGCAGGACCGTTGATGAAGCTCCGTCAGGCATCGCGCGGGCGACTTGGCGTGCATACGGTCCAGATTGTACCGATGCAGAACCACGGCGGTGTAACTGCTGACCTTACGCGAGTCGAGAGCGCTCCGATCGATCTGAGCGTACGCGTAGTTCCGGCCTGCCGAGGTCACGCCCACGGGCGTCGCGCAACCGCCGGAACACGCGAGGATGATCAGCAGCAGGAAGGACGAGGGGCGAGAGGCGGGGGACGATCGGGTATTCCGGCCGGATTCGCGCGACTTAGTCATTGAGTTCTCCATCCACTCTCGCCCCTCGGCCCTCGTCCTTCGGCTGCCAGTCCATGCCCGGCATGCCTTCTCGAATTCTGGCCGGGAAATCCGGTGCATCGCCAGCCGTCCGCGCGCGGTCATTGATCCGGCATCGACGTTTCAATTCGTCGAACGGCAGCGACGTGTCGAGTGCGCCCGTCGTATATGCGTGGTTGGCCGCGAATCCGTTCAGAACCACGGACCAGTGGAGGTCCGCCCGGCCGGTCGCCGCGTGCTTCTTCAGGATGCGATACCCGCTCGTCATGCAGTTATCGGTCAGCGCGTTGTACCATTCCGCATGGTCGCGCAGCCCGTTCATGCGGTTCAGGTAGTCCAGGAATGCATCGCGAATCTGGTCGCGGGACACGACCTGCACGCGGTACAGGTACACGTCCTCACCCTCGCGATAATTCGTTCGCAGCCGAAGCACGTCGCGTTCGTCCGCCGCAATGTAGATCAATTCATACTGGCGGAAGAAACCCTTGAGCGCGGAGTAGAACTCGCCCTCTTCCTTGCGGGTCTCGATGGAAACGCAGAGATACCCGCCGCCTTCAAACCCGAAAGTCAACATCGTGTGCGCTATGTACTTCAGGCCCCAATCGGAGAAGATGATGTCGGCGCTCTTCAGCCGGGACAGATCATATGCGCGTGTCTCGTAGTGCACCGTGAAGTTGGTCTCACTGACGTATGCACAGTTCCGCACATTATGCAGAACCACCTTGTCCCCCGTGAGTTCGGCGTACGGCATCTGCGCCACATCCGCCTGCCACACCCGGTCATGAGAGGGACGCATGAGGAAGAAGCAGACGAGCGGGATGGCGAACAATCCGCCAGAGATCTGCAGCGCGCGACGGGTGGGCAGCAGGAGAAGGGCCGCCGCGCTGCCCAGGGCATAAAGCACGGCCAGCGGCTGGCCAACCACCCGCGGCCAGCTGCCGAGAACAAACGCCAGCACACCCCATACAACAAAGGGCGCCAGCGCCAAAATCAGGACCAGCCTCGCAAGAACCCGCTTCCACAGCGCACGCTTCGGCTCCCCAACGCCTGACACCTGACGGCCGCACGTCTCATCAGAACTCATACTGGACGCGTCCCTCCAAAATCCGCAAGTCCCCATCGTTCGCACCGTGATCCACGCGGCCGAGAGCGTAATCCAACATCACCTTCACCTTGGATGTCAGATAGCCGTTCACGCCCACGGTTGCGAGATCGATGGTCCCCCCTTCCACGTCTTGGTCGTTCAAGTCCAGGCTGGAGAACCGTGAGACGAGTTCCCATGCGCCGAACGTACGGTCCCGCGGCGAGAACTTCCTGCGGGGGCAGACGCGGCCAAACGCCCCCGTGCTGCGGTTGTAGGGGCGTGACTCGCCAGTCATCAACCAACTCCCCGCCACGTAGAACCCGTGAAAATCGGGATCCGCATCACCTTGTCTGTAGACCGACGCCTGCAGGAATTCCGACTGTAGCGACACAGGGCCGTCCTCCGCGGCGAATTCAAGACCCACGGTAAGCGACTCACGGGCGTCGAGGGGACCCGTGTCGACCAATCGAGGTGCGAAGTAGTTCTCTGGCCTGGACCGATACTGGACGGTGCTGTTCGCCGAGTACATGAACTGGGCGCTGGTCCCGAGATGGACCAGCTTCGTGTTCTCCGTGCCTTCCTCGTAAACCGGCAGCCACGTCACACGCCCTATGGCGCGCGTTGGACTTCTCGACGCCTCCGAGACGTCGTTCTGCCCTCCGTCGGCGAACCAGCCGAAGGCCCAAGTCTTGCACCGGTCCGCGCTGACGCCGGCAGGCTGGATGCCGTACATGATACCAGGTCCGAATGCCTCGATCGGGGAGGCTCGTTCCAGAAAAAGGGTGTCGCCTGCACTGGTGTATCCTTCCAGCGTCATCGGCGCCTTGAAGTGGCCAAACTTCAGCGTCTGCACATGCGGGATGTCCGCTAGCGAAAGGAAAGTCTCGCGAACGTAGAAATCACCATTGGCCAACTCGGCTTCCACCTTGTAAAAGACCGGAAGCATCAGGAAGAAGCTGCCCGTGGTATACAGACGCGCACGGCGGACGCCAGAATCATTCGGGATTTCGTCCAAGCCTGGATCCGATTGGTAGTCCGCGGCATCCAGGTGCAGTTTGAGTCCTATCTTCCCATGATAGGGCTCGACATCGGAATCAGGGTGGCGCGCCCGCACTCGGCTCACCCGCGCGCTGCTGCCCAGCTCGTATTCCAGGCCGCGGTCCCATCGCAAGCCCCAGATCAGATTGCTCCCGGAACGGGGGGCGGTCGCCGCCTGTTCGACCGAGTTTGTCAATGCCAGCGTGGCTGGACGGACCGACGCAACCGGCGATGTAATGGAAGAATCCCCACCGAGAGCCCTGCCTGCTGCCAGGCAGAACAGGAACACAGCTATCGAGGCATGATTGCGGCGCGATGGCTTCATTAGAACGGTTGATCGATCGTCATTTGCACGACTGCGCCTTCGTCAGCGATCCCGACATCCGCCCGGACCACCAGCGAGTTGACCATGGCCCGTAAGCCTACCAGACCCGACACCTTCATGTCCGAATGCAATTCCCCGGCATCGAACTCATCCGCCACCCGCCCGACCTCCACGCCCGTCACGTACTGAAGCCACTGCACGTGGGCATTCAGCCGGTTCAGCCAGCCGACTTCCCGCAGCGGGTTCCAATGCGGGATATGCCGGTACTCCGCGCCGTAATAGACGGCAGACCGGTCATTGAACCGGCCTTCCGAATAGCCCCGCATCCGCTCCAGGCCACCCAGAGTCGCGCCGGCGAACGCGGGCGGGCGATGATAGACTTCCACGCCGCCTTCGAAGTCGGAATCCTCCCAGGATGGCGTGTCGATCCACCAGGTGCTCAATGCCAGCACCCGCTGGCGGCTCGGGGGTCCATCCGCGAGCGGCACGTACTTGCTCGCCGTGAAATCAACCGTCACCCAAGGAGCGGAGCTGTCCAAGCCGCCCCAGTCCTGGCTGTAGCGAAGCTGCTGGAAGCTGCCGCGACTGGGGTTCTCATGGAAATCCGTGTTCTCATAGTGCAGAAGGAACTCGGCCCCCGCGGTGATGCTCTCGCGGTTGCCAGCCTCGTCGGTGTCCACGTCTTGCCGCCGGTAGAAGGGCTTGACCCCGGCCATGGTGTACCCGTTGCGCAGCGGATTCCATACGCTCGTGTCCCGGGCGCCCTCGATCGCCAACCCGTCACGCAGGACCAATCGAGACTTGGGATCCGCCGCGCCTGTGCCGAGCGGCATCACATAGCCGAACATCGTCCACAGCTTGACGTCGGTTCCGTTGCCGGTTAGGAAATTCTCCGGGTCAGAATCGTTTCCACCTGCGCGTTCGCCCAGGAAAACCGGATTCCCGTCGATGTACATGTCGATCTCGCTGAAGCGGCCGACGTTGAGCTGGCCGTTGATAAACAGCCGCTCGGCGTACGGCACTTCCAGATCCCGTATGGCGAGAAAGCCATAGGCGGATCCGCTGGCCGAGCCGACCACCGTCGCGAAGGCGGAGGCTTGCGGCTGAAAGAAGCCACGATTGCCAATGCTCGCGCCAGCGGCGGGCCCCAGCGAGTCGCTGTAGAAGGCGAACGGCACCGTGAATGTGCCCTCGGACGGTTCCGTCTGGCCTTCGTGCAGCAGGATTTCCTGGGCGGATGCATGCCTGAGAAGCAACAGGGCGAGGAGCAGGGAGACGCTCCACCGGCACAAAGGCCAACGGAAGCTGCCGCCCGACAGTGCTGGCATGGATGGCACCGGGCCGTCCACCTGAGCACCCAAGGGTACTGCCGCAGGGCTATCTCTGCAAGTCATCCCAGGCGGTCTGTCAAGACTCGATAGAAATGTCCCCATTCCGG
>CAZWPN010000179.1:0-6255 GCA_964635275.1 uncultured Victivallales bacterium | reverse complement strand
TAGTCGTCCACCGGTTTCCGCCGCACTCGTACACGCAAATCTCTTCGTGGTTGTGATCTTCCTTGGCGATCTTCGCGGCCTTGGTGTTCAGAACCTCTGGATAGGATGAGAGGGTTGAACACGAAGGAAGCGAAGGCAGCGAAGGGGAGCGGACGCCGGCCAGACACCCTTCGACAAGCTCAGAGTAAATGGCCGGCCAATAGATGAGCCGCTGCCGGCACCGTCTGGCCGGCCTTCTACAAAACAGGACGGCTCCACTATTGGAGAAAAACCTTCATCAAGGTGACTGCTCAGCGACCCCACCGCCGGCGCAATTCGTGGTGAGTTCCTGAGTGTCAGTGCCGAACCTTAGCGCCGAACATCCCGCGTTGTTGGAGCGATAGAGGCTTTCCTATTCTTCAAGAACTTCAAGGAAGACCGCATGGCAACAGAAGTCCGCAGTTTGTCGGCCCACGGCCCCGCCGCGCGCGAGCGTTGCCAGGCGGCTTGTTTTTCGAAGCGAGATGCGATGTCAACGTTCACGGAATCGCTCCTGAAATGTCTTCCAGGCGGGAGAAAGGCCATGGCGTGCGGCCAGTTCTTCAATCGCGGTGTCGGTCGCGGCGCCTGCTTCGCGGAGGGCAACAATGCGCGCCATGTCCTTGGATCGTCCTACGCTCAGGGCGATGACGGCGAGGTAATCCGCGCGCACGACACGCAGCGGGACCCCGTCAATATCGCCCGTCTCGGCATCGCGCATCGCCGCTTCGGTGAGCGGGCTGAACGCGGGAATGAACTGCACCGGCCAGTCTCCAACTCGAATGGCCTCGCCCTCGGGCAGGTACCCGCGCTTTCGGCAGAAGGTGTAGATCGGGGAGAGCACGTCCAGAGATTCCGGCTGCGGCACAGCCACCAGGATGGCGGCGTCCAGCGTTGCTACAGCCTCGGTATAGCGCATTTGAGCCACGGCGCCGAACACGGCATAGTTGGAAATGACGCCGGTCTGGACCATGTCGGTCAGGAGTATGGCCACCTCTTTCACTGACGAGTGTTTACCATATCCTTCCGCGCAACTCAATACGGCAAACAAGCGACGTACGGCAAACAAGCGCGAAGCTCCTCTGCTCCCGTGGCGATGTTCCCACCGGAGAAGATTCCGTGCTCTCTTCTAGAGCCGCGGCGACCGGCCTTCGCCGGAACGCTATGGCCCGGCACGCCAGCGCCGCCCCACGAGGACCGCAGGTGCATAGGCGGACCTGAATGGCGCTGACTTAAGCTCTTTCTTCGATCATCGGCTCGCCAGGAGTCTCGCCCTCCAAGGAGACGGAGCGGAACTGGTGACAGTTCCGGTGTCGTTGGCCTGGGCGTCGCCGGGTCACCGGGGTCGGATGAGAAGCCGGCGACACGTCGGCTACTACAGGGGAGAGAAGCCTCTTACGCCGATGGTGAGGATAGAGGGCAGAGGCCCGCCTTCGCGCTGCGGCGCGGTATCCACTGCGCCGTGAGTCGGGGGGCAGAGCCTCGCCGGTTGTCGTCGTCCTCGTCCTCAGCTGAGCGGTCCTCGTTATAGGGTGAGGAGCATCGAGGACGAGTACGATCCGGGATGCCCGTCACCGGGTGGGGGAAGACGCCGGAGCACGGCAGAGACTGCCGTGGCTACAAACAGGAGCCCAGCCCTGCTACGTGGTCGATTCTCCGCGCCTCTGTGTCTTCAGCGAAGCGGGTGGTGAATCCGATTCCTTGGACCCATTGCCGGAATTATGACGAATTCCGCGCCGGGGAGAGGGGAGCGGTTGACGATCAGTCGCGTTGATACGGATGATTTTGGTCGGTGATGACAAGCAACGTCCGGAAAGGATAAAGGATGGTACCCACCAGACCACGAGAGGCAACTCGATCGCGAATCCCACAGCGGGAGAACGACACGGCGCCCTACACGGCACCCTCTGACGCCAACCGATTGTCCGCCCGCCCGCGGGCGCACGTTGCGAGTTCGCTCCGGTCGCGGGATACGAACGAGGAACCTGTCCCCATTCTCATGCGCGAGTTGCTCGGTGCGACAGGCTGCTAGTCGAACCGCTCGATCGAAGCCAGGACGTCGGCCGCTTCCAAGTTGCCCTTGACACCATGGTCTGCCAGTCGGTCGAGGGCCTCGACCATGTCCACGTCGAGACGGGCCGCAGCTTCCCGCAGGGTCAGTGCGCCCTCGCGATAGAGGTTGGAGACATAGGTCTCCAGGCCGGTCCGAATGAGTTTCCGGATCGCGGCGGAGCCATCAATGTGTTCGCGGGCTTCCACCAGAGAAATGCCCCGCAGCATGTCATCGGTCAGCCGTATGGATTTTGCGTGCATCCGTCACCTCTTTTCTGCGAGCGCGTCGAGCTTGATCCGGACTACGGTTCGCTCGTCGTCGCTAATCATGGGCGAGAGTCCGCTGAGCCGGTCCCGTGCCTCGCCGACGGTAATCTGGTTGTCTTTCGCCAAAAGGAACAGAATCGCCCCGGGGGTCAGGTACGGGACGTCCAATATTCGCAGTCTTCGGATGAAGCGCCGATCATCGCTGGCGATCGCGTCGAACCCGCCTTTCTGGAAGACCTTCAGCGCAGCGTCTTCGCCCTTGGCCGTCCGTGGGTGGCCAGCGGATTCCGTGAGCGACCCGCTCGCCAGATTCCGTTGAACGATCTGGCTTTCAGGATGAGCGGCGGCGTGGTCGACAACTTCCCGTCTGACCTCCATGGGAATCACAACGGCATGCGTGCGGCAGACCAACTCCTTCAGTTGCGCTTTGACGAGTTTGATCAGGCAGTCCGAGTCCATTACGATGCGCATGTAGTGCAATGTAATCAATGCAGTACGCATGGTCAAGCCTCATTCGGCACCTCATTCGACAGCCTCATGCGAACCGCTTCTGTCGATTCGGGTGAGCGGAATCAATATTCACGGTCTTACCTGCATGAAGGATGGAGTTACACGATGAAGCACGGGTCACTGACTCGACCATGGTTGGCAATGACGGCGGTGTTCGCGGCGGTCACGGCGTGGCTGCCGGACACGGCGCTGGCCAAACCGCAGAATAGGCCGGCGGTACTTGCCCAGACGGTCACGGTGCGGGAATCGCCGGCGCGGATCACGCTGCAGTGGCAGAACCTCGCCGGCTCCGGTGGCTACAATATCTCTCGCAACAGGAAGATGTGACTCGATTCTGTTGATTGGAACACTGGCATCTGCGGTCAGCGCCGCAGAGCCGGCGGCGGCGACAGGATGGACGTCAACTCATTCCGCCGGGAACGTCGCGGCCCCGCCTGCGGGAGTGAGGGTTATGTTCGATGGCAACAGTTGGTTTCATGTCGGCCGGTGGACGATAGCGGGCGACGAGAACGGATGACGATTGGGAGTATTCAGAAGTCGGATGGATGGCTGTCAATCTAGGAGCCTGTCGCCGCGTGGTCGAGGCCAACCGAGCCGCAAGTCCGACAGGCTCCTAGCAGGCGTTTCTTCATTTCCGTGTAGGCGCGTGTGTAGCGCGGTCCCATCTGGGCTTCGCGATGATCGAAGCCGAATGCCCGGCGCTTGACGGCCAGCACGGGCGGAGCCTGGATGCGTTTCGCCACGCCCATCCCCTGGTAGAGGTCCCACCAGCGCTCCAGGTCGGCTACGAAGGCCGCCGGCGAGGGGAAGAGGTCGGCGACCCGGCCATCGTAGCCCAGTTTTTCTTCCAGGGCGCCTGACGCATACCATCCCAGGACATCCTCCGGCGTCGCGCGATTCCACCACTCCACCCAGCTCCGGAACAGGGCGTCGTGGTAAGTGTAGATGATCGGGTCGCCCTTGCCCTCATCCACATTCTGATCCGGACTTAGTTCCGCGCTCGGTGTGACGTCCAAAGACCCCTGCGGAATGATCTCACGGCCGAACACGGCGCCGTTCATGTGACGGGCGAGGGCGTAGACCTCTGTCTTCCACAGATCCGCGATGTTGGCCAGATAGCCGCCGAGGTCGCCGTAGAGCGTCGTGTATCCGACGGTGACCTCCGACTTGTTGGCGTTGCAGGTGAAGACGCCGCCGAACGCTGCAGCGCAGGCCGCCAGGAGGCGTGACGAGCGATCCCTCGCCTGAACGTTCTCGCCCATGAAGCTGGTCAACGCGAGCGTGCGCCGACGGCGTCCGTCGGCTGAGGCGACCGCAAGTCCGTTCACCTGGCGCTGCGAAAGCTCCACGCTTTCAGTGATGGGTATCTCAGAGTAGTAGCAGCGAAGTCCCTCGGCCAGTTTGCGGGCCAGATTGATGGTGGTTGGCGAGTTATGCCGGCTGGGCATGTTCACGAGAAGCAGCTGATCGGGTTCCAGGATCCGACTGTAAATCGCGGCCGCGACGGCGGAGTCAATTCCGCCGGAGGCTCCTACCACCACCCGCTCCACCCCGCACAGTTCCATGAACTTGCGCGTTCCGTAGAGCAGCGCCTGATCGATGTCGCCCACGTCGTCGGTACGGTCGCCGTCGGATGTTCCAAAGGCAGCGCCGGGAGCCAGCGGAAGGTCGAGTGTCAGGACGGCTTCGCAGAAACTGCCTCCGCACGGCACTTGCCTGCCATGCGCGTCGTAGACGCAAGATGAACCGTCAAAAGTGAAGACTGTCTTCCCGTTGTTCTGGATTCCGACGTGATTGACATAGATCAGCGGACGTTTCAGCCGGCGGGCGTGCGCAGAGAACACCCGGTTGCGGCGGAAGTTCTTGTTCAGGGTGAAGGGAGATGCGCTGATGTTGACGAATATGTCGGCATCCGACCGCTCCAGTGCGCGCAACGGAGACAGGGAATAGTCGTTATCCCACGCGTCCTCGCAGAGCACTCCGCCGATGACCGCGATGGAGGTCTTCACCGGCTGAATGAGAGACTCCGCGGAGACTCCCCGCTCCAGTGCCAGTTTGCGCAGATCGAAGAAGTGGCGGCTGTCGTCGAACTCACGGTAGTTGGGGAGCAGAGCCTTGATGACAAAGGGATATGGGCTGCCTTCAGGTTCCAGAAATCGGCCGTTTTCCGCCACAAAGAGTGCGTTGAATTTGCGCACCCGGCCATCCTCGTTGTGGCGAGTCCAGTCCATCGCCACATTTCCGAAGATGACCACCAGGCCCTTTGCCGCTTCCCGGATTTCATGGCCGCATGCCTCGCACTCGCGCAGGAATGCTTCGCGCTCCCACTCGTCGCCCAACAGGTAGCCGGGAATGGCCATCTCGGAGAAGACGACCAATTCGATGGAGTCTTCGCGGGCCTTGGATATCTGCTGCGCCATCCGGCGGGTGTTCTCGACGGGGCAGCCCGGAGCCACCTCCATCTGAACCAGGCGGGTTCGTAGCGTGCGTGCCGCTGTCATGCTTTGTCGCCCCACTTAGCCTGCTGGATCCGCCGCAGCCGGCGGGTGAACCACCAGAGGGTACCGCCCATTCCGCCGGCCACTGCCAGACACAACAGGAGCATAAGCACGTTGCGAAGCATGTGGCCAAGTATAGGAGCGTGATTCCGGTAAGGCAACGATTTCCGGAGCACGGCACAGAGTGCCGTGGCCTGGGGTTTGGCCATTTGGCGTTGGTCGAGCACGGCACAGAGTGCCGTGGCTACAAAGCGGAAAGCGGAGCGGAGCCACTGTAGCCCCGGCACGCCTGCCCTGAGCTTGCCGAAGGGCTGTGCCGGGTCCGGAAGAGAAGAGTTTACGCCGATGGGGAGGGATTGGACCGCCGATGGGGAGGATAGGGGGCGGGAGAATCGGTTAGCGGTTGTCGGTTGTCGGTTGTTGGGCGGAAGCGGGCGGCAGGGGCCAGGAGTCAGACGACGATTCAGGCCGCGGGCCGTGGCGTCACCGCGTCGCCGAAGACGCCGCCGACACGCCGGCCAGACATGGCCGGCCAACAGAAGGGCCGCTGCCGGCACGGAGTTCCTCCGGCTGTTGGCCGGCCATGTCTGGCCGGCGTCTTTTGCCTGTCCGGCGCGGAGCACGGCAGTGGACCCTTCGACAGGCTCAGGGACGCTGTCTGCTGTGGTCAAAAAGCGGAGCGAAGCCACTGTAGCCCCGGCACTCTGTGCCGGGTCCGGTTTCTTCCTTCGCGATCGTCGCGCGTAATCGTCGTGCGATTGTTCACCCACCCAAATCCTCGCCTAAGGGCGGTGCTCCAGGCGGGACCCATTGCGGACACCTTTGCGGCAGCGGCTCCGCCGGAGGCGTCGCCCCACCTAGCGAAACATAAAGTCTGTATATGTTCCACAGGTGGGGCGAGCTCTCCGAG
>CAZWPN010000178.1:0-6266 GCA_964635275.1 uncultured Victivallales bacterium | reverse complement strand
TCTGGCTCGAATCGTCCCTCTCCTGCTTGGTTTGCGCGGCTATCTCGATGAAACTGTCTCGAAAGGTCTTGATGCGCACTAATACTATCGTCGTCGCGATCGTTGTCGACGACGATCGGGACAACGATAGGGACGATGATGGGGATCGACAACGATCAAGACAACGATCGGGACAATGATTGAGAAGTCAGCCTCCCCAATCGTCGGTACTTGTCAACCGCAAAGGACACACCTTATGAAAACCACAGCAACCCTCTCCCTCCTGCTCCTCCTCGTCCTCACCCTCTCCGCTTCCGCCGCAGACCGCCCGCTGGTCTTTGTTTTCACCGGCGAGAGCAATTCCGGTGGGATCGGCCGGAACGCCGAGGCCACACCCGCGGAGCAAGCGGGACGGCCATGCGTCCAGATCATGAACCTGACCAACGGGCTCTTTACTTTCGAGCCGCTGCTGCTGGGCCAGAACAACCTGCGAGATCATGCCGGGCTTGAAAGCTACTATGCCAGTTGCCATGGATTGGAACTCGGCCTGGCCAATGCCGTGGAGGCTGGCGCGTTCGCGGGCCAGAAGCTGGTGTATCTGGTCAAGACCGGTCAGGGCGGCTCCAGGATCGAGCAATGGGCGCTGGAACACAAGTCCTCGTACTGGAGGAAGTTCGAGCAGCGCCTCGATGCGGCGAAGCGACAGGTGCCGACGAATGCGCAGTGGGTGGTGTGGTTCAGCCTGGGAATCAACGACGCCCTTGCCGGCACACCAATGGCCTCGTGGAAACCGGATGTCCTTTCGCACCTGAAGCGCATCAAGAAGGAACTGCCGGGCGCGCCGATCGTGATGACACGGTTCCAGTCCATGAAACGCTATGCCGCCACGGATCAGGCGCTTGCGGAGATTGCGGCGGCGGAGCCCGGCGTCTTTGTGGTGGACTCCACCGGCGCCGGGATGGAGCCGGACCAGAACCATTGGAATTACGCCGGGCTCAAAACCGTCGCGCAGCGGATGGTTGAGATGACTGTAAAGGCCCTAAAGGACAAGTGAATTGCGATGACGGAATCACCGGCGAGTGCAAATTACAGCAAGCGGCGGGTCCGGCGGCCCCGCCCTATCGGATTGTGCCGGAAGCCAGAAAACACCAACACCTAACACCTACCACCTGCACCCCTATGACACCCAAACAACGCATGCTCAACGCCTACCGTGGACTTCCCAGCGACCGGCTGCCGGTGGCGCCCGAACTCTGGTACTACTACCCCGCCAAGCTGCTGGGCGTGGATATGATCGAATTCGAACGGCGCGTGCCGTTTCATCAGGCGCTAAAGAAGACCTTCGAGCACTACGGCTGCGAAGGTTGGGGCGTGGCCTTTGCCGGCCCGCCCAATGACCGGGTGAGCGGCGAGTCCTCCGAGCGCTGGGTGGATGCCGATACGCTGGAAGTCCGGCACATCACGCATACGCCGCACGGAGACCTGACCTCCGCACAGCGCTACAGCCGCGAGGAACCGAGCTGGAGTGTCGAGCGTCCCATCAAGGAGCTGAAGCGCGATCTGCCTGCCTGGGAGGTAGCGGCCATGGGTGGGGTACCCGAGGCCATGGACGTCAGCGGTCTGATTCGGGCGTGGAACGAAGTGGGCGAGAGCTATCTGCTCGAGGCCTGGATGGGGGTGCCGTTCTTTGATTATCTGGCCACCGCGATGCAAGGCGGTTTGGAAGAGGGCATCTACACGTTTCTCGAACCGGAGATGGAGCCCAAGCTGCTGGAGTTGCAGGCGCGCTACACAGACTACATGGTGCGGCTGGCACGCACAATTTGCGAGAAAACACCTCTGGAAAGCCTTTGCCTCGGCTGTTCCTGGAGTTGCAACTCGCTGATCGGTCCGGACCTCTGGCGGCGCTGGGACAAGCCGGTCATTCGAGCCATCGCCGAGGAGATTCATCGGCATGGCAAGTTGCTGCACATCCATTTTCATGGCAAGTGCCTGGAGACCGTGGAAGACTTCCCCGAGATCGGCGTGGATTGCGTCTGCCCGTTCGAGCGGCCGCCGGGCGGGGATATCGTCGGACTGGAGGGGCTGAAGGCCGTGGAGCGGCTGCTTGCCGGCCGCACCACCATGAACGGCAATGTCCATACGGTTGAGACGCTTATCCGCGGCAAGCCGGAAGACGTGCGCCGCGAGGTGCGCGAGATCCGGGAGGCATTTCGCGGCAATCCGCGCGTGATAATCGGCACCGGCGACCAGGTCGGCCGCGAAACACCGGAGGAGAATCTGGTGGCGATGATCGAGGAGGGGAAGTGAGAGGGGAAGTGTTCAGTGTTCAAGATCATGAGAGTTCGGACAACGAATGACCCTGGTTCATGCGTGCCGGCGAAGGATAGGTGTTGAGCGTGCCTGAGCGGAATGCTAGGCTGGGGCCGTGAGCTCAGATGAGCATATCTTAGCCCGGAGACTGGGAACGACTGTACACGTATCTCCGCTTCGCATGAAGCTCGATCGATTGTATTTACGTTTTCCGTCTCCCTCGGCGGATTGCCTTGAGGACTGGATGGTAGACGTCGCAAATGAACGTGGCGCACGTATTGTCTTTCGGGAAAACCGTCCGGTGGACGCATCGGTCGGTGTGCCGGGAGCCTTGCTTTCCGATGAAGAGTTGATTGTCGCTATCTGTCAATTGCAGAACCTGGACCGTCCGCAGATGCTCCGCCTTGCGGCGCAGTTTATCTCACGACACGCTGTCAACCTTAAACGGCTCTGCCATATTGCGGAGCGGGAGCGAGTGGGCATTGTGCTGGCGGAATTGGCTCGCCAGGCATTGAAGGTGGATGGAAATCACGCAACGTGGCTCGTCATTGCAAAGCGTTTCGCGCATGAACGACCGACACGTGACACGCTCCTGCATTGGACCAGGCTTTCCGAGCCGGTTATGAAGAATGGGCGCTGTGATGCGCAGAGATGGGAACTCGTGGCATGACAAACGCTCAGCGCATTCTCGCGCTCCTTGATGCTCGGCTTACCAGCAAGGTTGATCTCACCCTTTACGGACGAGCGGCGCTTCATCTGGGCTTTCCGGATGCCCCCAAGGAATATGCGCTGAGTCGCGATGTAGATGCCGTGCTTTGGCTGGGGCAGGCTGAAGAGCTAGGCGAAAAGACCAACTTTTGGGATGCCATTGAGCACGTGAATCAGGAATTGGCGGATCAGGAGCTCTACATCAGCCATTTCTTTACGGAGAGCCAAGTCATTCTCCTGCCAGACTGGTGCAGGAACCGGGTTCCCCTCGAAGGCGAATGGGAGCACCTCGACCTATATCGTCTCGGGAATATGGACCTGCTCCTCAGCAAACTTATGCGCGACGATCCCCTTGACCGGGCTGACGCGAAGTTCATCGCGAGGGTTTCGGGCCTGAAGGCTTCTGCCATCACCGCCGCGATGGCCGAGGCCCGTATACCAGAATCTCCCGAGATTCATGAGCAGTTTGATCTGGCATCCGTGAAGTTGCTGAAAGCGCTCACGTACTGACCCGGTCAGGCATCTTCCTAGCCAAGGCCGCGCTCGATAAGTTACGGGCGACCATTGGGAGATTCCTCCTCGTCAACCGCAATCGTCGCGTGTAATAGTCAACCGGTGGAACAGAACAGCGAAGGGTAAGAGCGATATGCCAACAGAACCTCTGATCCCCGCCGACATGCGGGTACTTCTCGAAACCACCGCCCGGGCGGTGCTGGCCACGTGCAGTGTGGAGCCGGGTGCGGCCTGTGGTCGTTCTGCCAGCGGTCCTGATTCCTGCGGCTCGGGCATCAACACGCTTGGCTTCCGGGCCATCACGCCGGGCGGGTATCCGGCGGTGTGGATCCAGGACTTCACCATGAACTTCTCCAGCGGCCTGCTTGAGCGCGCGGTGGGGCTGAACCATCTGCGCCTGATCCTGGCGAAGCAGAATGGGGAGAAAGCGAAGAAGCTGGGAAGCGGGGTGATTGTGCCGCCGCATGCCATCGCCGATCACATTAACCTGAATGGCGAGCCGGTCTTCTTCCCGGGTACATACGATCCCGCCGCCCACCAGGACGGCGTCTGGGGGTTTAGGCCGCCGACCAACAACTACTACGACGTCATCTGGCTGGCGCAGATGCTTGCGACGAGTGGGGACGTCCTGCCTCTGCTGAACGAACCGGTCAACGGCAAGAGCGTATACGAGCGGCTGCAGTTGGCCTTCGGCGTTCCGGAGATCGATCCCGTGACGCAACTCGTGTACACCCCGGAAGAGCGCCGTGCCGTGGGGTTCATCTTCTGTGACTCGATCGTCATGACGGGGCATCTGCTGATGGCATCGCTGTTGCGCCACCGCGCGGCGGGGCATATGGCGAGCTTCGCAAGAGCCCTGCGCCGCGACAAGGAGGCGAGGGCCTTCACCGCGCTGGCCGGCAAGATCGCGCAAAACATTCTGCAGGTCTTTGGTTGCGACGCGACTAGTGGCGGTTGGCTCAAGGCGGCGACCGGGATATCCGGCCAGCCCGACGTCTGGGGTTCCATTTACGCCATCTATCGCGGCATGGTCAAAGGGGAGGACAAGACGCGGTTGTTGAGGACGGTTCTCCAGGGGCTGGAAAAGGACGGCGAGATCGAGTTCGAGGGCGCGCTGCGGCATGTGCCGGTCAATTTGAGCGCGTCGGCGACCTCAGCCTGGGAGCGCACCGCGACGCCGGGGAATCGCTACCAGAACGGAGCCTACTGGCACACGCCGGTTGGTTGGTTGCTGATGATCCTGAACGACGAGTATCCCGAGCACGCCCGTCGCATTCGCGACCGATGGCTCCAGCACCTGAAGTCGGAACAGGGGCGCGTGTGGGAGTGCATTGGGTGGGGTGGGGCGGCGAACCAGAATCCCGGGTTCGCCCCCTCCATCACGCTGCCGCTGGGGGTGTTGGGGCGGGCGAGACAGGTCAAAGCTCTGGTTGGCCGATCTTTCTCCACTTTCCAACGGTCAGGGCATCCAGATTAGATGCGTAAGCTTCTCTACTGAACTCAGACGCATGCCCGCCCAGCATGCTATGCATGTGGCCGGCAAGCACGGCGCCGATGGCATGAACTGCGTCGTGCCGGTCGAGGCCATCGGATCGCAGGCGATCGAGTGTCTTTGCCACGTTCATCTCGTCGCCCATTGCGACCTGGTTCTCGACGACGACGTGAATCACCGCGTGGACAGCCGCATTTGGCAGCTTCATTCGCTCACGCTTGTGGTACTGCTTGACTATCGTGATCTGCTCCGACTCATCCAGTGTCTTCCACTCGGTGGGGTCAGGAGCCTTGTCGGGATCATACTGGTCCATCATGTCTCCTTCCGGCCAATAGTTACTTCTCTGGCGGGGACTTTAGGATGTCGCCAACAGAGGTGTGCTGGGGTGCTTTCCTGTCTCTTCCAACAATCGCACAGGCGATGGAGTAGGCAGCAGGAATCAAGAGGTTGAAAAATGAGTCATCAAACGCGGGTGACTGCATATACAGGACTCCAGCCCCGCCCGCCATAGCGACTGACAGGCCCAAGGCAAAGTATTGCAGATAACGGTCCTTCCTGATGAGTGCATAGCCCGCAAGGGAGAAGCAGCACCCAACCGGAAGCAACAAGACCATCTTCCCGAAATGCCTATTGGTGAACGCGAGAGCGAACAACATGAATACAAAGTAAGGTAGACCGATGACCAACCCGAGCAGCCCGAGAACATAACGTTTTGGTTCCAAGGTATTCATATGTGCATAAACTTGCCAATGTCAGAGGGCGAGAACGGCACCTTGGTCATGGAATCAACCAATGCTTTTTCGTGCTCAACGACCAAAGGCACAGAGACAGCAGGAGTAAATTGCCAACGATCCAACAGGGTGAGCAGTTTATAGGAAGCGCCTCGTTTTGAGCGAAGCCCCGAAACGAGCACGTTCGTAGCAAGCCCCACCTTGTAAACATTCATGGTAATACCATATACGGTAGCACAGTGAGATGTAACATTATTCTGATTTCGTCTCTGCCAACGAGCCTGTCGAATAACTACACGTCAGTCTGATGTCACCGCCATCAAAACGCAGGGACCAATCGCCGTTCGCCAGTCGTAGGGCATTCTAGACACATTTCTGCCAGCCACTTTCGGAGATTTGAGTTCTTCGACAGTCTCAACGGCGGTCATCATGCGCGGCGCGGCACGCGACGTCGCATGAATGATTTGGTTCGCCATTCCTATTCGTCTCCGTCATCGAAGACGCTAAGATCCCATTCGCTCCGCCAGGTG
>CAZWPN010000177.1:4580-6306 GCA_964635275.1 uncultured Victivallales bacterium | reverse complement strand
AGCCCCTCGAGAAGCAGATCAACAACGTCGAGGGCATCAAGGAAATCCGCTCGGTGTCGGCGGAAGGGGTCAGCCAGGTGGTGGTTGAGTTCCTGGCCGGCGAAGATATTGATCGGGCAAAGCAACGGGTTCGGGACAAGATAGATCTGGCCAAACCCGATTTGCCGCGCGATTTGGACGAGCCAATCGTGGATGCGTTCAACTTCAGCGCGGACTTTCCGGTGCTCACGCTGGCGTTGTCTGGCGACGTAGGGTTGGAAGCGCTCAAGCACGTCGCCGATGACATGCAGGACCGCATGGACGACGTGGCCGGCGTCAGGGAAGTGAGCATTTCAGGCGCACTGGAACGCGAGATTCGCGTGGAAGTGGACCTGCCCAGAATGGTGACTTACGGGATCCCCATGGGCGTCATGCTGGGGCGTATCGCCGGCGAGAACAAGACGCTCTCCGCGGGCAACATCGAGGTCCGGGGCGGCAAGTTCCAGGTCCGGGTGCCCGGCGAGTTTGAACTTGCGTCCGATTTGCGGCACCTGCTGCTTCTAGAGCACGGCGACCGGCCGGTGTACCTCTCAGATGTCGCCACCGTGACAGATACCTTCAAAGACCCGTCAACGATTTCCAGGCTGAACGGGAAACCCTGTGTCTCGCTGACCGTGAAGAAGCGAAGCGGCATCAATACCGTCAGCCTTGTGAGGAGTGTCAGGAAGGCGCTGGACGAGATCCGGATTCCTGCCGGAGTGAAGCTCACCACCGTGATGGATCAGTCGGAATACGTTGACCAGATGGTGGGGGAACTTGAGAACAACCTCTTCTCCGGCTTTGTCCTCGTCTTCGTGATTCTCTTGTTGTTCATGGGTATGCGCAATAGCATGTTCGTGGCGCTGGCGATGCCCCTGTCCATGATGATTGCGTTTGTTCTGATGGCGCTTATGGGCACGACGCTTAACATGGTCGTGCTCTTCAGCCTGGTGATGGGTGTCGGCATGCTGGTGGACAATGCCATCGTCATCGTCGAGAACATCTATCGGCACCGCATGGAGGGAATGAGTCGGACCGAGGCGGCGCTGATCGGCGCTCAAGAAGTGGCCTGGCCGGTGACCACTTCCACGATAACAACGCTGGTGGCGTTTGCGCCGCTGCTCTTCTGGCCCGATGTGATGGGTCAGTTCATGTGGTTCATGCCATGGACGCTGATCGTTGTGCTCACGGCATCGCTCTTTGTGGCGCTGGTGATCAACCCTGCGGCGTGTTCGGTTCTCATAGGCAGTAGCGGCAGGAACATACACAGCGAGGACAACGCGGTGCTTCGCCTCTACGAACGAGTTCTGCGAGGGAGCCTGGCCCATAGGGGACTGCTCATCGCCATTTCCTTTGTCTTTCTATTTGCGAGCATGGTCGCCTATGCGCTCTGGGGAAAGGGCGTGGAACTGTTCCCGCAGGTTGAACCGCGCAATGCCGCCGTAGAGGTGCGGATGCCGCAGGGAACGACCATCACGAAGACCGATGGGATACTGCGGCGGATTGAGTCGGGTCTGGGCGGCTACGAAGACGTTAAGTTCTTTCTTTCGAGCGCGGGAAGCATCGGGCAGATGTTTTCCGCATCCTCAGGCGGCAACCTTGGAACGATCCACATTGAATTTAAGAAGAAGGAAGACCGCAAGGGGAACAGCCTTGATCTGGTGAACCGCATCCGTAACGACATCGGACAGATCCCGGGCGCCGAGGT
>CAZWPN010000177.1:0-4480 GCA_964635275.1 uncultured Victivallales bacterium | reverse complement strand
CTGAACGAGGTGAAGCTCCGGCTTTCGACGGTAAAACTGCCGCGTGGCTATGCCCTGGCTTACGGCGGCAAGGATAAGGAGATGAACCAGTCAGGCGCTTTCCTGGGCAAGGCATTCCTGATAGCGGTGGGGCTGATCTTTCTGGTGCTCGTGATGGAGTTCAACTCGGTCCTTCTGCCGGCCATTATCATGTTCTCTATCCTGTTGTCGCTCATCGGTGTCTTCTGGGGGTTGATCCTCTGCGGCATGCGCTTTGGCATCATCATGACCGGCGTGGGCGTGATCAGTCTGGCCGGGGTCGTCGTCAACAACGCTATCGTCTTGATTGACTGCACGCTGCAACTTCGCGCACAGGGGCTCAACGCCGTTGAGGCTTCTGTTCGCGCGGGCCGTTTGCGGTTGAGGCCGGTCTTTCTCACGGCAGCCACCACGGTACTCGGGCTCATTCCGATGGCTATGGGGTTTGGTCTGGATGTGCGCGTCTGGCCGCCGAAGCTTGTCGTTGGCGCCGAATCCAGCACCTGGTGGGCGCCCATGGCCATAGTGGTCATCTTCGGGCTGACATTTGCGACCGTGCTGACGCTGGTCGTCGTTCCGGCGATGTACTGCACGACGGATTCATGGTCGCAAAAACTGAAGAGGATGTTCCGCATGGCGGAGGGAAGCAAACTCAACGGCGCGCGAGAGCCGTAGTCGCCGCTTGCCGCCACCCAGCCAACAAGCCACCTGCTGCCGGATGCTGGCGTGGCATACGCTCTGGGTGCCACTGCACGGCGGATATCGTTGCCCCCTGATCATGGCTCTCCACCGCCTCGATGATCCCTGCGGGGGATCGTGCCGCGACTCGCAACCCGCCGCCAACGGCGTCGGGGTCTATTGCCTGGTGATGCCAACTGTTCACGTGGGAGACGCCACCCAGCATGGCCGCAAAGGCTGTGCCAGGCATGAGGCGCAGTCCATGTTCCGCATCGGCGCCGTGGCCCGGGCGGGAATGTGTTTCGGGCGTATGCGGAGCTTTGCAGTCCAGCCAATTGGGAACATGTTGAATGAGCCGCCCGCACAGCGCCACATTCAGAATCTGGATGCCGCGACAGATGCCGAACACCGGTCTGCCGGCGGCGCGGAACTCGTCAATCATGTTCAGTTCCATCTGATCGCGAGCCGGATCGACATGGCAGGTCTCCGGTGCGGGCTGCGCTCCGTACAGAGAAGGGGCAACGTCCCCGCCGCCACTGAGCAGCAACGCCTGGAACATGGTGAGGTCGCGTGGCAGGGTGTCGGCGGTTGCCACGATCCCCTCAATATCGGCCCCGGCCAGCCAGTTGACATAGTTCGCGGTGGACGTTGAAACTGGAGATGCGGTAATCAGCCATCGCGGGCGTATGGATGAGGAATCGCGCACGGGCCGGATACTCCCACGCCCGGTGTGCAAAGGCAAGTCCTGGAGCCGGGCACGGATCCGCGGCTACCGCAGAGGAATGAGCGGTTGCTGTTTTGCTGCACGTCGCCGGCTGGCGGATGTCCAGAAGTCCGCCATGTCGGCGTCCAACGCGGCGCCATTCGCTTTACTGAACACTGCAGCCGTAGCAAGGGCGGGGTCCTTCTGGGCTTCCAGAGCGCGGACATATGAGGCCAGTGCATCGCGGAAAGGCGACTTCGGATTGCGCGCGGCGGATTTGTGCAGGTAGTAGACCAGTGCATACGCCAGCGCATAGTGGTCGCGAAGCGCCGTTCTGTCACCGGAGTAGAACTGGGGGTAGCTCATTCTCAACACCGGCAAGACAGAAAAGGCTTTCCCTTTGGCCAGCGATTCTATGACCGGTGCGTATGCCGGTGATTCCTCGATCCGGACTTTTCCCTGAACGATATCGGACGACTCGAACAGAGCCGCATGCCCCTCGTTGAACCATGGAGCAGGCTGTATATAGTTGAGCGCATAGGTGATGTACTGATGGAATGCCTCGTGGGCGATGACGCCAAGAAAGCGGTCTTTCTGAACAGTCTGGTGACCATCCAAAGGCCTTATGACCAATTCTTTCCTTGCGCCGATCCAGAGTCCGCTTGTCCATGCCTGGTCCCGACCGACATACGCCTCGTACTCGGCGTCGGTGGCCAGTATGCGAACGACGCCAACGGCCTGGACGGGTTGGGACGGTGGGATAACCGCAGCATAAGCGCTGCGCCATTTCTCGATGCTTTGCTGTAATTCACGGATGACGTCTCGATGCTTCCGGTCCAGGTTGGAGAGTAGAATGAAATTCGGAGTCTCCGCGTACCACCAGTCGCCCAGGTTGCGGATACTGTCGATGACCTGTTTCCGGCTGGCGGCATGCTCATCGCTTTCGTTGCCAACGACGGACGTCCGGCGGTTCTGGAAGACAGGGGACGGATTATCATTCTCCCTGGGGGAGCGGCTGGAGACGGAGAGGTAAGGAAGGAACTGCTCGTTCACGGCGGCGGCAAGATCTGTGGCCGTGATAGCGGGATTGGCGGTCACCCACGCGAATATCCACGCAGGCGCGCTGCCGACACTGACGTAGGCCGAGGTCTGTGCGCGAAAGGCGCAGGCCCATTCCGTCGGTCTTCCATCGAAAGCGAACGTAATCAACTTCTTGATTCGCGCCGGTGGCCGGGTCGCCACGGTTGGTGTGATGCCCGAGTGTCCGGTAAAGGCAGCCACCCACGCGGTCAGTGCGGCTGCGGCATCGTCAGGCTTGAGCGTGTCCGCGCGGCGCATGGCGGTGTCGAATTCTTCCTGGGTGACTTGTGGCCGCGGAAGGTCGGTCAGTGGCAGTGTTCTCATGGCAGCCATCACCAGGCGGTTGCCGTCCGCGTCGGTCCACGCTCCCGCGAACTGGCACCGCCTCCACAGCTCCGCCGGAAGGTAACACTCCAGGGTGCGGGTTTCCCCCTTGGGATCGGTAACGCGGTATGTCATGACCGCAGGTGACGCGGCAGGGGTTTCGACGGCATCCGGCATGACGCGGATGCGGAGTCCCAGCGAATTCAGGTCGGCGGTGAAACTGAAACGAATGTCTGGCTTGCGCGCCTCGGCCGGCAGACAGACTCCGAGGGTCAGGATCAGACCGGCTATCAGCGATCTCGCCATGCTACTCCACGGGCGGTTCCTGGCCGGTCTCGCCCAGGATCACGGGTCCCAGCGCATCGGCGAGCGGGGTCCATTGATTGTGCGACTTGGCGCTCTGGACCACGGCGTCAACGAATGCCATATCGTGAACCCCATCGTGAACATTCGGGTAGTCGAAGTTCTTCTCCCGGATCTTTTCTCCCTCGACGGCCTTGGCCAGCGCCAGGACAAAATCCCGGTAGGTGTTGGCCAGCGCCTCGTGGAGCCCCTCAGGCTGATTCGCCGGAAGTCGTGTGCAGGAAATGGTGTCGCGGCTGACGAAGGCGGTGCCCTTGCGGCGACACTCGATCGGTTTGTCCGACGCGGCGAGGTGCAGGGTGCCTGGGTCTCTCTGGCTCCACCTCAACGATCCCTTGTCGCCGTAGATCCGTATTGATAGCCCCTCATCCTGACCGATGGCGATCTGGCTGGCCCAAAGCACACCCTTGGCTCCCGTGTCGAAATGCAGCAGAACCGTGCCGTCGTCGTCGAGTTGCCTTCCGTGCACGAAACTGGAAAGGTCGGCGCTCACTTCCGTGATGTGAAGTCCGCTGATGTATTCGGCCAGATACTGGCAATCATTTCCAAGATCACCGATGCATCCGGATATTCCGGCTCGTTTCGGATCGGTGCGCCACATGGCCTGTTTCTGGCCCGAAGTCTCAATCCGGGAGGAGAGCCAGCCTTGCGGGTACTCGACGACAACCCGGCGGACAATTCCAAGTTTGCCTTTACGGACGATTTGCCGCGCCTCCCTGACCATGGGGTAACCGGAAACGCTGTGCGTAAGGCAGAAGAGAAGCTCCTTCTGTCCAACTTTCCGCTCGAGGTTCACGGCTTCTTCGAGGTTCATGGTCATGGGCCTGTCGCAGGCTACGTGAAAGCCGGCGTCCATGGTGGCCATTGCGATCGGGTAGTGCATGTGGTTGGGGGTGGTGATGAGCAGAAAATCCATCCTGTCGCCGACTGGCAATTTCTTCTCGTTTCGCAGCATATCACGGTACGTGGCATACACACGCTCCGGCGGCAGGTGCAGCGCCTGTCCACCCTCGACGGACTGTGTTCGCACACTGCTGAAAGCGCCGCACACCAGTTCGATCTGGCCGTCCATCTGGGCTGCGATCCGATGCACCGCCCCCATCTGGGATTCTTTTCCCCCGCCCACCATACCCATGCGAAGTTTTCTATTCATGACTGGATTCCTAATGAAGTCGCCTCACGCGCACCACACCGCCGTGTTTCCGTATTCCGATTATGGTGATTTGTACAACAAAAGGAGCTCTTTAGCAAGCCGTAAACAACGGGACCCTGTGATCCTCGGCAGGGAAGGCAGGACTCCCTTGGCGGACTCAT
>CAZWPN010000176.1:0-6309 GCA_964635275.1 uncultured Victivallales bacterium | reverse complement strand
TGGCCACGGCAGTCACTGCCGTGCTCTTTCTTCCGTTCGCTCTTCGTCGCCGGCCACGGCAGTCACTGCCGTGCTGCGCATCCCTCACCCCTCTGTGATCTCTGTGCCTCTGTGAGAGCCCCTCCCCATTCGCGTCTTCCGCGTGTTTCGTAGTGGTTCTCTCTTTTCTCGCATCCCGCATCCCGTATCCCGTATCTCACCCCTACCGCACCGGCTTCATTTCCTTCGCATCCGGCATGCCGGTTGCGCGAAGGGCCTTGGGCTTCTTCTTCATGTCGCGCAGCAACTGGACAGGTTCCTCGCCAGTTATGATTCTGGGCGTGAGAAACACGATCGTCTCCTTCACCTGAGAGAGATCCGACTGCGAACGGAACAGCATCCCAAGCAAAGGAATCCTGTGCAGAAAGGGCACCGCTGCATTCCGTTTTCCTTTCGAGTCCTCGATCATGCCGGCAATGATGATGGTTTCGCCGTCACGGATCATCACGCTGGTTTCCGCAAAGGCCTTTTGAACGATGGGTACCGAGTACCGGGCCTGGTAGGTGCCTTCCACAGAACTGACCGTCGGCTTGATGGCCACGGCAATCATGCCTTCGTCGTTAATCCGCGGGCGAACGGCCAGACTCACGCCAACTTCAATAAACTTGAACGTCTCACCGACAACATTGGTTGTCCCGCTTTCGATCTGAGCTTCCGCATAGGGTTCGTCGCGCACCACCTTGATGGTCGCCTCGCTGCCGTCCATCACCGCCACATGGGGATTGGACAGTATTCTCGTATCGCCAACCGACTTCAGAGCATCAAGGATGATACGAAGATTCCCGCCGGCGACAATCGTGTTGTAGGTGAGAGACCCGAAGCCCGCGCCCGCGGCCGTGGTGGTGCCCCGAGCCCCGAGCAGCGGCGGGCTGACCTTGGACGATAGCGAAAACCGCGGATCCACGCCTTGGAATAAATGATTCCAGTCAATCCCCAACCGGTACTCGTCGCTCAAGCTTACCTGCACGACCTTCGCCTCGATGAACACTTCCTTGGAACGTTTGTCAAAGGCTGTGATGAGTTCGTTCACCTTTTCAACTTTGTGCGGCAGATCGGTGACGATCAGGGTGCGGGTGCGGGCATCAGTGCGGACCGATCCTACATCGGCGCTGATGAGAGGGGTCACCTCCTTGAGAATGTCCTCCACATTGGCGTACTGCAGCACGAACAGACGCGTCTCGGTGGGCACGATCCGGTTGATGGTCTGAATGTCCGTCCGCTGGATAATGGCTTCCATCGCCGCCAGCTTCTCTGGCGTGTCTATCATGATCATCGTTCCCGAAAGGCCGTCATACACAATCGTGCCCATCGCGCTCTTGATCGGGGCAAGCATGCTCGACACACGGGCGGGGTCCGCATACTTGAGATTGATGACCTTTACGCGCTTGTGGTCGTAGAAGCCGACGCCGTACTGGACCTGATACTCCGCATCCGTAAGGATGGTAATAATGCCGTTCTTGACAACATAGGCCAGATTGTTGACAGAGAGGACCACTTCCAGTGCGTCCCCTACCGGAATGTTATCGAACTTCAGTTTCGTGGTGAGGCCAGACACCCCCTTGGACACGACCAGGTTCTTGAGGCCTCCCTTCAGGGCCAGGTAGTCGATCAACTGGACAACATCCCAGGGATCCAGCGCATTGAGCATCACCTTTTCCTGGAGCCCTGGGTAGTCGAGGTCCTTCAGACTCTTCGGCGCATCGGCTTCAGCCGCTAAGGCAACCGACAGAGTCAAGGCCGCAACCGACAGGGCCATCAAGGCGTATTTGATTCCCGATTTCATATTGTCCCCCCCGCTCTTCCGCTCCAAGACCCGGTAGAGTCTGCCGGGAACTGCAGGCTATCGACTCCAGATCCCTCGTCTTCCCCATGCAGCCATGGCACTCTGTACCACGCTCCGTACTAGTTCACAGTAATCTCTTCACCGGCGCGCTCGAACACAATCTGATCACGCGTAATCGCCTTGACCTGAAACTCCCACTGGCCGGCCTTGAACTTGTCGCCCTTCCTCACCACAAAGATTTTCTTCATCGCGGCGTCGGAAACAACAACTTCGACCACGCCGCCGGACGCCTCGCCCGATACGCCGATCATATTCAGGTTGCTCTTCGCATACTGTTGCCACCCCGTCGGCTGCCCCTGCGGCTTGTCTGGTTCTCGCTCCGAACCCTTTTCCGGCGCGAACCTTACCGGTGATTTCCGCGCAAAGGCCTCCTTCAGCGCATCGCACGGCACGGGCTCGCCAACGGGGCTGACCGCAGAGAACGTCACTGTCTTATGCGTCTCGGTTCCGACATCCAACGGCTTGCTCATCGCCGCCGCCAGAATCTCGTAGCCCGACAGAACCACCAGCACAAGGGCGGCGGCAACCAAGCACCTATTGGTCAACGCCAGACCGGACGAATAGGTCGAGGATGCCACGGGTTTGCTGATGGGGACCGCGGCTTTGGATGCGCCGGCTGTCACAGGCTCCTCCACCCCCTGGGCAGGCGACACCGCGGCCGCAACGCCTGCCGCTTCCGCGACCGTCGGCTTTCGGATCTGGCGCGCGGCTTCCGCCCCCTTGTCATCCGGCGCTGAGGTCGACTTGAGCGCGACAGGCGCCAGTTTGGGCGCATTCACGGGTTTCGGTGCAGCCAGTGGCTGCTCAGCGTTGATGTCCTTGCCGGCCGCCACCTTCTTGGCGGAGGGAGACCCTGGTTCTCCACCCGAAGCAGCCGGCGAACGGACAGGGTCAACCTTCTTCACCGACGCCGCGGCGGATGGCATGCCTCCGTCACCCTTCACCGGGTCTTTTCCCTGAATGACCTTCAGGAGTTTTTCTTCTGGCGTCAGTTTGTCTGCTTCACTCATATCTCACACCACCACTCGCAGCCCCGAATCCTCTGTGATCATGGGAGCGGGCACGCTCGGCAGCGCCTCCAACCGCGGCACCTCACGCATCGGCTGCACCTCACTATCGATGATCTGCCGGACCAGTTCCTCATCCACCTGTCGGCGCTCCTGCATGACCAGCGCCTCGAGACAGTTGTGACATAACATCGAAAGCTTGCGGGGATACCCCTGAGATCGCTCCCAGATAAGCCGGAGCGCCTCGCGAGTGAAAAGCGGCCCGGCGTCTGCAGGGTAACCCGCTTGGCGCAGCCGGTAATCAACCATCTCCCGCAGTTCTTCCTCGCCCAATGGGTTGAGAACGTACTTCAACGCTATTCGATCCCAGAAGTTCGCCATCCTGCTGATCCTAGGGAGTAGTTCCATCTGCCCGACGAGCACCACCTGCAGAATCTTTTCCTCGTTGGTCTCGTAGTTGAGGAGTATCCGCAGTATCTCCAGAACAAAGTCCGGCAGAATCTGAGCCTCGTCAATCAGGAGCACGACCGTCTTCTTTTGCTCAACGCCCCAGTAGAAGAGATTCTTCTCTATGGCCTCCATGTAATCAAGCGCCGTGGCCCGTGGGGCCATTTCCAAATGGAGCAATCCGCCCAGGCGGGACAGGAACTGCTTCTCGCTGCGAAAGAACGGGTTAAGCACCATGTGAAACCGTACGGACTCATCAGTGCTAAGTACTCTCGCCAACTTGCGGCTCAGGGTCGTCTTCCCGGTTCCAACGTCCCCCATAATTACGCTCAAGCCGCGCTTCAAGGTGATGGAAATCTGCAGTCGGCAGAAGGCCGCACGGTGCTCTTTTGAGAGATAAAAAAAAGCAGGGTCCGGACTCGTTGAGAACGGTTCCTTCGAAAGTCCAAGTACCCTGTAGTAACTCATCGCTTCACCAAAACAAAAAAACGCGCCCAGACGCCTCCCCTAGGGGGCGCCCTGCTACCACCGACCTTCCGACAATCACAGCAATGTAATAGAATAGGATTCCTTTACCGGTTCGTCAAAGAAATTGTGTGGTAGCCGGCGAGCCGGCGAGGCGCATCTGACTTCCGGGGGGGCGCTTGGTCATGCCGGCCTAGGCGGCTCATGTTTTGGAGTGCGGCGGCTTGACGCCGCTTTGTGCATTGGTTCAAGATATATGTATGAACGATTGGCCACATTCGCCGCCGCACCGACTCAGCGAGCAGGGGGCGTATATGGTGACTTGTGGCACCTATGAGAAAGCGCATTTTCTGAATACCAGCGAACGGTTAAATATGTTGCGGGGGCTTTTCTTTGGTTGCCTTGAAGAGGCCGGGTGGATCTTGCACGCATGGGCCCTGCTCTCAAATCATTACCATTTCATCGCATCTTCACCCGCCGACCCTAGTTCGTTGCGCCGGGCTCTCTCGAAACTACACACCTTGTCCGCGCGCGACTTGAACCGGCAAGATAATCGGCCAGGTCGGAAGATCTGGTTCCAGTATTTCGACACCCATATCACCTTTCCGAACTCGTACCTTCCCCGTCTTAAATACGTGCATCAGAACCCCGTGCATCACGGAATTGCGCACGACGCCGAGGCTTATCCTTGGTGTTCTGCCGCTTGGTTTGCTCAGTTTGCCAGACCCGCCTTTCGCGCCACCGTTGAGGGATTCAAGATTGACAGGCTCACTGTGGCAGATGCGTTTGACCCTCAGGCGCAGTGTCCCACGGCTGATGAAAGCGGCGTCAAGCCGCCGCACTCCAAGTAGTTCCTTGACGCACCAGCGCCGGCCCCCGGAAGTCAGATGCGCCCGGGCCGTCGTATCGCCGGCTGCCCTCACTTACGGGCCGCCGCCGGCTTCCCAACCACGAAGTCCCTGTACAGGCCGGGATTGCCATCACAGCCTCCTTCCGCCGCCAGAACCATGTTGCACATCTCACGGGCCGTCACATAATGCGGGATCCACCCCCCATCCTCACACAGCCGCACTAGCTCATCATGGAAAGCGATCATCGGCGCCCCGAGAATAGCGGCAGCATTTGCTTCCACGCATCCGTGCGTGTGCACTTTTACAAACACCCAGTCCGGCTGACCCACGACTGAGATGGACTGCCTGAGCCAGAGGGACAGCCGTTGTGCGGAAGGCGGATTGACTCCCGATAGTTCCCCGTTCTCCAGCCGCGGGAAGATTCCCCATTTCCTGCGCCGCCAGTCCAAAGCCAGCGGTCCCTGAATGATCATTACCCCCCTGCCCTCTCCAGACCCGGCAGAGACTGCCGGGGCTACAGTGGCTCCGCGCTCCCCTCCCTCTTTGTAGCCACGGCAGTCCCCTGCCGTGCGGCGTATCCCGCATCCCGTATCCCTCTGTGTCCTCTGCGCCTCTGTGAGAGATACCCCCTCCCCCCTCCCGTATCCCGCATCTCGCATCCCGTCGCCCGCACCCCGCCTCCCTCGCCACGCCCTCACACGATCCCCGCCATCAGCCGCCCTGGGCCTTCCAGTGTCGCGCGCCAGGTAGATCGCATTGACCATCCGCGGCTGAGTGGGGGATGGAGCCGATGGGAAGGTAAAATCAGCGTAGCATCCGGTTTCCGAGAGTATGGCAAGCTCATCATTCACACCACACCAGTCACCATCCGGCCTTGAGTTGCATAGCGCCCAGTTGCCGTGTATGAAACCGTATCGTGGCGCCCCGTTGCCATCCGTTCCGAGACAACCGTGCTCTGCGTGGAGAACATCACGGAATCTCACTAGTTTGTCTCGCAACCCTTCCGGCGTGTCATGACGATGGTGGAGATGCACCTCTATCTCTCCGTACCCGCCGTGAACAAGCGGCAGAAGTCGTTCAGTTGCCTTAGCATCGTACTCATCTGCAGGGCAGAAGAACGTGTGTCTGGGCGGACACCCGTCCGCATCCCTGAAACGACTGAAGAGTCTCGGATACTCATCGGCCCAGCGATTGACTTGCGCCAACGCCACCGTCCTGTCCACGCCGCCACGAAATGGCTCGAAGTGGTCGGCAACGCAGAGTATCAGGTGCCGCCCGCGCGCCGCGCTCCGCGGCCGTAGCAACGCCGATGCGAGATAGCCCGGAAGCCATTTATCAATGGAACGAATCACGATTCTCCAATCCATCAGTCATTTAGGGGCGGCTGCTACAGTGAAGTTCATCCCTTTACGCGCTTCGACATGAGCTTCTGTGCCGCCGACACGGCGGCTACTACAAAAGAGCAGAGTCACTCTCTTCCTGTGGTCGCCGGCGTGTCGCCGGCATACCTCTCTCCTTCGCGACCTTTGCTGTCTCCTGTTCAGATCTCTTTCCCAGACCCGGCAGCGACTGCCGGGGCTACAGCGGCTCCGCTCTTTCTTTCCGCTTTGTAGCCACGGCAGACCAGCCCTGAGCTTGCCGAAGGGTCCCCTGCCGT
>CAZWPN010000175.1:0-6414 GCA_964635275.1 uncultured Victivallales bacterium | reverse complement strand
GGTGTTCAGGTTCGTGAACCCGGTTAGCGTGGTCTGTATATTCGTGATTCCCGTGGCGAACACGTCCAGGTTGCTGAGCGAGTTCCAGTTCACGCCTTGGAGCGCAGCCAGCACGGTCGGAAGATTCGTCATTCCCCCAACGGCGCTCTGGATATTCGTGATGCCGGCCTGCACCTGCCCCAGAGTCGCGGCCATGGCGTCCAGGTTGCTGATGGCGCCCCAATTGACACCCGCCAGCGTGGAGGCAATCGTGTTGAGGTTCGTGAACCCGGCAAGCGTGGACTGCATGTTGGTGGATATCGTCAGGATATTCGTCACATCACCCGCCATCGCGCTGATGTTGCTGATCGAGCCCCACTCGACCGACTGGAGCGAAGACAACACCGACGAAAGGTTGGACATGGAACCGACGGCGACCTCCACATTGGTGACACTCGCGCGGATGGAATCCAGCGCGGTTGCCATGGTGTTGAGGTTGCTCAGCGAACCCCAATCCACCGCCCCAAGTTGAGCCGAAATGGCGTTTAGGTTCGTCAACCCGCCCAGTGTAGCCTGTACATTCGTCACGCCGGCGGCAATGGCGCTGATATTGCTTAGCGTCCCCCAGTTGACGCCCTGTAGCGCGTTCAATACGCCCGAAAGGTTCGTCACCCCGCCGACCGCGCCCTCAATGTTGGTGATGCCCGACTGCACCTGCGCCAACACCAGCGCCATGCTGTCGAGATTACTGATCACACCCCAGTTGACACCGGCCAGCGTCATCGCGATGGCGTTTAGGTTGGTGAACCCCGCGATGGTAGCCTGAATATTGGTCACGGCGGCAAAGGTGTTCGTTGTCGCGCCGACAAGAACGCCGATGTTGGTTGTCGCCGCATACAGATTCGAGATGCTCGTGGCCATGGAGGGCAGGCTGCCCAGGGCACTCCAGTCCACCCCCTGCAAAGCATTGAGAACGGGAGCCAGGTTGGTGACGCCGGCAACGGCATTCTCAACATTGGTCATGCCGGTCCGCAGAGCGGCCACCTGGCCCTGAATGTTGGTAATCGCCGTTCCAACGCCACTGAGGTTGCTGATCGCACTCCAATCCATGGAGGCCAACGCGTTCGCGGCATTGTTGAGGTTCGTAAGGCCAGCCACGCCGGCCTGAATGCCGGTGGTGACGCCCATCAGGTTCGTCAGGGTCGCGGCCATGGCACCGATGTTGCTGAAGCTCCCCCAATCCACCCCTTGCAGCGCGGCCACCACGGAATCAAGGTTGGTCATACCGCCGACGGCTTGCTCAATATTGGTCACACCGCTGCGGATTCCGTCCAATGTCCCGGCGATACTGTCAAGATTGCTGATGGCGCCCCAATTCACGGAAGTCAGAGTGCTCACCACTGCATCCAGATTGGTCATACCCGCCACGGTCGCGCCAATGTTCGTCGTCGCCGTCAACAGCACCGCCACGTTGGATGTCAGGGCTGCTATGTTGGTCAGCGAGCCCCACTGAACGCCCTGCAGAGAGTTCATGACGGACGAAAGATTGGTGACGCCTCCCAGCGAGGCCTGAACGTTGGTCATGCCGACCTGGAGAGCCGCCAATGATATCTGGAGGTTGGTAAGGCTCTGCCCCATACCGGTCACATTGCTGATGGTTGACCAATCCACGGACCCCAGGGAAGCGACGAGCGCGGAAAGGTTGGTAAAGCCGGCGAGCGTGCCCTGCATGTTGGTGGAAACACTCCAGAGGTTGGATACACCGATTGAAAGTGAGGGCAGCATCCTAAGCGTGTCCCAGTTCACGCCTTGGAGGGTATTCATGACCGCCGCAAGATTGGTGACCCCGGACAGCGACGCCTGGATGTTGCTGACCCCAGCGGAGAGGTTGGTCAGTCCGCCCGCCACCGACGCCAGGTTGGAAAGCGACCCCCAGTCTATGCCGGCCAGCGAGACGCTGAGGTTGGTCATCCCGCGGGTCATAGCCTCGGTGTTGGTCACGCTGGTCTGCATCTGGGCCAGAGTCAGATCCATCGCCTGCAACAGGGTCGTGGTGTTGGTCAACGATTGCACCATCGACGTCAGGTTGGTCATCTGAACGCCCATCTGCTGAACATCGCCGATCAGTTGGGTGATGACCGCCGATTCGCCGGCCTGATACGGGCTCACCACCGTTACTACTATGCTGTCCCACGCCCGGTTCTGCACTCCCGGCGGGTCGTAGCATGTGATCGTGAACGAATTCGTCCCCCAGTTGGCCACAAGGTCCGCCTGGTAGATTCCCCCGACAATTTCGCCCATATTCGTGGCGGCCGAGACCGGCAGGCCCACCCCTGGAATCGCGTTGGATACAGTCAGGCTGACGCCCGATGCATATCCGGCAATCGTCTTGTACAGGATGGTGTTGGTGGACCCGTAGGTCACCGTGGCCGGCCGCGTCAGGATCCGGGCCCGGGCCGAGGATACCGACTCGACGAGCGCCGGCAGTTTCGCATCGAGATTCGTGATGGCCGGAAGAATAACACCCAGGTCGGTCGCCAGCGTGGCCAACGCTTCCAGCGCCTGGTTCGTGAAGGTCGTCACGCCCGCCTGAAGGTTCGAAATTCCACCATCGATCGTTCGGGTGACGTTGGTCAGCACGTCAAGCCGATCCATCGCATTGGAGCGGAAGATGGCCTGCGACGCGGCAAGGTCCTGCAGGTTGGACGCCACGGCCAGCACATTGGCCTCAACGTTCTGCCCACTCTGACCGATGGCATTCAGAATGCTCTCTGTGCTCCGCGTATCCGCCGCCAGCCGCACCGTATAAGTGATCACAGAGGAATACTCGATGCCAGAGTACTCGATCGCCACTTTGGCGAAATAGGTCTCGCCATAACGAAGGCTGTCGGTCACACGTTCCCACTCGAAGCGGAAGACGCCAGTCGGCTGCCCGTTGTTCAACAGGGTCGCCGTCGAGATCAGATTCGTCACCAAGGCACCACCGACGTCATAGACACTGATGCCGCAACGTGTGGGCTCGGAAAGGAGCTGACCCGCCCTCTGGATCCAAGCATGGATGGTCAACCGGTTGGTTTCGGCATTGTAGCTGAAGTCGCCAAACACCTGGTATTGACGCTCCACCTCCGACCGCTGCATGTAGACCGCAATGGACCGCGACGGTTTGGCCGCCCAGTTGAAGACCACCGTGTCGTGGAAGTACTCCCGAAACCAGACGGTATCCCACGTGCCGTAGGGATACTCGCGCGTGATCGGGCTCAACAACCCGGCTCCCGACCATCCGGAACTGTCGCTGACACTCAAGCGATCGAGGTGGTTGGAGGTGATGCTGTCGTAGATCAGCCATTGAATCGTGAAGTAGTTGATGCTGAATGGACCGATGTCGTCATAGGGCCCTTCGCGCGCGGCGCTGAACGCATTAGTGTACGAATGATCCTGGATGCGCAGCCAGGCAGTGTCAGTCTTCGCATCCGGCAGCGTCCATGGGTAGAGGCTCAACTGATTGTGGCCTACGTTCAGGAAGGGCCCATCGGTGTTGATGCGAACCCAGGATGTCGCAGGGCGGTCTGCACTCGTGGAGTAATAGAGATCCACCCCGGCAGGAATAGTTCCCCTCGTTGTCCACTGCACCGATACCGGCTCGCGCGCATAAAGCGTCTGGGCGAAGGGCTGGACGTCGAACCGGGCCGCCACCGCGAAGTTGGTGAATACGTCCACGATCAAGGAATTGAACTGGTTGGAAACGATAAATTTCGTCGGACCGATGGCATTGGGAACCAGCCAGTTGTACCGGTATACGCCGTCAGCGAACGTGAACTCACCGACGCTTTCCTCATTGGTGACCGTAAACGGGTAAGTCGAATAGGCCAGCACAAATGCATTGCTCATCTGACCGCCCTGGTTCCAGCGAATCGTGTATGTGTTGCCCACTTTCCAGTAGTCGCCCGCGGCCGGACTGACAATCCGGATGGAGGGCTGCGGGACCACTTCGAATTTCTCCGATATCGCATGGAACAAGCCGTTACTGACAGAAACCGTTACCTCGCGTCCGACAGCGGTGGACGGCATAGGCCAGGCATACGAATCGCCGGTCACGTCGGCCGCAATCTCCTCCTCATAGGTCTTCTCGCTGCCGTTCCACAGCGCGAAAGACAGCCGGTATGGCTCGGGCGCCTGAACTGCCGTCCATCGGATGACGTTGGTCCCGTCGGAAACCGCCCAGATACTGCCGGCCGAAGGCGCGACAACCTTGATGCCACTTACCGTAAACGCAGCGGACACATTGGTGAAACCGGGAGCGACTATCATTACATGCGCATTGGTAGAGGGCATCCTGGTATGCACATATGAGGACTCTATGCCCCACTGGCGGGTGTTCAACCCGTTCTCCACAGTCACCCCGTTGAAAATGGGACGCGTGAGGTCGTAGGAAACGCCGTCCGGCGAGTAGTAAAGACTGGCGCGCGCATCGGCGCTGATGCCGGCCGCCGCAAACACGATCGCCTGCGTACTTCCGAGGGCCCACACGTCGCCCGCCGCCGGACTGCGCAGTTTCATGCCGCGCAGTACGAAGGGGTCAGAGTACATCACGACATCGGTGTCCTCGACCGGCGTGGTGACCACCATCCGGATGACCGCGTTGGTGCTCGGCTCAAGGCTGGGATCAATGTTCCAGAACGTGGACGCGCCCTGCAAAAAGACGTTACCTGACAACCCGCCTGGAATAAACGGGCCAGCCATACCATTCAAGGATACGGAGTTGGACACGTAGGCGGACGCAGAAATCCCTGCGACCAGCCACTGGACCGCTTCGCGCGCGCCAACGTTGAACTGCATGCCGACCGATGGGCGCGTCACGCGAATGCCCCGCACCGTGAATCGCTGGGACACGTTGGAATACGAGCCGGCAATGATCCTTATCCGGGCGTCGGTCGAGGGGCGCAACTGCCGGGAAACATCCCAGTTCTGGACGTTGAATCCCGCGCCGGCATCTATGTTGGCCGTCAGCGGCCCCGTGCTGAAAAGGATCGGATACGTAAAATTGACCCCGTCGGTCGAATACAGGAATTGCGCGGTGGTTGCCTCCGTAGCCGCCGAATACCACTGCAAGCCGTTGGTGGCAGTCCGTCCCATGGTATAGACCGCGCCAATTGTGGGATACGCCATGCTCAGGCCGCGGATGGTGAACTTGCTGTCGGAGACATCTGTCATCTCCGGATAGGCCAGCGAACGCACCCGAACGCGACCGAAGTTTGTCGGGCGCCGGATTTTCGAGGCGGCGATCGTCTTCCGCCCCCCGACTTCAAAGGCGGAGACATTCTCGACAAACTCGTAGTCCGAGGTCGCCGGGTTGTCGACGTAGGCGACATCCAGTCCGAGATTCGCGCCGGCGCCCTGCTGCAACCACACTATGTCGTAGGCGCTGCCGAACGCCCAGTACTCCCCACCGTTGGGCGATGCCACCTGTACGCCCGAGAGATCGAAGAAATCCGTCACATCCATGAGATTGGTCTGCGAGGTGGACCGGACACGGACACGGGCCTGATCGGATGGCGGGCCCGGAATGATCCAGGGAGGCGAGACGTTGGTCACAACGGTTCCCCCCGTGCTGTTGGAGTTGGCCACCCCGGCCGCAATCGCAAACCAGTTGGTGCCGTCAACCGAAAGATCGATATCCACGGCGGCGCCCGCCCCGGCCGCCGTCCACAGGATGTAGTTGGTCGTTCCGATCGTCCACCGATCCCGGTCCGCCGGTGTGCCGCCAACCGGCGACACGATCTGGATGTCCGCCAGCGTGAACGGTCGCGACTGCCCCCAGACGTTGTCCGGATCCGCGTTGGACCGGATCCGAATCATTGCGCCCTGGCTCGGACTGCTCGCGGTGAGACGGACCATGAACTCGTTCGTCCCGGTCACGCATGGCGCATTGGTCAGCATCGTCCACTGCGTCCCATCGTAAAGCTCGATGCTGACCCCGTTGGTCCCGGCGCCTGCGGCCGTCCATTGGATGGCGGCTTCCTCGTTCATGCGGCTGCCGGCCCCGGCATACGGAAACGTCACCACAATGCCCGCATTGGTGAACGGCTCATCAGAGACATCGAACTTGTACGCTGTCAACGGGCTCACCGAGGGAGTGGAAATGGCCATGAGCGCGGTCTCGGATACCAGCCGGGGGTCGTAGGGATCTCCCAGCCACGAATAAGTGTTCACGCCAACAACGTTCGGCGGCTCAACGGCCAGAACCCACGTCGTGCCGCCGTCGGGACTGAACCAGAGGGCCAGCGGAGATCCGAGATACTGCGCCGGCGCAGGGCCGGGCGACATCCAACTGATGGTGTTCGTGCGTGTCAGGTAGAGGGTCTCACCCCCGTTCGGCGTGATCATCCGCGGTCGGAAGACCAGGCTGAAATCCGCGTCCGACCAGTCGTAAATGGA
>CAZWPN010000174.1:1758-6502 GCA_964635275.1 uncultured Victivallales bacterium | reverse complement strand
TGCGGCCTGGATTCCCGCAAGGTCGGACGGTTCGTCGTCCTCGTTGACGCTGGGCAGGGTCTGCACGCGGTCCATTAGTGTGTTGAATGCGTCCTGGAATGCCTGCGTGTTGTCATCCATCTTTTCGAGTGCAGCGAATTCCGCCGCGAGTGCCGCCGGTTCGCGCCCTTCGTCGCCCATCTGTTCTTTCTCGACAGCGACGTCGTGTTGCCGCCACCACAGCCAGTCATGCTTGACCATCGAATTCTCCTTTTGTTGGTTAACAACTGCGAATATAGTAGCGGTTGTTAGTGCGAAGTACTACGCCAATAGGGCCAATAAGTATGCAAAAGCAACCAACGTACAGGCTGGACTATGAAGCGATCCCGCTACCGGAGGATTTTCCGATCAGGTATATTGGACATCGACAGGCGGACACCCCAATTACCGCACTGCATCTGCACGATCATCTGGAAATCGGCTACTGCCATTCCGGATCAGGCATCTTCGTGATTGAGAACAAGGTGTTCTCCTACCGCGCCGGTGATGTCACCGTGGTCAATGAACACGAAGTTCATCTGGCGCAAAGTACGGCGGGGTCGCTCAGCGATTGGTCCTTTGTTCTGCTGGATCCGCTGGGATTGCTGGGCACAACCGCGGATGACCCGGGTCTGCTGGAGACGGCGTCGTTATGCGGGCCGGAATTTCCCAACCTCTTGTCGGGACCTGAACATACTGACATGGCCCAGACGGTGTGCTTGCTGATCGAAGAACTGCGCCAGGGTAAGCCCGGCTGGCGGTCTGCGGTTCGTGGCCTGGTCTGGTCCCTGATGGCGCAATTGCATCGGCTGCCGGGCCGGACCCCGGCGGCCCTGGAAAAGGTTGATCGGCGGCCCATGGAACGTCTAGCGCCTTCCCTGAATTGCATGACTTCACGTTACGCCGAAAGTGTCCCGGTTAAGGAACTCGCGCGACAATGCGGCATGAGCCTGACCAACTTCCGACGCGTATTCCGTTCGGTCACCGGACGTTCGCCGGTGGACTACCTGATCCATCTGCGCGTTCAAATGGCGGCTTTACTGCTGCGAAACACGACGCGCCCAATTACGGAGATCGCCATGGACGTGGGCTGCCCGACGCTGTCGACCTTCAACCGGCACTTTCGCCGACTACAGGCCATGTCGCCGCGCGACTGGCGCCGTGGTGGGCGTGCATGAGGCCTACGGTCATAGCACTGGAGGCCCATAAAATAGTGCATGTTTACCGTAAATCCATCCATTCCCAGAAGGCACTGTTTCGACTAACTTATTGTCATCTCAGAAACCTGCAACAAGCAAACCAAGCGGGAGAAGATAGAAGCATGAACGGTACTGGACGCCGATGCCGGCCAGGTCCGTATAATTCTTGGCGATGAATCCCCGGAAAGTCTCAAACAACCGGCGTGTTTCGCGCTCGATGAGGGCGCGGTCGCCGGTGGGGAGCGCCTTCTGGATATCACGTTTTGAATATTAGGCCTGGCGTTCTCAAATGTACGGAAGTATGTGACCCCTAAGCCCGATTGAGACGCAGTGTTCAGTTGCCTTTCCTGAACTGCTCTATCTTCTTCTTTTGCTCGGCCTTCCACGCCTCCATTTGTTCCGTCTGCTCCTGATCCCATTTCTCACGGATGGTTACAGGTGCGGATTTCGAGGCGCTTGATGATACTATAGAGGCATCCCTGGGTGGTGTTGGCCGCACGGCAGGGAACCGCAATTCCTTGGCAAGGCCCAAACCATTTTCTTTCGTCGAAGGCAAAACCACGAAGGTTCCCGAAATCCGATACTTCTTTCCGTCTCCTTCGGGAACCCAAGTATCCTCCGTCGACCAGTTACCCTTCCAGACTTTCTTTTCCTTGTCGAACAAAACGCCGACAACCCCCCCCATGATCTCAACTGTTTGGAAAGTGAAAGTGCTGCGGCATTGGAAACTTGTGGGCGACAGGAGTTTGCCGCCGCCGCTTGCCTCAAAGGGTCTGCCGAGGTTTGAGGTCCCCTTAATCGTTGCCCTATACTCTGTGTTGTCCTTGATTTCGAGCACAAACTCGCCCTCGGCATCACCTGAGATCGCGCCACGGTAGACGTCAGGCACGTCCACTAACTTGCCGGTGACGCCATAGTACTGGAAGTCGGGAGTGTTACTGTAACTGCCGATGACCTCCACCAGAACGATGTTCTTCTTGGTCACGCGTACCGTCCAGTCGCCGAAAAACTTCGGATCTCTCACCCCGCCCGGCAAGAGGCCGCAGGTTTGGATCGGAGCGCCCTCGATGATCTCCGCGCCATCGCAGGGGACCAGCCGTACCCTGACATTGGAGGCGTCCTCCCCTGCAAGATTTCCAACCAAGGCGCGGACACGCAGCGTCATCTTTCCATCTTGGTCAAATACGGGCTCGGTGCCGTCAGCCACACTGCCGGAATCTGCCTGCAAACCGCAACGCAGTCCTGTCTGTGTGGCGCGCCAAAGCGTATAAACGTCCTGAATCGATCGGTCCCGTGATTCAATGCCGCCGACCGCCGCGTCGCAGAGCGTGTCTAAAGTCGCCCTGGCTGAACCCCGCGCATATTTCTCGGCGTTTCTTTCAAAATCTTCGGTTGCCCGGAAGAAATCCGGCTCGGAATTCTTCCATCGGGAATTGAAGCCTTTGAGCGCATAAGCGGGCATGACGTTGTGCAGAAGTGCTTGTTCCCACATGAGATGCGTTGACAGGACGTACGCGTCGTAGTCCGTGTTGCCGTTCCAATACCAGGGGTCGAAGAAGTTCTTGTGCTTGTTCTCGGGCTTGCGTGCCACCGTAAGAAACCGACGCATTTCCAAGGTGAAATCCGCGGTGTGTTGCGGCTTGAGTCGCCAACTCAGTTTTGCCAGGTCGCCGGTTTCCTCCGCACGGAGTAATACCGGTCCCAATCGAAGTCCGGTCAGCGAGTCGTAATCTTTGGCCCATGCCGCCTCTGCCTCTTCGAGCGGTATGCCATTGAGGTGGTAGTACACTCCCATGTCCGCAAGAAAGTGCGCACCCCATGCCGCCTCCTTCGCAGTCTTGGCGCGGAAGTCGGATGGCGTAGTCTCGCCGATCACGACCATGGCAGAACTCATGGCGAGCAGTTTGAGCCACTTGGCGGCTGCCTGAGGAGCTGTTCCCTTTTTTGTTAACGGGTTGTAGTAGTGATCCGAGTCCGGCGAAGCACCATCGCTGTCGGGCCCCGGGCCGCGCAGGATGTTATCCTGTCCTTCCCCAGACCAATAGACACCTTCGTTATCGAGAATCTTCGCACGGCGGGGAAAAGTGCCGCCGTCAAACGCGGGGTCCTTCTCAAGCAAGTCGTAGGCGGCGTTCAAAATGAATTGATGAGTCTCGAATCCTGAAAGCGAACCCCAGGCAAGAACTTCAACCGGTGCAAGTGCCAACAATAAACCCACAATAGCGAAACTGAAGTTTCTCATCAGTCCATTCCTCCGATCTTACAGGATAGAGAGGGTCGCGAAACAGGGTCACTCATCAAAGGCAGGGCGTCAACCCAAATCTCCGCCCCAAAAAGCTCCCAGTAACGCGGGGAGTTATTCACCGGGGCATAGGGGTCGTAATTAGACATAGGACACAACGTGTTGCGCATTCAATGGGCGTTTGACACATTCTGACCATGCCGAGACAACTCAGACACAATGTGGAAGGCGGGTGGAGCCACATCACCACGCGCGGCATGTGGCGGAAAGATACATTCGAGAACGACCGCGACAGAGAGCATTTAGTTGAACTGCTGTCCATGATGGTCGAGCGCTATTGTGTCGTGCTGCATGCGTACGTGCTGATGGACAACCATTACCACTTACTGATAGAGACCCCTGAGGCAAACGCCAGCCGCGCGTTGCAGTGGCTGAACCTAAGCTACGCCGCATGGTTCAACGCCAAGCATAGCTGCTCGGGGCCGGTGTTCCAGGCGCGTTTCAAGAGCATCCCCGTGGACGGGGAGGGGGCGTGGGCTCTGACGTGCAGCATCTACATCCACTTAACCCCGTGCGCATCCAGAGCCTCGGGCAGGGCAAGGAAGACCGCGCCCGCGAGAAGGCCGGGTTCATCCAGGAGGGGCCGACTGCAGAGCAGGTGAAGGCGCGGCTCGCCGTGCTCCGCAAGCATCCGTGGAGCTCCTATCACGCGTATGCGGGGTACGCGCCTAAACCGGACTGGCTGACCTGCGAGAGGCTCTGGTGGCACGCTGGACAGGAGAAGGGGGCTGATGCGAAAGCGGACTATCGGCGTTACATCGAGGACTATCTGCGTCAGGGCGTGGAGGAAGGTGTCTTCGCGCGGCTGACGGCAGCCTTAGCCATCGGAGGGACGTCCTTTATCGAAGGACTGAGACGAAAGGTCCCACGCAAAGCGGGTTCGGAGACGAACGCTAGGGCGTGGCGCAAGCTGCTGAGCTTTGACGCCGTCGTCAAAGCGGTCGAGCAGGTGAAAGGCGAGCCGTGGCAGGACTTTGCTGACCGGCGCGGTGACTGGGGGCGCGATCTCGCCCTTTACGTGGCGCTTACCCGTTCAGGACGTACGCTCGCCGAACTCGGGACGCTGTCGGGGATGAGCAAGCACGGTGTCTCCAAAGCCGTCCAGCGAATGTCTGTGCGTCTGTCCGAAGACAAGAAACTTAACCGATTCCTCCGCAAGGTGTTGCTTGCACTTGATGGGAAGGAATGAGCAATGTCCTATGTCTAATTACGACCCCTATGCCCG
>CAZWPN010000174.1:0-1658 GCA_964635275.1 uncultured Victivallales bacterium | reverse complement strand
ACCTCACAAAACATTGCCGGATCGACTGACGGCTGTCTATACTCCCGCCTTCTACTTAACCATTGGGAGCGGGATACGATGAGCTTAAAGAATCTGGCATTGCCGTTTACGAGGGATCAAGTCGAGGCCATAGAGCAGAGATTCCCGACACCATTTCATCTGTATGACGAGGCCGGCATACGCGCCAACGCGCGCCGGCTTCTTGCCGCTTTTGCCTGGAATCCGGGGTTCAAGGAGTATTTCGCTGTCAAGGCCTGCCCGAATCCCTATATCATGAAGATCCTGCAGGCGGAGGGATTTGGCGCAGATTGCAGCTCGTTGCCGGAACTGCTGCTGGCCGAAGAGGTGGGGATCTTCGGCGAGCAGATCATGTTCACGTCCAACGACACGCCGGCGGATGAGTTTGTGAAGGCGCGGGCCATGGGTGCGATCGTGAATCTCGACGATATAACGCACCTCCCGTTCCTGGAACAGGCAGCCGGCCTGCCGGAACTTCTCTGCTTTCGCTATAACCCCGGCACCCTCAAGGGCGGCAACGCGATCATCGGGCACCCGGAAGAGGCCAAGTACGGCTTTACCCGCGAGCAGTTGTTCCAGGGATACCGGCTGGCGAAGGCCAAGGGGGTGAAGCGTTTCGGCCTGCACACCATGGTGGCCTCGAACGAGTTGAATCCGCAGTATTTCATCGACACCGCGGAGCTTCTCTTTGACCTGGCCGTCGATATCGCCCGAGAAGTGGGGATTACGTTTGAGTTCATCAACATCGGGGGTGGTATAGGCATTCCCTACAAGCCGGAACAGGAGGCCGTGGATCTGGAACGCGTCGGCGAGGGAATCCGGAAGGCCTACGAAACGCGTGTGCTGGCCAAGGGGCATCCGGCGCTGCGGATCTACATGGAGTGCGGGCGCATGGTGACGGGGCCGTACGGGTATCTCGTGACGCGGGTTCGCCACATCAAGAACACGTACAAGCGCTACGCGGGGCTTGATGCGTGCATGGCTAACCTGATGCGGCCAGCCTTGTACGGCTCGTACCACCACATAACGGTTATGGGCAAGGAGAACCTGCCTGCGACCGTGAAGTACGACGTCACCGGGTCCCTCTGCGAGAACAATGACAAGTTTGCCATCGATCGGATGCTCCCGGAATTGGCGCCGGGCGATTTGATGGTGATCCACGATGCCGGCGCCCATGGCTATGCCATGGGGTTCCAGTACAACGGCAAACTCCGCTCCGCAGAGTTGCTGCTACGCACTGATGGCAGCGTTGAGTCGATCCGCCGCGCCGAAACGCCCGCGGACTACTTCGCCACGCTTGATATGGCGGGACTGAGGAAGTTCAAGACATAGCGGGATGAACATGAACAACGAATCAATGGTGCGCCTGCGGCACCTGGCCGGCACGTATGCGGAATATGCGCTGGGCGATATCATGGCGCAGCGCCGGAAGAAATGGCGCCTGAACAACGGGCTGAAAGAACGGACTTTCCCGTTCCACATCGAGGATAACGGCACCTTCTTCCGCGATGTGATGCCGCCTTTGCAGTGCGCGGATTCCGATTACCACTGGCTGGAGTGGCAACTGCTGTTTGCCATTACCGCCTACGAGCGCATCAACGATGACCGGATCATTCCGGACCGGTTTGTCGTGGACTGGG
>CAZWPN010000173.1:0-6601 GCA_964635275.1 uncultured Victivallales bacterium | reverse complement strand
CGCCCTGCTGAAGAAGCAGGTCGCTGACGGGCGTAGTACGCCCGGCCCGAGGCAGCACAACGATGTGCCGGTGGACATCTGGAAGCTCGACACGATGCCCGGGGCGAACCCGGCGTTACTGGATGACTACGGATGAGAACCCTCAGGAGAATCACGCACGGTTCTTAGTTCTTAGGGAGGAAGGGAGCCGCAAGGCTCCCGACCCACCCGGTCAGGAGGAAATATATGAGCAACATGACGGCCGTCGACAGATGGTTTTCAAACAGGAGACTCGGACTGCTCCTCCACTTCGGCCTCTATTCGATCGAGGGCTGGCACGAACAGGATCAGATGCGCCGGCGCATTCCGCGAGCCGACTACGAGAAGCTGGCGGCGCGGTTCAACCCGACGTCGTTTGATCCGGACGCCATACTCGACATGGCGGAAGCAGCGGGCATGGAGTACGTCTGCCTGACCACCAAACATCACGACGGATTCTGCCTGTGGGATACGAAGCAAACCGACTATAACGTCATGCGGACGCCGTACGGCCAGGATATTGTCAGGAAACTGGCCGACGCGTGCCACGGGCGCGGCTTCCATTTGGGCCTGTACTATTCTGTGGTGGATTGGCATCACCCGAACTACCCGAACCAGGGAAGGCATCACGAACTGGCCGGACTGCAGCCGGGCGACACTCCGGACTGGGATCGGTACATGGCATATCTCCGGGAACAGGTCCGTGAGCTCTGCACGAACTACGGCGAGATCAGTCACTTCTTCTGGGACATGAATGTGCCGGAATTCAGAGACCCGAGCATTAACGAAATGCTGCGATCGCTCCAGCTGAACATGGTCATATGCGATCGTGGATTCGACGCAGGCGACTTCGGGACGCCTGAACGCGAGTACCAGAAGGGCGACACGGACCGGGTGTCGTGTTTCGGCCGCCCCACCGAGGCCTGCAATTCGGTCGGCACACAGAGCTGGGGATACCGAAAGGAAGAGGATTACTACACGAGTCAATACCTGATGCAGTCAATCGACGCGATGATGTCAAAGGGCGCGCACTTCCTCCTGAACGTGGGGCCTGATGCAAGCGGCCAAATCCCGGCGGTTGCCTCGGATATCGTTGCCCACGTCGGAAGATGGTACATCAAGGTGCGGGAAGCGTTCTCCGATACGATACCCTGTTCGAAGATGACAACGAATTTGGACGTCTTCCTGACCCGGCGCGGGAACGTAGTGTATGTCCACCTCAAGCACCCCATTAAGGCGGAATCCGTTGTGCTGCATCCGTTAACGCAAATGCCAGCGAAAGCCGTGCTCCTGAACACCGGCGCGGAGCTGACTTGCTCCACCGATGTGATACCCGTCTTCTGGAAGGACAACGCCAGGATACTCAGGATCAAAGGCTTGCCCAAGAGCGCCATCGCCAGCGCCGAAACGCTGGTCATTAAGGTTGACTTCGGACAGCCCTTGCGGGACGGAGGGACAGCAAGGGCTGAGTTCCACGGATGAAACATGCGAACCACGGCGTGGTGCGCTACCGCGCGCCCGCGACAGACGCTCGGAGGCACACTCCGGACGTTGGCTCAACGAAATGAACGAGAATGATCCACAGATTATGGATTTGATGGCGGACGGCATGCCGGCCCGCCACGCGGCTCCCACACATCTTGTCCCGGAAGCGCCGATTCAAATCAACCGGGTCGCACCCGACACGTATCTCGTTGACTTCGGTCGCGTGGCGTTTGGGAATCTGCGCCTGACCCCACCCGCGCATGCCACTGGCGAAGTCACGATTCATTTCGGCGAAGCCTTTGCCAGCGGCCGGATCAATCGCCAACCACCGGGCACCGTGCGCTACGCGACCACGAAGATCACGCTAGTCGAGGCCAAGCCTCTCGTTGCCGCACCACCGGCCGACGAGCGCAACACCAAACAACCCGCCGCCGTCCTGACGCCAGCCGAATGGGGCGTGGTGCTGCCGTTCCGCTGGGTCGAGATCGAGGGTTGGTCCGGCGAACTGCGTCCCGAGCATCTGCGGCGGCAAGCGGCGTTCGCCCGCACGTGGGACGACAACGCCGCCGCGTTCCGGTCGTCAGACGACCTGCTCAACCGCATCTGGGAACTGTGCCGGTACTCCATCAAAGCCACGACCTTTGCCGGCGTGTATGTCGATGGCGACCGCGAACGCATTCCCTACGAGGCCGACGCCTATCTCAACCAACTCGGCCACTACGCCTGCGACCCCGATCCGCAAATGGCCCGTGACACCTTCGACCGGCTGATGAAATATCCCACGTGGCCGACCGAATGGGCGGCGCACATGATCTTCATCGCCCACGCCGACTGGCTGCAAACCGGCGACACCGCGTGGCTGGCGGCGCGTTACGAGGCGTTGAAATCCAAACTGCTTCTCAACCGCGCGCGCGCCGACGGCCTGTTGGTCAGCAACGCTGCGCAAGTCAACCGCGACGACATCGTGGACTGGCCCGTGGCGGAACGCGACGGCTACGTCTTCACGCCGGTGAACACGGTGGTGAACGCGTTTCACCTCCGCGCCCTCGCGCTCATGGCCGAACTGGCCACGGCCCTCCATAAAGATGCCGACGCCGACGCTTACACGTCGCGCGAACGGACGACCCGCACCGCGTTCCAGGAAAGATTGTTTGACCCCGCCCGCAGCCTGTATCGCGACGGCGAAGGCACGGAGCACGCCTCCCAGCACGCGAATCTCTTCCCGTTGGCCTTCGGCCTCGTGCCCGCCGATCACCGGCCGCACCTGGTCGAATGGGTCGGCAGCCGCGGCATGGCCTGTTCCGTTTACGCTTCCCACTATCTGCTGGAAGGCCTCTTTGAAAACGACGCCAGCACCCCAGCGCTGGCGCTCATCACGGCTCCGACCGATCGCAGTTGGAAACACATGGTGGACAGCGGCACGACGATCACGTGGGAAGCCTGGGACCAACGCTTCAAACCGAACCAGGATTGGAATCACGCCTGGGGCGCCGCGCCCGCCAACCTCTTGCCGCGATACGTACTGGGCGCCCGGCCGCTCACCCCCGGTTGGCGCCGCGCCGTGATCCGCCCAAACCCCGGCACCCTCCAATCCGCCGAAGGCAAAATCCCCACCCCGCGCGGTCCGGTGCTCGTCCGTTGGGAGCGTGCCACCACGTTCAAACTCTGGCTCACGTTGCCGCCCAACGTCGGCGCCCAAGTCCACCTCCCCGGCGCGAACTCAACCGGTGTCTTCATCGACGGTCGCCCCGCCGCCGGCAAGCAAACCGGTGGTTGGTGGACCCTCGCCAACGACATCACTGGCACCACGCTGATCGAAGTCGTATGATTTCTAGCGCTGGATGTTTCGCAATGTCAGACCTTTCTGGAACTTCTCCAGCGCCGGCCCACACCGGCCACGCTTTTTAGCATGACATCGCTGCGTCAGACCGAAACATGTATCTGGGCGATTCTCCCGCCCGGCCTCAACGTGGATAGCGGGACTTGACAATCCACCGGAGAGTTAGCATTATTATACCATAATACTAACGGATGTGTCTCATGCCTGCATTGCTCATCAAGGATTTGCCTGCTGACGTACATGGGTGGTTGAAGCGCGAAGCGAAGGCACACCGGCGCTCCATGACCCAGCAGGTCATTGTTCTGTTCGAAGAGCGCATGAGGAAGTTCCGCCCCGTCCATTTTGGGGCACCCGTGAAGACGCGTACGCCCTTGACGGCTGAGTTCATTGACAAGGCCAAGAAAGAGGGGCGCCCGTGATCGTGGTGGACTCGAACGTGTTGGCGGCCCGCAATCTGACGGGCGTTCCAACGAGGCTTGCCGAACAGGTTGAGGAGCGGGATCCGTTGTGGATTGTGCCCCCGTTGTGGCGGTACGAGCTTCAGAACATCCTCGCCAAAGCAATCTGGGTGCGGCAGATCACTCCGGAGGACGCGCTTGCCGCGTGGAGGAAAGCCTCTACTCAGATGGTTGAAAACGAACACGAACCCAGTCCTGAAAAAGTCATCGAACTGTCGGGCCGCTACCGAATCACTGGCTATGACGCGAACTTCATTGCGCTGGCTGTGGAAATGGGCGTCATGTGCATCACCGAAGACGGCGAACTTCAGAAGAAGTTCCCGGCAATCGCCATGAGCATGGAGGACTTCGTCAAGTGGCGCATAGCCGACGGCGAAGTGCGGGAATCGCGCGCGCCGTATCGTGTCCGCAAACGCAAATGAACGTAGCGAAGGGCCAAGAACAAGGAGCGACCAGGGGCTAAGCCGCGGGCCCGTCTCATCGTTCCGGTAGCGGTCGTCAAAGATAGACGTGTCGAGTCTCTCCTCGATCACGTCGAGGATCGCGTATTACAGTCTCAACGGTCGCCTTGAACGGTTGCGAACCCGCCAGGGTGAGCAATACGTTCCGAGGCGTGGTTCGGTCAGTATTGATCCCAGTTGTCCTGGTTGCGAACCTTTTCCCACCACGCCGCAAGCTCCGCGTCTGTGCCGCGCCAACCGATGGTCGCGGACTCTCCTGTGTCCTCGCGTGTCGTCGTTGTACTTCCGTCGCAAGAAGATTCGCAGCCGATTCTCCACGAAGTGCCGTAGCGCCAGAAAGCGTCATCGGTCCGGCTTCACCGCCGCATGGTAACCATGCCAGCCACGGAGTACGGGATTGAGTTCCTCAATCAGTTCCTCCGCACTGAGGCTGTATGCCAAGCTTCTCCCCATGACGTCGCCGCATCAGACCGGTTCCCGCATGATTTCGGCCCATGCGGCCCGGTGTAGACCGAAAAGCGATTTCTTATCACTTGTATCTCGACAAGCAGAGCCGCAATCGAGTAAGCAGAAAGACTCCATCACGTTGAAGACCAACGTAGGTGAGCGCAAGGAGACGATGGCACATGCGTAACAAGGTGATGGTAAAGATCCCCAAGATGAACCCCCTCAATCGCCGTAACATCCTGACCGGCCTTGTGGCGGGCACGACGCTGGCGTTGTTGCCACGACAGGTGTGGGCGGCCGACATTGACGTGAAGAAGCCAAACATCATTTTCATTCTTGCGGACGACCTGGGGCAGGCCGATCTGGGCTGTTACGGTCAGGAACTGATTCAGACGCCGAATCTCGACCGCCTGGCCGCCGCTGGCACGCGCTACACGCAGGCCTACTGCGGCACAACCGTCTGCGCGCCGTCGCGCACGTCGCTGATGACCGGGCTGCACATGGGCCATGCGCCCATCCGTGGGAATCGGGGTGAGTCGTCCGGACTACCCGCCGAGACCTTCACCGTGGCGCAACTGCTCAAAGCTCAAGGCTATGCCACGGCCTGCATCGGGAAGTGGGGCATGGGCGACTTCGGGACTGCAGGCAGTCCGCTCAAGAAGGGGTTCGATCATTTCTACGGCTACAACAAACAGGGGGCGGCGCACTTCTATTTCCCCACAAAGCTTTACAACGACAACAAGGCGTTCGCTCTGCCAGGCAACGACAAGTTGTCAGACAAAACGAATAAAAAGACAACCTACGCGCAGAACCTGATTGCCGACGAGACGCTCAGGTGGGTGCGGGCGCACAAGGACGAGCCATTCTTTCTCTACTATGCCGTTACACTGCCTCATTACAACTACGAGATTGACGATCTGGGCCTATACAAAGACAAGCCGTGGTCGGAGGCCGAGAAGACGTATGCCGCGATGGTCACGCGCCTCGACAGCGATGTGGGACGACTCGTGGCCCTGCTCAAGGAGCTGAAACTCGACAAGAATACCCTCGTGATGTTCGCCGGAGACAACGGGCCGAACAAAGGCAGCCTGCAAAGGGGTAACCCGAAATGGAATTTGTCCGGCAAAAAACGCTCGATGGGTGAAGGCGCGCTTCGCCAGGCGGCGCTGGCGTGGTGGCCGGACGTCATACCCGCCGGTCGGGTCAGCGACGAACCATGGGCGTTCTGGGATTTCTTGCCGACCTTGGCCGAATTGACCGGCGCGAAGCTGCCCGATGGCTTCCAGCCGGACGGCCTCTCGCTCGTCGCGTTCCTCAAGGGCGGCGCAGCGCCGAAGCGCGAGTATTTCTACTGGGAACTGCACGAGGGCCGTCCCATCCAGGCGCTTCGGTTCGGCAACTGGAAAGCCTCGCGCATCGGTGTGGATCAGCCCATGAAGTTGTACGACCTCGCGACCGATCCGAGTGAGAAGAACGATCTGGCTGCCGCAAAGCCAGAGCTCGTTGCCAAAGCCAACACGTTGATGAAGAACGCGCGCGTTGACGATCCGAAGTGGCCCATGAATCCGAAGTAGTCTTGAAACAAGACAGTAGTAAGAAGATGTTCATCCGTGCGGATTCTCCAGCCTACGGAACCGAGCCGATAAAAGCCGATCCCGAAGAGAAGAAGCTATCAGCGCGGCGAACGAGACTGTCGAAAAACGTGTTTTCGAAGCTGATTGCCCTCCGCTGGGAGGAAGTGTCAAGATATAGGAGACGGCCGTGTACCCGTGCCATTCGTAAGCACTCCCATTCTTGTACAACCCATGTCCCGCGGGACAGGTGAGCGTCTGGGTCCGGTCAGGCGCGCTGACAAGCGGCGCCTGAACCTGCTGGTTGGCTGTGGACTTTCC
>CAZWPN010000172.1:0-6714 GCA_964635275.1 uncultured Victivallales bacterium | reverse complement strand
ACCGCCTATAAATGGATTCCAACCGTTCGGCCTGGATGCCGACGTGTTCCATGAGCCACATGCGGGAAGAAATCGAAGGGGTCGCAAAAAATCCACATCTCGATAAAGCTGGAATCGGCACGCCACCAGATTGCGCAGGGCATAGGCGATGCTCTGCAGACTGCTCCGCTGGCAGTTGTGCCGGATACAGGACCATTCCTTCCCCTGATCGAGGCAGAGTGTGCAAATGTGCCCATCACGCAGGTGCGTACAGATGGGGCAAGTCATCCGATAGTCGTGACAGGTCAGTGCGTGGAACGTGGAAAGCAACGTGTGGGAAAGGGTCTCTAGGTGCTTGGTCCGGATGGCCGGCAGGGAGCCGAGGCGGATGCCCCGGTAATGCCCCTTGACGTCCTGGATGAAGTGACGGCGGTGTAGACCGTCATGGCATGGCCGAACGCCGCCAGTCGCACGCCCAACTGCTCGTACAACGTCTCGAACCCGCTGTAACGGGCGGGGATGCCCCGGGAACCGAGAAAGGAGATGCGCAACTTCATAACGTGTCACGGCCAGTCGGATGTGCCCATCTTCATGTCAGGCGACGCCATATATCAAGGGTCTGCCGAACTGTGTGGTCCCAGGTGAACTGCCGGGCCTGCGCCAGCCCCTTTTGCCGCCATTGCGCTCGTTGTTCGGGTTGTGCGCAGAGGTCCGCCATCGCCTGAGTCAGTTCATCCACCGACAAGGGGTTCACCAGTCGGGCGGCCTGGCCCGCCACCTCGGGGATGGAGGCAACGTTGGATGTCAGCACCGGGGTGCCGCAGGCCATGGCCTCCAGCACGGTCAGCCCGAAGCCCTCGTACAGGGACGGATAGGCGAATAGGTCCGCGCCGCGGTAAAGGGCCGGCAAATCCCCATCGGCAACATACCCGGTTGCCAGCACTCGCTCCGTGAGTCCCAGCCGCCGGATCATGACGCCGATCTCGGACTCGCGCCATTGGGCCTTGCCCGCCAGCACCAGATGATGGCCGAAGTCCGGGCGGGCTGCCAGACGGCTGAAGGCTTCGATCAGGCGCAGCAGGTTCTTGCGCGGTTGCAGGTTACCCACGGCCAGGACATAGGGTTTGCGGATGCCGTAGCGGGTGTGGATGGCCGCGTCACCGCGATCCACCGCGTCGAACTGCGGCGCGGCGGCCTCATGGGTCACATGGATGTGCGCCGCCGGAACCGGGTAGAAGGCCTGGATTTCGCGCTTCGAGAATTCGGAGACTGTGATCACCGCCGCCGCTTTGCGCACCGTCAGCCCCACCCCCGCGTTCAAGACCAGGCGATCGCGGGGTGAGAACCATTCCGGGTGGCGTTTGTAAGCGACGTCATGCACGACCACGGCCATGGGGTAGGGGAGGAACAGCGGCCCGGCGTACGTCACGTGGACCGCATCCGGCCGAAGTTGGTCGGCCAACGCGGGCAGTTCGCACAACAGGCGGCGCAACGGATTCACGGAAACGGGGACGATCCGGACCCCCCGGCCTCCAGCGATCAGGGGCGCGACGGCGTTGGGGTGGGCTGCGGCGACACAGAAAGTATCGTCCGTGTTGACCCGCGCCAGACCGCGCAGCAGGTTGGCGATGTAGGTTTCATTACCGGTTTCGCCCTCCCCAACCATGTGGGCATCGATCAGAATATGCACGGGACGGCTTTCTTCAGATTCAACGCCTGCCCGATACGGATGTGGCTCGGAGGGTGGAGGCGGACATGGCGGCCAACTGGCGGGCGGCCCGTGCAAAAGTGAAGCGAAAGCCGACGCGCGTGGCCGGGATGTGCCGGTAGTGCGGCACTTCATCCAACGCGAAATCGTAACTCACGGCCCTGGTCCGATAGCAGCCGCGGACCAGGCGTTCGAGGCAACGCAGGGCCCGGTACGGCACGCGCAGCGGGCGGGACACGGCGTGATAGGTTTGCCGGATCATTTCCGCCTCCCGCGCTATGGCGGGGGCCTGCGTCGAACTCAGATTGCTGCCGTCCACTCCAAACAGAGCCAGGGTGAACGGGATGTGGCGTATCCTCTTCCTGGCCGACAGCAGGTGCAACATCAGGTCCATATCGGCGGCATACCGGTAGCGGCTATCCAGACGCAGCAACCCGTCATTCCACAGGCGGCGTCGGAAGAAGGTGGCACAAGACATGGCATAAAGGAAACCGTTCTTCAGGTACCCCCACCGCAGTGGGATTTCGGGACGCGACGCCAGCGGGGTCCCGTTCGGCGCCACGACAATGGTGTCACCGAAAACCACGTCCGCTCCAGGATTCTAGGCGAAGGCCTGCGCCACCCTGCCCAGCGTGCCGGGCAAATACTGCTCATCGCAGTTCAGCCAGGACAGGACATCACCCCGCGCCTGCTCCCAACCCTTGCCGATGGCATCGTACATGCCCCGATCCGGAGCACTCGTCCAGCGGAAGGAATAGGCGGCCGGTCCTGCGGGGGCGGTTGCTCGGTCGGCTCCTGTGTCGTGCCGCTGGGTCAGCCAAGCCACCGTGCCGTCGGTGGAACCGCCATCCATAATGATATGCTCCACCCCGGCGTGCGATTGACCGCGAACGGAACCCATGCACCGGCGCAGAGCCCGGGCGTTGTTATACGACGGTGTGATGACGGAGACGAACATGATTGACGAGAACTGAAACACCCACTCAGGCTCGCATGGTGTCCGGATGACTCGCTTTCTCCAGCGATATCCGATTTGTCTCGTTCGCTTCGGACGACCGCACGATCACCTCCAGAATGGAGGCGAGGACCAGGATATGGCACAGGAACGTCACGCCCCCGATCACCGCGAAGAAGAAAATGCAGTAACCGGTGAAAAGGCTGTAGAAGACGACATAGGCCGTTTGCCACTGTACGCCTGACGGGATCTGGCGCAGGGCCCGACCATAGTGCACGATTGCGCCTAGCATGAAAACCAGACCTGCGACGAGCCCCGCCAGTCCTAGGTCCAGGACAAACCACAGGGGTCCGTTATGATAGTTATGTGTGGCGGTGAAGTACGTGTACTGTGTTCCATATTCGGAAGCCAGGGCCATGGCGGCATTGGCTTCGCTCATGTTGAAGGCCAAACCCCGGCCAACCCACAGGTAATCCGGCACCATGGCGAACAACTGTCTCCACAACTCGAGTCGCCAGTGCGTTGTGATGGCGGCAGACTCTCCGGCCTCATAGGTGATCGCGATACCTGGGAGCCAGGCAAACGCTCGCTGAAAGGTGAGCGGTAAATATTCGACAAAGAAATAAAGCGCGGCCAGGAGGAGTATCCACATGGCTGCGAATTTCAGGAACTGCGAAAACCGGGCGGTGCGTTGTCGGACTGCCATGTAGACTAGGACGGTCAGCCCGAGCAGCACCACTACCGTGCGATGCCCGGACAACCCGAGCATAATGAAGGAAAGTGTGGACACCAGAATAACCATGGGTGTGATTTTGGAATGGCGCTCATACAGGAACAGGCCGGACACACCGATCCAGATGGCGGGGTATTGCATAAAGGCCCACCGTGTGGCCCCGGATGCCTCCCATTGCTGCTCGGTTGGATCGCCGATGTCGATGAAGGTGCTGACCGATATCGCAGCGGGGAAGAACTTCACGGCTAGCAAGGCGACGGCGGGCAAGAGCGAGAACAGGAAGAACCACCCCAGCGTTCGCTTCAGATGTGTGTTCGAGATCGTCAAATGGGTCGAGTAGATGTAGAAAAGAAGCGCGGCAATCAAATTCACATATTGCATGCCGCCCCAGAGATGACTGCCCAGAACCCTCAGCCCCCAGCCGCGCCACGTGGCTGTGAATATGATGATGAAAACCAGCGCGACGCAGGCTTTGCGCGGTACGGAGGGCCCGGCGGGATGGCGGCTCGAGATGCTGAGCTTGGTGAGGACGAGAATGAGGCAACCCAACATGAACAGCAAATGCAGGTTCGCTCCGCCGCCCAGCCCGAGGGAAATTCCGCTGCCCATCGTGATAAAGGTTGCCATCCAGATGAACTCCGGCCGCACGACCAGGGGCGCGAGGAAGAAGAGTGCCATGCTCGCCCCGGCCATCAGGAAGTCGCCTCGCGCGATGCCGCTCAGTATCAAAAGGATGATCACCAGCGCGAACATCCAGCCGACAAAACTGTGCTTCATTCCATTCTCCGATTCACAAGCGCCGTCAACACGCGCATCCATGTCGCCGACCAATTTCCGAAGCCAAAATGCGCGCCCACCGACTGGCGCTGTCGGTCGGCCTCGACCGGCCTGGCCGAAAGAACCGCCTCCAGTCCATCGGCCAGGGCGGTGGGCGTGGGCAGTGCCCGGTACGCTGGCAGATCCCGCAACCCGGCCACGTCGGTGACCACCACCGGCGTTCCGCAGGCCATGCTCTCCAACGCGCTCAGGGAGGTTCCTTCCCGCCGCAACGTTGGGATCAGCGTGACATCGGCGGTCCGGTATAACCCCGCCATTTCTTCGTTGGGTACGGGGGGCGCAAACCGCACGCGGTCGCCCAATCCGTGACACTCGACCAATCGCTGACAGTACTCGAAATACGTTCGACTACGCCGGGGGCCAACGATTGCCAGTTGAGCGCCCGGTCGCCACTGCGCAAGGAGGGCGAAAGCCTCGATGGCCAGGTGGATGCCCCGATCCTCGCAAATCTGGCGCGGCACCAGAATCACGGGCCGGGTCGGATCCCGCACAGACGGGGACGAGGCCGGCGGGAATCGAACCGGATCCACGCAATTCGGGATGAACCAGACGCCGGGGGCCACCTCGGAGAAGAACCCTCTGCCGGGCGGGAGGTGCAGCCCCATTCGCCGAAGGTAGTCCGTGTCGTTGGCGACGGTGGGCACCCGTTGGAACAACCGTCGAGCATTCCGCTCATGGACCCGGTCGTCCCAGTTCATGCGATCCACGTTCCATTCGACCCCATGCGAGAGCACTACCGTTTTTGAGCGCCAGCGGGAGACCCGGCCGATAAGTGTGGCGGTGGCGGCATAGTGACAGAGGATGACATCGGCGCGATCCAGCCACCGTGCCCGGCCCGCGGCGAACAAAGCGAATTGCAGTTCGTCGAACATAGGCAGAAAGCGCGCGATGCCGGGAATACGGGGGACGGTCAACGTGTCAGCCGCGGTTTCTCCGTGGTAGGGCTGGATGACCTTGATCTCCCATCCCGCCGCCGCAACGATACGCGACAGACAAACGATGTAGACCGCCTGCCCCCCCCCCATGGGGCGGTAGTGTGCGCTGACTTGGACTAGCAGAGGCATGGCTTCACGTCGGCGGCGTAGTGTCCCGCGTCCCGGAGGCGATGGGTTGATCTCCGTGACTTTTCAAGCAAAGCACGTTCCCGCCCTCTCTTCCTTCTCGGGGCCACACGAGTCTGGATAAGAACCGACCGTAGTCCCCTGCATTGGTTTCCACGTCAATGATGCACACGCGGGGGCTCGCGACCTTCCTGAAGACCGCCAAGGATCCCGCCAATCCGGAATACGATCAGCCGGTTCCGACGGCGGAACGGCCGGCCAAAGAACGGTCGCAGGAGATTCTTGAGGTAGACATTGATCCAGAGGTTCGCTCTGTATTCGCTCCACTCGTGTGCGGGGAATGTATGGCACTCGATGGTTCCCAGCCAGTCGAAGGCGTGCTCGTCAAAGGTGTTAACGTGTTCGGTGCCGGGCGTGAGGACTTCGCGGTAGGGCACGACCACGTAGAGTTGACGACAGCGACGTTGCAGTTCAAGGGCGATATCCCGGTAATTGGCGAGATGCTCCATGACGTTGGACACAATGATGACCTCGGCTTCAGGCGCAGCACGGTAATCGCCCTGAACGAAGGTGGCCAAGGCATCGTATCGCCGCCGGCACGCGTCGACGGCCGCTTGTGATATGTCCATGCCCAGCAGTTGCGCTTGGGGAAAGGCGGTTCGGTATACCGGTAGAGCGTCACCCAGCGCGCAGCCGAAATCGAGGATGCGGCCGGCGAAGGTATGCGCCATTCGAAGGTGAGGTACGAAGCAACGTGCAAACGCGTGCGTTTGCGTCCGTCCCCGTTTCTTTTCCCAGTCACCGGTCTGGAATCGTTGCTCCCAGTACTGGGCCGAATTGGTCTCGGGCCGAATGTTGTTCATGGGTGGTGCAAGGGCTTGTTGCGCAGGACCACGACGACAAACACAAAGACCCAGGCGCCGTGGGCGACATAGGCCAGAAAGCGGGCGGAGGCCAACCCGAAGGCGCCGTGCCCGGCTAGCAGTATGGTCAGCAGAATGAACACGACCGCCGAGCCTAGGTTCATCAGCATCCCCGCCCAGACCCGTCCCAGGGCGGCGAGCGCCTGCCCCACCGGTTGCATCAGGGCAACGAGCAGTGCCGTGGCCAATACCATGCAGAGAGTGGGCCAGCCTGAAACAAAAGCGTTACCGTACAGTTTCATGATCCAGCGACTGAGGACGCATCCGACCACGGCCAGGGGCAGCACGATGAGCCCGCATGCGACGATGCTATGTTTGAGCGCTGACCAGACCGCCTTCACGCCGTCTTCGCGTGCGAAGCGTTCGGCAAGGACCGGTAACAGGGGGGTTGTAATCGTGCTTGGCAGAAATAGAACGGCCAGATAAACCTGATTAGCGGCGCTAAAGATTCCCATCTCGGCGTATCCCCCGACATGGCGAACCATAAGCGTGCTGCACAGCCACTGCGCCGGGCTCAC
>CAZWPN010000171.1:3213-6848 GCA_964635275.1 uncultured Victivallales bacterium | reverse complement strand
CCGCAGGGGCTGGCCCTAGTGTAAACGGGACGTTTGTAGATTGGCGAGACGACCCCTCGGCAACACCGCGTGGCGGGCTCCGAAGAGGTTGGGACCTGTGGTTGGCGCAGTCTGTCGTCCTAGACATCAATTTCGCCGAACCGCTTCATGAAGCCCGACTCCAATATCTTCCAATGGTTTCCGCCTATTCGGCCTCGATCGAGACCGACCATACCTACACCGATCTGCATATAGCAGTTCTTGTCTGCGATATCGAAGCCGGCATTCACGAGAGAAACAGGTGTCCTCTCGCCTTCAATGCGCCATGAGGGTCTTTGACCATGCGGTGGACCCACTTGACACGCGAGCCCCGCGGCCGTCGCCGCGTCATAAATAGCGCAGGCGATGAACGCACGAGCACGCGTGTCGAGTCTGTCCGCTTCATCCTCAGAAAGGGAAGCGCTCCAGCGATACACCAATGCTACAAGGCCACCTTCGGCAGATGTTTGGACGAGTTTCAAATGGCACTTGTCACCTAGAGCTTTCCGCGATGTCTGCTCATAGTGCTGAGGATATGTCAGGCTTGGCCGCGACTGAGTCGGTCTCTTCCCGTCGTCTTTCATATTCGGCATTAGGACAACTGACTGAGGGGCCACTGAGAGGTCGCAAGCCTTAGCTTCCGTGCTACTTCCCGTTGCTAGGCACCCTTCGAGCGCCGTGTGCTCAGAACGCTCGGAAGCGCATCCATCAGGCAGATTGCGCCACCATTGCGCCCCGTCCAAGCAACGCGTACGAGCGTTGCGCATGACGTTTCGGAGTCGTTCTCCGGTCGTCTGGCCGCCCGACCCCATGGTCTTCTGTGACTCATAGATTGCGCACGCGCGGTCCAATGCCATTGACCACTCCTCCTCTGGTGCACCCGAAGCCGCTAGAAGGTCGGCCCTGCAAAGATGCAGCGGCGCGTAGTTCGGAAAGCGCTCGATGAGTGTTTCGCACTCCGTGAGCACCTGTCGGAGAATCGGATCTCCCGCGCTCTTGGTCTTCGCCTTCATCGCGAGTTCCATTCTGTTGCCGAGGACGGCGTTGTGGAACTTCGGGTTCTCCGGTTGGAGGTTGACGGCATTCTGCCCCGCAGCGAGAGCGTCTTCGTTTCGACCAAGGTGTCCCAGGACGAACGCCAGTTCATTCCAAACATCGAGATTCTGTGGATCCAGTTGCGACGCCTCTTGCAGCAAAGTGAGAGCCGACTCCAAGTCCTCCCGCTTTGTGGCGTGCTCTACGTGAAGAAACGCACGGCGGAGGAGCCGACGTGCCTTCACAGAGGGACTGCTTCCGAACAATGCATCCAGTATACCCATGACTTCACCTCAGCGTTAGCGTCTTGATGATCGATTCCATTTGGGGCGCAAAGAGCAGAAACTCCGCGAACCTACCGTAATGCGTAAACGTGACCACGACCTCGAAGTTCTCGGCTGTCCGGGGGTGAGGCAGGATCATGCTGTACTTGCGAGCCCACGCCCCGACGTACATGTTCCAGTACGTAATGGCGAAATGACGGAAACCGAAAGCTATGACGGTATGCACACCTAGGTCACGGTGACCATGTTGCTCGAAGAACTCTGCGGCAAAGTCGCGCGCATACTCCATTAATTGCGTGTCGGATAACTGAGCATTGGCCGCTGCGGCAGTCCGCTTGGGGCCGGCGGCCAAACCTGCAGAGAACTGTACCGACACTGCTTTCCCTCGGTGCATACACCGGAATCGGTCGCTGAACCCACTGGTGTCCTCTTCCCCCTGCGCCGTTTGAGTGTTCAACCGTTTTGCCACGGCCGCTAGCTCAGCTTGCACCTGGGCTCTGTCAAGGGGCAGCCACGCCTGGAAATCTGCTAGGTCCAGACCTGCTGTACATCCATCGGCAGTTACCTCAACGCGATTGCGACCATTTGCCGGCGAACTGGTGCTCATCTGGCTCTGACTGCCTGCGCTCGATAGCGCGACAAGATGTTTGACGAGCGCGGCGATCTGATATTCCTCCAACTCACTACTCGGGTATAGGATCCAGCGGCAATCACGTAGCGCGCGGCCATACTTTGCCTCGAATACAGATCCTCGGGGTATGCCTATGGGCGTCACGCGTGCGGCCCCTCGCTTATCGAGGAACGGCTCCAATTCGCGGTGACAACACCAAGGTGAGTCAGCGTAGGCGTCATTGGCGAACACGGCAAGAGCGTTCGACCGCTCAACCCCTTGCCTCAGTTTCTCAAGTAGAGAGCCACGGTCTCGGGCCCCGACCATATATTCGTCAAACCACACCCGGATCCCGTGAAGGGTGAGTTCTTCGGCAATCCTTCGGACGACATTGGCATCAAGACGCCGATAGCTAAGGAACACATCAAACCCGGACGTGGTGTCATCCCATGGCGTTCTTCCGTATCTATGGCACCGCGCAGCGAGGAATAGGAGTTCCGAGGCACGCGGTAGCCAGAACAGCATCGCTCCACTGGAGAGGACCGCGATGGTTCCTGAGATGCTGGCCGGGAGTTGTGCCCCTGCGGCTAGGAGTACGGTGGTCCATATGGAACAGCGGATCATGCGACGGGCGCTGGGTTGATGCGAGGCTTCGTCCATCAACCTCCTATTCGTCGTGTTCAACGTTCGTGTCCACCAGTACACGCCGTTGTACGCCGTTGCGAGAGCAACCGTTACTGCCAGAGCAACGAGCGTCGGCCATGACTCATGGAATTTGCGAGGCGAGTATTGAACAAGCAGTACGGCTACGATCAGCAATGCCACCCGCCACGGAGCCTCAGAGCGCGAATCGCCTGTTAGCGAGCGCTCGAAAGCAGGGCCAGCCCAGCCAATGCGTGCTGCATAGGCGAGGCCAAGCATGAATAGACTGACTTGGAGGAGCGCTGTCAATGCACTAGTCATACTGTCGGTCCGGTTCGTCTTTGTTCGTGTGCGCCAACATCTTAATATGTGTCAAACATAGCGGGTATTCTCGTTTGGCTTGCGTCAACGGTTTTGCTGGTTATTAAGGATTTATGGGGGCCTTCTGACGCATGGCGGGGGAAACATGGGGGATGATATGCGTCAAAGAGCTATAGATTGCAACACCTTCATGCTGGACGGTAGCGCAAGAGGGAATGTTGTGCAAATGGAAAATCTCCGTGTCTCAGCGCCTCCGTGGTGAGGTGCCTGCATTCTTATTCTGCGGGATTGCCCTGCCGCCTGAAATGGGGTAGGTTTGCGCGATTATGACAATTCTTGATTTCATTGCCAAATGGCGGCGGGTTGACCTGAAGGAGCGTTCGGCGTCGCAGGAACACTTCCTTGACCTCTGCAACATCTTCGAGCACCCCACGCCCGCGGCGGCTGACCCGACCGGCGAAAAGTTCTGCTTCGAGAAGGGCGCGGCGAAGCATGGCGGCGGCGAAGGGTTCGCCGATGTCTGGAAGAAGGGCTTCTTCGGGTGGGAGTACAAGGGGAAGCACAAGGACCTTTCGGCGGCTTACGATCAGCTCTTACGATACCGGGATGCGCTGGAAAATCCGCCGTTGTTGGTTCTCTGCGATATGGACCGGGTTGTCGTGCGGACCAACTTCACCGGCACGGTGTCCGCTGTGCATGAGATCGCGCTTGAATCGCTCGGGGAG
>CAZWPN010000171.1:0-3203 GCA_964635275.1 uncultured Victivallales bacterium | reverse complement strand
TCCCGGAATATCGAAATCATGCGGGCGGTGTTCCATAACCCGGAAGCGCTACGCCCTGGCCGGACCAGTACCGCCGTCACCCAGGACGCGGCAAAGCAGATTGCGGAGATTGCCGACATTCTCCGTAAGCGGGGGAACGATCCGACGGCGGTGGCGCATTTCCTTGACCGGATTGTGTTCTGCCTTTTCGCGGAAGATGCCGGACTGCTGCCGGACAAGGTCTTCAGCCGGATCCTCGAAAAATCCGGCGGCGATAGCGCCCGGTTCGTGCGTTTCCTTGGACAGCTTTTCGAGACCATGGCAACCGGCGGCGACTTCGGGCTTGAGACGATCCGCCATTTCAACGGGAGCCTGTTCGACGATCATCGCGTGCTGGAACTCTCTGCCGATGATGTCAAACGGTTCGCGACCGCTGCCGCCCTTGATTGGAGCGCGGTTGACCCGTCCATTTTCGGCACCCTGTTCGAGCGCGGCCTTGACCCGGCCAAACGCTCCCAACTCGGGGCGCATTTCACGGGCCGGGATGATATTGAACTCGTCGTTGACGCGGTGATGATGTCCGTTCTCCGGAGCGAATGGGAAGAGACAAAGGCCGTCATCGAAAGCCTGCTGACGACGGGGAAGAAGCGAGGAAGGACAGAGGACGGTGGGCAGCGGACTGGGATGACGCCCGCGGCGAAACGCAAGGCGCAGGGCGAGGCGTCGAGCATCCTGCACCGGTTCCTTGACCGCTTGCAGCATGTCCGGGTGCTTGATCCCGCGTGCGGCTCCGGCAACTTCCTTTATGTGGCCCTGCTGCGCCTGAAGGATCTGGAAAAAGAAGTGTTCCTTTACGGCAATGACAACGGCCTCGGCGCGTTTCTGCCGATGGTCGGCCCCTGGCAGCTTCACGGAATCGAAGTCAACCCCTATGCCCATGACCTTGCACAAATGACGGTCTGGATCGGCTGGCTGCAATGGATTCGCGCCAACGGTTTCGGCTTCCCTGCCGATCCGGTGTTGCGCTCGCTGGCCGACAATATCCGGCTGATGGATGCCGTAGTCAACGAAGACGGAACCGAACCGGAATGGCCAGCCGTGGATTTCATAGTCGGTAATCCGCCGTTCCTGGGCGATAAGCTCATGCGCCGCGAACTGGCCGACGCCTATGTTAACCGACTCCGGGCATTGTACGCCGACCGCATTCCCGGCCAGTCCGATCTTTGCTGCTACTGGTTTGAAAAGACGCGCGCGCACATCGCCGCCGGCAAATGCAAGCGGGCCGGTCTGCTCGCAACGCAAGGCATTCGAGGCGGCGCAAACCGGGAAGTCCTGAAACGGATCAAGGATAGTGGCGGCATATTCTGGGCCGAGAGTGATCGGCCCTGGGTTCTGAATGGTGCGAACGTGCATGTAAGCATGATTGCTTTTGACAACGGCGCAGAGAGGACGCGATATCTTGACGGGAAGCCTGTCGCAACGATAAATGCCAACTTGAGCGCCGCCGCTGATCTTGTCGGTGCTTCTGAATTGCTGGCGAACAAAAACACCGGTTTCATTGGCGTCTCGATGCACGGACCTTTTGACCTACCCGAAGAACAAGCGTGCCCCCTTCTACTACCGGCCGGGAATCCCACGGGACGGACCAACGCAGATGTTGTGCGCCCGGTTTTGAACGCCTTGGAAATCACGAGGCGAGAGGCTCGGCGCTGGATCATCGCCTATCCTCCGGAAATGGCACAGGCCGAGGCTGCTCTGTATCAGACCCCGTTCGGAATCGTATCGGAAATGGTCAAGCCGATCCGCGACAAGAACAACCGCAAGACCTACCGGGAACGCTGGTGGATGCACGGCGAAGCGCGCCCCGCCATGCTCGCCGCACTTGCCCCATTGCCACGTTTCATCTCCACGCCCAGAGTCAGTAAGCATCGGGTTTTCATTTGGTGCTCGCCGGAAGTCGTTCCGTCCGACGCAACGGTTTCCTTCGCCCGCGCCGATGATTTTTTCTTCGGTGTGCTGCAATCCCGCTTTCACGAAGTGTGGGCGCTGAAGCTCGGCACCCGGCTTGAAACGCGCCCCCGCTACACGCCGACCACCTGCTTTGAGACGTTTCCCTTCCCGGAATCCAGCGGCGAACATGAGGCCGTGATTGCAGCAGCCGCGAAAGAGTTGAACGAACTCCGTGAGGGCTGGCTTAATCCTCCGGACTGGACCCGCACGGAAACGCTCGAATTCCCCGGCACGGTCGGCGGCCCCTGGGACCGCTACATTGATTCGGCGACCATCGAGGACCGGGGCGCGTTCAAGGTTGGCACGGTGCGTTATCCCCGCCTGGTGGCGCGAGATGCCGCTTGCGCGGTCAAGCTGAAGGATCGCACGTTGACGAAACTCTACAACACCCGCCCCGCGTGGCTCGCGAACTGTCACGCGAAGCTTGATGCCGCCGTTGCCGCCGCCTATGGCTGGCCCGCCGACCTTTCCGACAGCGAGATTCTGGAACGGCTGCTTGCCCTGAATCAGGAACGGGCCGGGGGCAATATCCAAAATCCGTAAACTCCTTCGTGTTCTTCAATCCTTCGTGGTGAAACAAATCCCAGGGAGGCTGGGTCAGACTACCAGGAATAGCGCTGAAAAAGGGATATGAAAGTCACATCGGCATTCGACAAGCAGCGGCCCACAATGGACATGACCCATGACAACCCCGGCATATTACTTGGTCCCCGAATCCGCCTGGTTATTGCGCGAGGCGGCTGTCGCCCGCCAGAACAAAGACGTCAAATGGTCCCCCGCCGAGGAGTCTGTCAGGCAATGGTGCCTTCAGGAGCTGATCCGGATCAAAGCAGCGGAAGGATTGACTTCCGCATAAGGGAGAGTGTACACTTCCACTGTGTACTAAATGGGGTGAACGATGCAGGCTACGGTTTTGGATTTACGACGGAATACGCGCGGTATACTTGCTGCGCTTGCGCGCAATGAACGCGTGACGCTGACGAATCGCGGGCGCAAGCAGGCGGTGATTGTCCCTTGCACGGATCATTTACGTCCTTCTGCTGCCGCACATGCTGCCTTTGGAATGTGGAAGGATCGGGATGATCTGTCCGATGTGGCTGGGCATGTCCGGCAGTTGCGCAAGGGGAGATCCTTCTGATGCTTTTCGACACCGATGTGGTCATCTGGGCCTTGCGCGGAAACACGAAGGCGAGTAGACGGATTGACGGGGCGTC
>CAZWPN010000170.1:0-6985 GCA_964635275.1 uncultured Victivallales bacterium | reverse complement strand
GGAGCATTGCCGACAGTGGGCACGGTCTCTAGTGATCAGCAACACCCATCTGATGTCACTGCAACGTGCTACAGGGGGCGCCCTTTCTCCAAAAGCGGTGGCGTCCGTCACGAAAGCCGCGAATCAAACTCAGGATGACTTCCTGCACTGAATCCCAGATCTTCCCGGATCGCCCGCACAATGGCCGCGAGGCTCCGCGCCGTGGGGTTCCCGCGCCGGGACAACATCCGGTGAAGCGTCTTCTCTCGGTTCATCACTCTCTTCGCTCCCTTGCGCTTTCGCGCGCTTGTCTGCATACTATTCGACAAGTGACAACACAACGGGGCAACAAAAGGATCACACCGACGCAAGTAGACCGATTTCTCTTTGTAACCACGAGCTGTCTCAACTAGTTACAAAGCGGTAAAGAGGCAGATACGATGCACGAACTTTCCATAGCCCAGGCCCTGGTGAACGAAATTGCGGAGGTGGTCACCGCGCAAAGCGCGAGCGTTGCGAAAGCGGTGGTCGTCCGAATCGGCCAACTCTCAGGCGTTGAAGCCGAGGCGCTGGAGCAGGTATTCCCAATGGTCGCGGAAGGCACCTGCGTAGAAGGTGCCATCCTGCGGTGCGAACACGTGCCCGCCGTCGCGATCTGCCGGGATTGCTCCCGTGAGTGCCCGATGGACGACCTGATTGCAGTCTGCCCGGCGTGCGGGTCTGTTCATCTCGGCCTCAAGTCCGGCCGCGAACTGCTGATCCACTCCATCGAGATTGAGTAGCGCCCAACAATCCTCCCAATCGGCGCTCCTTTTTCCCAACCATGGGCAAATGAGGTTGCGGCGGCCGGCATGTTCGACGTACCCACAGATTCTGTCCAGGAGCCGCTATTCCCTACTTCGGCTTCCCGCGTTGGGGTTTCGGCTGGGGCTGTGGCTTGACCTTCGACTCAACCGGCGGCGGCGCTTCCACCGTGACCGGATTCTGAAGGTTCTTCAGGAGAGCGGCGGCGGCTTTCGCCACCGGTTCCGGCTGGGTCCTGACGGCATGCTGAAGAAAGATATTCCCGGCGCCCCCGGCCTGGAGGAGCGTCGCCCTGGCGGCAGCGACTTCCGCGGTGTTGGTCGAGGCGAGGCTGCGAATAACGGCCGGCAGTTTCGCGAGTTCGTCCCGCCACATGGGGGTCCGCAGCACGCTGGCGGGGATCACAACTTGGCGGCTGATGCCCGGTCCGCTCCACTGCAATTCAGCCCGGATGTTTTCGCCACGATTCTGCAAATCCACGCGGATGTTGTGAGGGCCGCTGGCCAGGGCAACCGTGCTGGTCTTGCTCCGCCAATCCCTGTCCGGAAAGGCGATGGGGTTGTCATCAATCCACAGGCCGGTCCGGCCCTGCGCATTGAGGTTGAACACGTAATCTCCCCGCTGAGCCACCAGAAGCGTCCCGGTCCATCGGGCGGAAACGTCCCTCTGCTGCGTGTTGGGCACAGGAAACTGCCGATACGGAATCACCACCGAGGGATCCACTCTCTCCAGCACAAGCTCATCGAACGGCCCCAGGTAGTAGCGGGCGCGAAGTCCATGCGCCGGCTCAACAAAAGGAGTGGCGAATTCGCACACGCGCATAAGGACGGCCTCGTTGCCCGCTGCGGTTGCACGTTCGACGTACGATTTCAGTTGCTCATACCCCTTTGGGTCCTGCACCGCCTGGTTAAAGCGGTCCTGGTTTCCGTCACAGACTTCAGCGAGAAAGAAGCATAGCGCGACGGCATGGGGCAACATCGCGGGATTGGCCTCCTGCCGCAGGGCCTCATAGAGGTGCTGAATCTGCCGCGGTTCGAGCCACTTGACCATGTCGCACAGGGCAGCCGTCAGGGCGGGCATCACAGGTGAGGCAGGATTCTTCCCGATGCGATCGAGCAGAACCTGGAAGCTCCGCCGGTCGCGGCGTGCCGCCAACCATTCCGCCGCACTCGCGGCGACCGGGTCTGGTTCATTCCTGAGCGCGTCCCGCAAGAAAATGTCTCCGGTTTCGCCGGACTCTGAGAGGATGGCTTTGGCAGCTGTCACGGCATTCCGATTCGTGGAAACCAGATTCAGAATCGCCGGCCGAAGGGCGAAGACCGCTTCCGGCCGGGCCGGCGTGCGGAGAAACGCGCTGCCCACCGTTTGCTTCGGAATGTCCGGGCCGCTCCAGAAGACCTGAACACCGGAAGAGTGCTGGCTATTCATGCACGTGTAATCGGCCCTGAATGGAACCCGCCCTGCAGGCAACCTGATTTTGCCGCTGGCTTCCGTATCCCCTTGGCATTCAACTACCGCCTGGGTATAGATGGAAACTACGCATCTGGTCTTCGCGACCACGTAGAACGTGTACTCTCCGGCTTTAGGGATCTCGAGATCGGCCGACCACTGCGCGGAGACATTGTTGAAGCGTCCATCCGGCAGCGGAAACTGGCGGTTGGGCAGGTAGATGCTGAAATCCGTCTGCTCGGCGGCCAGTTGCGAGAATCCGGTGTCCGCGTAGTATCGGCCGATCGCCCCGTGGAAAGAACCGGCCAGGGAGCCTCCTTGCCTGCACGCCCAGGCAATGGTTTGCGTATCACGGGAAAGCAGTGCACGTTCCACATACGCGCGGAGCGCCTCATGCCCGTCGGCGGCATTGACCAACTGGTTGTACGGTTCCGCTGCCCGTTCGCAGCGCTTCTCGAAAACCGTAACAAGCACATCGCCCGCCTCCCGATGAGCGAAATTGGTATCGGTGAGAATGACCTGGTGGAGCATGGCCAGGCCGTTTGTAGGAATCGCATGGACCCTCTTCTTCAGGTCGGCGGCCATCAGTTTCAGAATCGAAGCCGACTGCCGTTTGATCAATTGTTCCAAGAACAAAGAAAGGGTTTTGCTGTCGTTCTGTTCGATCAGCGCCTGCACCGCGATCAGGGCAGCGCCGTCCGCCTCCTCACGCACGGCCTTGCGGAGAAGGATTCGCCCGGTTTCGCCGGCTTGGAGCAACTTCTCCAACGCGACCGGAATGTAGCCCGGATTGTTGGAAGATAGGTATCTGACGGCTTGCTGCAGTTCGGCCGATTCTGTCTTCTCATCGAGAAGCCGGGCCATCAAGGTGCTGAGGGCCTCCAACTGCCACGCCTCCTTGCTCGATTCCTTCAAGGTCTTGCTCAACCGGATGGCTTCCGTAAACTGTCCGTCCTGCTCCAGTTCCTCGATTGTCCGCAGTTTCAGCGCAAAGGCTGGATCTGTGGCCGCCTGTTCGACCTGCGACGTCGAGGACAGCGGGGTGACTTCGGCGGCCGGGACTCCTGAAAGCGGCGCCGTGGCGATTGCGCGAGTCGCGTCGCTAAACCCGGAGGGCTTCTCCGCCGCCTGGGCCGCTCGCGTCGACATCACAGCGGCCAGGGCAACCCAGGCCGCCAGGCGCGCGAGCCGCACACCAGGTTTCCTCTCTGCCGCCGCCTGTTTGCCTGTTTGCTTCTGCACCACCATGGTCAAGCATTGGAACGTAGATGCGGACTGTGTGTCCACCCGCGGGCGGCGACTAGCGCCGCTACACACCAGTTTGGTCTCGTACATGTCCTAACGCTCTCACATCTTACCCGCCGCGGTCAATATCTCTATCCTCTCCATCGGCGTTCCGATCTTCTCCATCGGCGTAGACTCTTCTCTTCCGGAAGGAGTGCCATCGGATGCCGCCCACAGGGCGGCTACTACAAAAGAGGCGGCTTTCTCCCTGTAGTAGCCGGCGTGTCGCCGGCGCCTTCGGCTCTTCACTGTGCAGCCGCCGCTGTCCAGAGCAGCCGCCAACACCTCTATGGTGACTGTCCCCAACTTCTGTCCCCAACTTCTCTGGTCGGGGAACGCGAAGCGCAAAGCGGCTATTTGTCCCCCCGTTGGCCCCTGAAACAGATTGCCTTGTATTGTATGCTACTGTATTCTAGTAGTGTTAATTTGAATATATGGAGGTGTTGATGTCCAAGACAGTGACACTGCGGCTGGATGAGCCTGTTTATCGGCTATTCAAAGGTGTAGCCGAGCGGGAAAACAGGCCAATCTCGAATTTCATCGAGACGGCTGTCATACGCTTCGTGCGCGAACATGAAACCGTGGACGAGTTCGAAATGGCTGAAATTCGGGGCAATACCGAACTCAGCCAGAGCCTGAAGCGAGGACACCAGGATGCCAAGCACCGGCGCGGATCGTTTGTCTGAGTTCAGAATTTTTGAGACCGGGGAGTTCAAAAAGGCATTGACCCGGTTGGGTCCCCCTAGCTTCTTGACGAAGAAGCTCGCGACCTACGTCTACCCCCAGTTGCGTCAAGGGCCCTACTTCGGCCCCAATATCCGCAAGTTGCAGGAGTATGCACCTGAAACATGGCGGTACAGAATAGGACCGTATCGCCTTTTCTACTCCGTGGATGAGGACGAACGGATCGTGTTTATGCTGACTATCGACGATCGCAAAGACGCATACCGATGAATGGCCAACATCGCGTCGATCCCTATTCGCCGCCCACAGGGCGGTCTACTACAGAAGAGGCGGATTCCGTGCTGTGGCCGCTGTCCACAACGGCCTTCGCTTCCTTTGTTTCCTTCTGTTCCAATCCGTCTTTCTCCGGATTCCAGCGACCCGGTGACGTTCAAGGCAGGACACCGGAACTATTACCAGTTCCGCGCCATCTCCCCGGAGCGGAATTCGTGAGAATCCCGATCGAGAAGCACCGCCATCTTGCACAACTGCATCAGTCATCTTCCTGTTGATGCACGCGTATCCGACCAAGTTCAACAATCCAAAGGCCCCCATCCATCGGCATACTCCCCAGCGCCAAGACTGCTTCGGCAGCCAGAGACTTCAGCACTCCGGCCGAGGACCGTCGCGGGAGGCGCAGGACTACGATCCCCCCGCAATCGCGGGACCGAAAGCGGACTGGATCGGCAAAAGCGAGGTCCAGAGTGACAAGACAACGGCATTCGCGACGACAGGCATCAAACACGGCTTCGTCATCCGCCCCGCACAACCGCTCACGCACAACCGTGTCTACATCGTGGCCACCGTCAACAAAGACCAGTTGTGTCGCTAGCCCGATGTTCTCGTCGAGCTTCAGCCTCATACCAAGGCTTCCACAGGCACATCAACGTACCGCTCGCGCGACATCTCGGCCCCGTAAGCCATGGCGGCAAGAACGTCTTCTCGTTTCAGATGCGGGTACTCCTTCAGGATATCCTCGATCGACATGCCGTCCGCCAGCATATCCAGCAGCAACGAGACCCAGATACGCGTACCTTTGATGCACGGCTTACCGAAACACACGTTCGGGTTGACCGAAATACGCGACAGCAGTTCTCTCATATTTCACCTCGCTGACCGCAATACTAACGTCCCGCCACAGGAACACCATGCAAAAAGAAGTAACCCGTCAGTCATTTAGGGCGGCGCTCATCGCCGCTCCACGCACCCCTGCATCACGCAGGGGAAACCCCTGATCCCTGCCCCTATCCTCTCCATCAGCGGCGTGTGCGGGAGCAAGATGCTCCCGCCACTATAGTGGGGGGAGCTTCCAGCTCCCACGTAGGGTTTGGCTATTTGCGGCAGTCGACGGTCAAACCAACGCTGCAGACCGGCTTAGACTCAGTGCCCCTGGAACTCAACGCCCTGCTCGCGCAGGCGGGCGTGGAAGGCGGGAATATCGACATCCCCGACGTGCCCGGCGCCATGTTCCGCGGCCAGGGCTGCGGCCACGCCGGCGGCCTGGCCCATGCCAAAGCACACGGGCATGACGCGCGCCGAACTCATGGCGACGTGGGACGCCGAAAGGCAGCGGCCCGCCACCAGCAGATTGTCGGCGCCGCTCACGGGAACCAGGCACCGCAGCGGGATGTCGTACAGGCCGACGCTGCGCTCATCGCAGCCGCCCTTGCCGGTAGGGTTGTGGATATCGATCTCGTAGTTGTTCTGGGTGGCCACGTCAGGGAACCGCCGCGCCACGGCCATGTCCGCCTGGCTCAGCGTAAACCGTCCCACGATCTGGTTCGTTTCCCGGATGCCGGTCTGGGCCGCGACATGCGCCAGCACGTAGGTCGGGAAACCGTTGCGCTGGAGAAAATGGACCACGCCAAAGACCTGGGCAAGGGCCTCGCGCTCGCACCGGCTGACGTCCTCGATCTTGGCGCCATTGCCGCGCACCCGCGTCATGTTCACAAGCAGCGTCCCGGTGGTCTTGTCCTCCCAGTACAGCCGGCGGCCCTGCGGCAGATCCTCGACACGGTCATATCTGGGACAGCCTTCCGGTAGAAGAGGCGTGATCGCGCGCCCCGCGTCCTGCATCATGAACATCAGCGTCATCGGTTGCGTGGCGCCGTCCTCATCCCGGCCCGTGCGGGTCGGAACTCCGGCATCGATCGCCACGCCGGCGTTCCCGGTACAGTCAATGAACTGCCGCGCCCGCACGGCCCGAAGACCTTCGCGGGTCATGACCACAACGTGCGTGATCGTCCCGCCTTCCCTGATCGCGGCCACGAACTCCGTGTGGAAATGAACGGTCGCGCCGGCCTCCTCCAGCTTGCGGTTGAGGTAGTGACGGAGACGGAAGGGATTGAACAGGGGCACGAACATGGGGACCGTGTTCCAGTCGCGGCCGAGAAAGTCCACGAGTTCCAGATCCCGGCAAATCTCCTTGTAGAAGCCAGTCAATGTCCCCACCGACATCCAGATGGCCACCGACCCGGTTGTGGCCATGCCGCCAAGCTGCGCGGTCCGCTCCAGGAGCATCACCGACCGGCCGCAGCGGCGCGCGGCTACTGCGGCGGCGGTTCCGGCCGGTCCCCCGCCGACCACACATACGTCAACACTCGCCAGTTCCGGAACGTCTCGCATCAGCCTGATCGGGTTCACGTCAGTCCTTTCTGCACGAACGGGTAGCGTCCATGCCGCTGGATGGCAGCCATCAGCAGGCGCATGCCGGTCAGCCGGCTGCCGTTGTTGACGGAGCCGGCGG
>CAZWPN010000169.1:0-7033 GCA_964635275.1 uncultured Victivallales bacterium | reverse complement strand
ACCGAGCGGATTTCCTTGATGCCCTCGACGTTGTTGATCTGCTTCTCGAGGGGCTTGGTAATGAGCTTCTCAACGTCCTCCGGAGCAGTGCCCTCATAGACGGCAACAACGAACACGTAGGGAATCGTGATGTCCGGAGTGCCTTCGCGCGGCAGATTCAAGTAGGCCAATGTCCCGACAACCGCCAGAAGCGCGGTCATGACAAAGACCGCGACACGGAACTTTATGGCAAAACGGGTGATGATCATGGCTGCTCTTTGCCGGAAACCGGCGTCATCCTCTGAATCAGACGACCGTCGGACAGCAGGCGGTGCCCTTCGACGATCAATTCATCGCCCTGTGACAGACCCTTGCCGATAACGGCCTCGGCATCCAGAATGGTTTCCAGGCTGACCGACTGCTCGACGGCTCGATCACCTACGGCCTTGAACACCACATACCGACCCTTGCGAGGAATGACAGCTACGAGCGGCACAACGACTGCGTCGGGTATCGAGCGACGGACCATGGCGACCGAGGCAATCATGCCGGGCCGAAGCTCTCCCCGTGGATTGGGAGCGATCATTTCCATCTTGAAGGCATTGTTCAATACAGACCCCTCGGACGACACAAAGGAGACGGTACCCGTGTATTCCCGGCTCGACTGGCCGGGCACTCTGAACGGCAGCGATTGCCCGGTACATACCACCGAAATATCGCGCTCCGGAATGTCCACGCTCACCTTCACCGGATCAATCTCCACCACACGGAAAGCGTGAAATCCCTCGGGGACTTGTTCACCCGGTTCCACAAAACGAGTCTCGACAACGCCATCCACCTTGCTGCGCAGCACGCACTGTGAGAGGTTCACGTTCGCGACGTCCAGCGCAATCCGCGCCATGTCACCGGCGGTGGTTGCCCGGTCAAAGTCACTCTCCGATACGGCGCCCCGCTTCCGCAGCTCCTCAAGGCGCACCCGCTCGCGCTCGGCTTCGCGCCACTGGGCCTCTGCATGCCTTACCGCGTTGGTCCACTGCCGGCGGTCCAGCCTCAGCAATTCATCGCCAGCCCTGACTGTCTGCCCCTTCTCGACGAGCACGTCCGTCACCAGTCCAGGCTTCTCCACCCCATACATGACAGTTCGAGACGGGATCACCCGTCCGGGCAGGGACAGGACATCATCAACGGGTCGCAAAGCGACGGTTTGAACCAGTACAGGAACGGCTTCCTCCTTAACAAATTCCGGAGGCCTGCGGTTTCCGGCTATCCATATCAGCCGGGCAACCATTCCTGCAAGGGCCGCAAAGATCAGTGCCAGCAGCAGCCACAACAACACCCTCGTTCTGCGGGGACCACTGACGGAATCCGTATTCATTCTCGGGTTCTCCTCTCGAATTCCTCGTCACTCAGGCCGCATGCCTGCTGGAGTCGGGCCAGCGCGGCCATGTGATCCCTCAGCGCCATAAGCGCCATGAGACGCGCGGTGTTCAGTGCGAGGTTGCTATCAGTATACTCCAAATATGTGCCCATGCCGGCTTTGTAGCGGCCTTCGGCAATGCCCAGGGCCTTCTCGCCCATGGCAATCGTCTCGCCCGCAGCCGCCACAGTCTGACGGGCTCTGACCGCATCCAGATACGCGCGCCGGACCTCCAGTTTCACACCTCGGCGCAATTCGTCCGCCAGATTGCGCTGCTGCATTGCCGTAATCTTCTTCTCCCGCACCAGCCCTTTCGTCAAACCGCCGTCCCAGAGACTCCACTGCGCCGCCAGTCCTGCGGTCCAATGCCACGTCCATTCCGGATCTCCTGTGTCCATCTGGAGCTCGTTCATCGCGCCGTAGGAAGCGAACCCGCTCACAGACGGCTTACCGCCGGATGAGGCCACAATGACATCTTCGTCCCGCAAGCGGCTGAGCGTATCCGCCACCGCTATGGCAGGGCGATATTCAAGCGCCGCCTTTTCAAGGAGACCCGGATCCAGTTTGACCTGGCGGCAGGTCAGTTCTCCCGCAAAGGAGGCGCTCTCGTCGTCGAGCCTCAGCAGTCGCTGAAAAGCGGCGACGGACAACTCGAACTGATTTTGAGCCTCTATCCTCAGAGGTTCCTCGTTGGCCACCTTGACTCGCGCCGAAATCCACTCGAACTCGGAAGCCTTGCCGTGACGGAACTTCAGCTCGCTTTCCGTGCTCAGGGCCTGAAGTTGCGCGACAGACTTTCCCCTGACCGCCACGGCCGACTTAGCGAGGAGAACATCGAAAAAAGTGAGGCGCACATCCCGGACAACCGTGGCCTCTACCTCGCGGCATTCCAATTCCGCATATTGTCGGCTCAGCCCGGCGGCTCGCATCGCAGCGCCAACCTTCCCGCCCGCATATAACAACTGGGTCAACTCCGCCTTGACGCCATAGTTCTCGGCATTCCCCATCGGGATCGTATTGTCACCGCCGGCCGCCATCTCCTGCACATTGTCCACCCGACTGTAGTATGAAGAGAGTCCCAAATGAGGCAAAGCCACCGCGCGCGCCTGGATGACCATTTCCTCCGCAATGGCCCGTGAATGTCGCGCATTGACGATCGCCGTGCTGTTGGACAGCCCAATCCTGACGCAATCCTGCAGTGTGTATTCCGAGCCACTAACCGCTGCGCATACCCATAGCATTACGGCAGCGGCCGTCACGCATGATTTTCCTCTCACAGTCGGCGCCCTCCAGTCCGTGTCCCGCCGCATTCCGACGTCGCCAGGATCATGTCTGCCACCGTCTTGACATAGTCGCGTGGCCTTGCGCAGCGGAAATCGAACACCTTTTCCTGGACTACGTAGTGGACCAGTGTGCCAATGAATATTTGCGCCGTTATCCGTGGGTTGGCCATCTTCAGCCGGCCCGCCTTGACCTCGGCCTTGAAGTAGTCGGCAACCATCTTCATCTGCCGGATCGGATGCGGAACACCGTCTGTATTGGGAAGGCGCGCCGCTTCCAGCATCATGCCGCTGGCGTTGAGCATGAGCAGTCGGGGCAGCATCACCTGGATGTGGCTCAGGATCGCCAACCCGATCCGCTCAAGGTTGTCTCTGATGTCCCCGTTGCCAACCATCGTCAGGAACATGTCCTTGGGCGGAGGGTGACCGTCGTCGTTTCCCATTGCGGCCAGGAACAAAGCGGGCTTTGTCCCGAAGTGCTTGAACAGCGAGGCTTCGGAAATGTCGGCTTCCCCCGCTATCTGCTTCGTTCCTGCTTTATAACCATTCTTGAGGAACAGCCGCCGCGCCACCTGAAGCACCCGTACGTTGTCTATGGTAACCGGCCTGGCCATGCAAGCTCCAATTGGCAATTAGTAAGCCACGACTCAGTAATAAATATGGCCGCGCCTGTCAAACGTTATTTGCCGCCGGTTGTCCGGTCGCAAGGCCTCTGCAATGGCGAAATGCCGCTGACGCGAAGAGGGACGGGCGCGGCAAGTACGCTTTCGCTGGCGTTTCCGGCGTCGCCTGGAATACTATGAGCCCTGTTGTGCTGGAACTGCGCCGCTGAGGAGTGTCGCGCCATGACAAGAACGGTCAAAGACCTGATTCGATGCTCTATGGCGGCGACATTCGTTATGGCCTCCGGCCCTGCGGCGGCGCCGGCCGCCGGGAACTGGCCGGGCTGGCGGGGGGACGGTTCGGGCGTCAGCCCGGAGCAGAACCTGCCGCTTTACTGGAGCGCCGATACCGGTGTCGTCTGGAAGACGTCGCTGCCGGGTGAAGGTAATTCCTCGCCGATCGTATGGGGGGAACGCATCTTCCTAACCGCCTCGACGGACGCTGGAACGAATCGGCTCGTTCTCTGTTTCGACCGCAATGATGGGCATCTGGCGTGGCGGGCGGACCTGGCGGCCGCGCGCACTCCGGAGACCTACGTCAAGAACGGCTATGCGTCCCCAACACCGGTTACCGATGGCGAACGCGTGTATGCCTTCTTTGACTCGCCGGGGCTGGTCGCCCTGGACATGGAAGGCAAGCGCCTTTGGACGCGCGACCTTGGCCCGTTCAAGAACGGCTACAACATGGCGAGTTCACCTTTGCTCTGGAACGATTTGGTGATTCAGTGCTGCGACCAGGACGAGGGCAGTTTCATTGTCGCGCTCGACAAGAAGACCGGCGTCGAACGCTGGCGGACGTTGCGGCCCGGGATGTCGCGCCAGTTCGCCACACCGCTGGCAATCGCCGTCGACGGCAAGACTCAGGTCGTGGTCAACGGCCAGACGATCGTCTCCTATGACCCGGCCAGCGGCAAAGAGATTTGGTCCTGCCGTGGCATGCGGCCCAACGTGACCCCCAGCGCTGTTGCGCAGGGAGGGCTCCTCTACGCGGCTTCCGGCCGTAACGGCCCGGCCGTGGCCATCGACCCGCGCGGCGCGGGCGACGTCACTGAAACACACGTGCGGATGCAGGTGGCAAGCGGCGGACCCTACGTGCCGTCGCCTCTGGTCTTTCCATGCGGATTGCTTTTGCCGGGCGACGACGGAAGGGTCCGGTTGCTTGACGGCGGCGGCAGGGCGCTCTGCGAGCTGCGTATTCCCGGACACTACACCGCCTCGCCGGCAGCCGGCGGCAGCGTGATCTACTGGCCTAACGAGAAGGGCCATGTCGCAGTGGTGCGCATTGTTGGTGACGCACAGGCGCCCAGCCTGGAACTAGTGGCTGTCAATGACGCCGGCGGCGTGTGCATGGCCTCGCCAGCGATTGCTGACGGGAAGCTCTTTCTGCGCACCGACAAGGCGCTTATCTGCATCAGCGGTGCCGCGAAACCATGCCTGGTGGAAGAAGCGGAACTGCCGGGCACGTGTGCCGAGCTGAAGGCGTTGTTGGCGGACCATTCGGCGCCGGAGGGCGCGGATGTGGCGCTGCGGATTGCGATCGTGGAAAAGCTCGGAAGCCTGAGGGATGCTGAAAGCGTGCAGTGCCTCCAGAACGCTGCGCTGAAGGATCCACATTGGGATGTGGGCGAAGCCGCAGCGAAGTCGTTGGCGGGCATTGGCCGGCCTGCGATCCCGGCGCTGATAGCGCTCATGGGCGCGGTGGAGTGGCAGCCATATCTCAAGACCATAGCGGCGGACGCGCTTGGGCAGCTCGCCGCCGCCGAGGGTGTTCCGGCTCTGCTGAAAGGAGCCAACGACCGCAACCTCCTGGTGCGTTTGCCATCCCTGCAGGCGCTGGGAAGGATTGCTGCGGAGCATCCGGCTGAGGCGGACAGAATCCTCCCGGTGCTGCTGGCCAGTCTCGACGATCGCGAAGGCATGGTTCGCAAGGCCGCCATCGAGGCGCTGGCTCGGAATGCCGCCCGGTTCATGACCGGCGACGGACTCCCCGAGATGGCGCGGAAACTGAAGGCCGCGGCGGCGGATCAGAATCCGCTCGTGGAACAGGCTGCCGGGAGGGCGCTGAAGCAGTTTGCCGGCGTGGCATTGAAGGCGAGCGCTTTGGACGGGCGTTTGTCCGACGCGTCGCGGAAAGCGTCCGTAATGCGTTGGCTGCAGGCCGGGCCGGTGCGGGTGAAATTTCAGGACGGTGAACTGCGCTATCTCTGCGTCGGCGACCGCGAGATTGTCCGGCGCGTCTATTTTGCCGTGCGCGATGAACGCTACGACACCGTCAAGCCGGAGTTCATCGAGGTTGCAGTGGACGCGGCAGCCGACTCGTTCACCATCCGTCTTGCCGCGGTTTGCAGCAACGCCGTAGCCGGCTTCTCCTGGGCCGGCATGATCGCTGGTACGGCAGACGGCCGGATCACCTTTCAGGTCGACGGCCAGGCGGAGCGCGATTTCAAGACCCCGCGCATCGGGCTGAACGTACTCTACGGCGTTGAGGCACTGGCAGGCCAGACGTATGAGCTCATCGCCGACACCGGAGCGGTCACGTCAGGCGAGTTTCCTCGACTGGTTGCCGCCAGGTTGCTGTCGGAGCACTTTCGCACACTGCGCTATACCGTGGCCGACGGCATGCAGGTCATCGTCGGGCTCGCGGACGGCGTCTTTGGCATGGAGGATCAGCGCAATTTCGGCGATAGCTCATACAAGGCTTTCAGCGGCATGCCCTTCAAATACATGAATGTGAAGAAAGGCGACAAGGGGGGACAGAAGCTTACGATCGACGTCAAGGGCGCCGAGGTGGCTGCGGACTCCGTCGCCAGGCCGTTGCGCGTCACTCTTGGCGGAGTGCTGCCGTCGGCGAGGGCGCCAAAGATCCGGGCCTCGCCCGGCAAAGGGGTATGGTTCGGAGAAATCAGCGGGAATCCAGGTGAACATGCCGCAGCGACCGAACTCATCTGGGGCTTTAACGTGGCAATGCATCTCCCTGACGACGACACGTTCATGGAGAACATCCCGGCAGTAGTTGATCAGGTGAGATCGGTCCGGGCCTTTGCCCGGAAAGCAAGAATCCGGATCGAGCCGGTGACCTTCAATTCGCCATACCCGCGTTCCGCTCCTGACCCGCGCTGCCAGGGGGCGTTTGGCGCCGCCTGGGTTGTGCGGATGGTGAAATACCTCGGGTGCGCCGGTGTTGATGAGGCGGGGTTCGACGTTGGAACCGGTGCAGCCGCTGTCGCTGTGCAAGAAATGGCGAAACACGCCGGGAGCCCGCTGCTGAGTACGGCCTTCGACGGGGGCGGCGTGTCGGCTGCGGTCGATGTGTTCGCGATCGAGGCCGATGACAAACGGCAAATCTGGGCGGTGAATCTCACGGATGAACCCCAGGCCGTGACCATTGCCGGGCTGGGCGCTGGCGCGGCGGTTCGGGTTGGACGAGGCGGGGCAGAGGACACTGCGGAGCCAAAACCGCAAACTACGACGGCCAAGGGCGAGATCATGCTGGATCTCGTTCCATTCGAGATTTGCCGGCTGCGTGTTGGAAAGTGACGGGCGGATTGTGTGGGTAACAGGGCTTGACCCCATTGTATCATGGTGATACCCTCAGGCACTTTCACCTCATTTTCAGCGGGGCGTAGCGCAGACTGGTAGCGCGTTTGCTTGGGGTGCAAAAGGTCTCGGGTTCAAATCCCGACGCCCCGACCATT
>CAZWPN010000168.1:0-7063 GCA_964635275.1 uncultured Victivallales bacterium | reverse complement strand
GTTTCTCTCAAAGGTGGGCGAGACTGGCCGATGGAACGGCAATCCCCCGGCTATGGTTGGCCTTCCGGATGGCCGCTTGTGCTGTGTCTTTGGCAATCGGGATCGGCGTGTCATGATAGCCCGGTTCAGTGCGGATGCGGGCAAGACCTGGGGCCCGGAACTCGTGTTGCGCGACGGGCTCCAGTCGGCCAATGGCTCTCCGGATCTAGGCTACCCGCGCCTCTTCCAGCGTCCGGACGGCAAGCTGGTGGCCGTCTATTTCTGGTGCACGCCGGAGCGTCCCGAAACGCATATTGAGGCGACGATCTTCCAGGCCTGATGGGGGCGGGAGGGATGGCGGAGTGTGTGGGTATGTGGGTGTGTGGCAGGACTCGACAGGTGTCAATGAAGGAACAAGCAGTGAAACAGACAACCCGCCAGCCAGTGGCCAGCGCAACGCGCAGGTCGGGCCCGGGATGCCAGCCATGTCGGATGATTACACATCCACAGGCATGCAGGGTGGGACCTCCGCGCCGTGCGGTGATTGGAAATTATATTCGCCGCAAACTTTGCGGCGAATAATTGACAAGGGGTCGCCCGATGTGGTATTGCGTGGTGTTGTATGACCCCGAAGTACATTCATCAGCAGGCAGACTGGCCACCTCTAGGATGGGATGCCAATGGCCTGGCGGTCCTGCTGGCCGAGACGCGTCACGCACAAGGTCGGCTTCTGGGACGGATGGAAGGGCTCGGGTTCAAGTTGTGCGGCGAGGCCAATCTGGCCGTTATGACGGAGGAGGTCGTCAAGTCGAGCGCCATCGAAGGGGAGGTTCTCGACGTACGGCAAGTCCGTTCGTCGCTGGCCCGCAGGCTGGGAATTGAGGTTGCCGGGGTTGTGCCCAGTCCGCGAGCCGTTGACGGCATTGTCGAGATGATGCTCGACGCCACGCGGAGCTTTAGCCGGCCGCTGACAGCGGAACGGCTGTTCGGATGGCATGCGGCGCTGTTTCCGACGGGGCGAAGCGTGATGAGGCGAATCATAGTCGGCGGTTGGCGCACGGCGGAGTCGGGTCCGATGCAAGTGGTTTCCGGCCCGATCGGCCGCGAGCACGTGCATTTCGAGGCGCCTGAGGCGAAGCGGGTGGCCGGTGAGATGGGTGCCTTTTTGGAATGGTTCAACGCTCCCATGACCATGGACCCGGTGATCAAGGCGGGTGTGGCGCATTTCCGCTTCGTGACGATCCATCCTTTCGAAGACGGCAACGGTCGCGTCGCCCGTGCCATTGCGGACATGGCCCTCGCCCGTGCCGATGGCCGGCCGGAACGGTTCTACAGCATGTCGGCGCAGATCGAGGCCGAGCGCCGGGCTTACTACGAGGTGCTCGAAGACTCCCAGAAGGGCGGGACGGACATTACCCCATGGCTGGAATGGTTCCTTGCATGTCTGGGCCGTGCCTTGACGCGTGCCGAAGGAACGTTGGCTGCCGTACTTCGGAAAGCGCAGGTCTGGCAACGGATCGGTACGGCTCCTGTAAACGAGCGTCAGCGCAAGGTGCTCAATCGGCTACTCGATGGTTTTGATGGGAAACTGACAACATCCAAGTACGCCGCGCTGACCGCATGCTCGAACGACACCGCCCTGCGTGATATCCAAGCCCTCGTTGCCCAAGGCGTGTTGGCGCAGAACGAAGGTGGGGGCCGCAGCGCCAGTTACCGGCTCGATGTGTCGAAATGAGCTTGATCTCAGGGCTGATCCTTACTACTGTGTAAGGCGAACAGATAAAGTAAGGAGGTCGGCGATGGTTACGGCAACATTGACAAGCAAGGGACAGCTCACGCTCCCAAAGGCGGTGCGGGATTCGCTTCGCCTGCGCACCGGTGACCGGGTCATGTTCATTGTCCACGGCGATGCGGAGGCGGTTCTGCAGCCGGTCACGAAGTCTGTCGACGACGTGTTCGGTCGGCTCCACAACCCGGCTCAGCCGCGCAGGACGATTGAGGAGATGAACGCCGCCGTGGCGAAGTGCATGAGGAGCCGGGAACGATGATTGCGCTCGACACGAATGTTGTCGTCCGTTTCCTGGTTCGCGATGACGAGATTCAGTCGGAGCAGGCTCGGAGACGACTCAAGCAGGCCGAGGAGAAGCGGGAGCGCCTTCTGATTCCTCTGCTCGTGGTCCTGGAGATGATCTGGGTGCTCGAAAGCGCATATGACAAGACGCGGGCGGAGATACTGGACGCCATCCGGGCCATGCGACATATGTCGGTCCTCGAGTTCGAGGCCAGCGAGGTCATTGAACGCCTGCTTGCCGATGGAAGCGAATACGGTGCGGACCTTGCTGACATTCTCATCGCACACTCGGCGCGAGCGGCGGGTTGTGAAAGCGGCATCACATTCGACAAAAGAGCTGCCAAACTCCCGTTCTTCACGCTGCTGAAGTGATCCGGCACAGCCGGTCCAGCGTTGCCGCTTGCGCTGGAGAAGAACAAGACGGTAGTCCAGTGTGTGAGTGAGTGTGTGTGTGGGAAAAGCAACGTGAGCCGTCCGTGACTTCTTCAGGCGTTTGTGGTAAAGGCAACGAAACGAAGGATACAAGGATGCTTCCCGGACATGATGATCGAAACAAACGCGTTACGCGGTGGTTTGCCCCGGCTCGATTTGGGTTCTTCTACCACTGGGGGTTATTTACGGGTGGCGGGAATTCGTCAACCGGGTCTCTTGCGCCGGTACTCCACCATGCTTCGATCGCCGAGTTCGAGGCGGCCTCTCCGGCGCCGGAGGTGGTGGCACGCAACCTTGTTGCCACGGTCCGGCGGGTGGGGGCCAAATACATCACGTTCACCGTGGTCCATTCCTGCGACGGCTGGGCCGTGATGTATCCGACCCGGGTTCCCGGCTTCATTCGCGCCACGACGCGCGACTACGTGGGCGCGCTGCTGGCCGAGGGGCGCCGGACGGGCGTGAAGGTTATCCTGTACATGCCGGGCGGCATGGGGCATTGGGACACGCCGGGCGGGCCCTGGGTCGGGGAAAACCTCCGTACGCCGGAAGGGTATGCGGCGGGATTGACGGCGCTGGTCGAGGAACTGGTGTCCCGGTACGGGGCGCAGATCGGCGGATTCTGGCTCGACGGTCTGGACGAGAAATTGAACGAGCTGCCAGTCCTCATGCATCGGTTGCTCCCCGAGGCCGTGGTGTTGGTGAACAATCGCACCCGGTTCAACTCGCCGGACGTGGATGTCAGCACCACGGAATTCCTGTCGAACATGCCGGAGCCGTTGTATAACCGCCCGGGCGGCCTGCTCAAACCGATTGACTGGATCGGCGGCATGCTGCCGCCCATGCGGGATTTCAACGAGGATATTCCAACCTGCAACGAATGGTGGTATGGTGCGCCGCCGTTCAGCTGGGAAGTCATGCTGCCTTTTGCCTACCGGCAGGGGACCGGCAACTATCAGCGTGACCCGCTGTTCTGGATCCGCGAGATGCTTTGCTCCCTCGGAACGCGCGGCCAGTGGAACTATGCGATGGGACTTGGTCCAATGCTGGACGGCACGGTGCCGCCTGAGTTTGAGCCTATGATTTTCGCCATGGAAGCCTTCATGGCCTGGGCGGGCGAATCCGTGACCGGCACGACCGGTGGCGAGGGGTCCGGCCTGGTGCCCGGCTGGTGCAATGACGGCGCCTTCTGTCCCGTGACGGTCTCCTTGAAGGCCCCGGCGGTGCATTACCTGCATGTTACTGAGGCGCCGACGACAGGTGTGTTGCGTGTCCAGACCAATTTCCGCCAAGTGCGCACTGTCGAAGATCTTCGTACGGGGCAGTTAGTGCCCTTCGTTCAGAATGGGGCGCTGGAGATCACCCCGGCATCCTGGGCCGACGTGGCGACGTATGGTGCGGCTGTGTTTCGCGTGAATATTGAGTAGAATCATGGAAATTCAGAAGACGACGAAACAACCCAATTCCGCGATTGTGCCGGATACCCACAACCGCGACTATCCGATGTACGACTGGCCAACCCGCCATCGTGCGATTCTCGACTACACGGCCGGGCGCGACGAAGACGTTGTTTTCATCGGCGATTCCATCACGCACCGTTGGGGCGGGCACCCGTTCGATCCGACCGATACCACACCGAAAACCGGCATGACTGCCTGGAACGCCTATTTTCGGAACTGGCGGTGTGTCAATCTCGGTTGTGGCTACGACCGCACCGAAAACGTACTTTGGCGGATTGAGAACGGCCAGGTGGACAAAATGCGCGTCCGGGCGTTCGTGCTGCTGATCGGCACGAATAACATCGGAGTGAACACACCAGAGGAGATCCGCGACGGGGTCGTGGCGGTCGTCGACCAGTTGCACCAACGGCACCCGGCGGCGCATATCCTGCTGCTGGGTTTGCTTCCGCGGGGGGCCACGCCGGAAGACGCGGGGCGGTTGGCCGCGGCAGAGGTCAATCGTCTGCTTGCCCGACTGCGGCGATCCTATCTGAAGTTCGCGGACATCGGCGGTGTGCTGCTGGAATGCAATGGATCCATTGCCGCGTCGACGATGCCCGACTACCTGCACCCGACTGAGGTGGCGTACAGGGCCATGGCCGGCGCGATCGTTCCATGTCTCGAAGACTGGCTGGGAGTTGCCAACGGTGTGTCTGTGGATCTCTGGCCGCATCTGGCGTTGACGCCCATGGCGGAAACAGTGGACGAGAACCTGTATGTCCGCAACGTCGCGGTCTCACAAGTCGTTCCGTTTCTTCCGCCAGCCGGGACAGAAAACGGAACGGCAATCGTGATTTGTCCCGGTGGCGCCTATTGCCTTCTCGACTGGACAGCGCATGTCGAACGGCTGGCACGGCGGTTTAACCCGCTCGGCGTTGCCGTTGTGGGTCTACGGTATCGGACAGCGCCCCCGGCCACGAACGTTCCCGGGGACGCGCTGGAAGATCTGCGCCGCGCGATCCGCATGGTGATCTCCCGAGCCGGGGGTTGGCGCATCCAACCGGACCGGCTGGTCGGCCTCGGCTACTCCGCAGGCGCCAACCTGCTCCTGATGCACGCCTCCACGGACGATGTTCTGCTCAGCAGTGATGCGCTCCATCAGGGCGAGGCGCGGCTTGGATACATGGCCCTGCTGTGCTTGTGGCCGCACGACAAAACCGTCAGTGCCTATGCCATCCGACCGGATGCGCCGCGCGCGTTCCTGTGCACAACGGAAGAAGATCCCGTGGCACCGGTGGCCTTCTCGCAGGGCATCGCCGCTGCGCTGCGGCAGGCGGGCCGCGACGCGGATGTCACGATCTTCCCGAAAGGCGACCACCTCGCATTCAACTTCAGGGAAGACGGCCCGGAGGTCGACTGGACTCCCGCGTTCCTGTCCTGGCTGGGGCGGCAGGGGTTGCGGTGAACCTTCGCAAATGCGGCCGGATATGGAAATCAGGCCTGCAAAAGGGAGTTTGCGAAGCGGGACGCAGGCCGGAACTCAGGTTCCGGCATCGAAGGAGGCAGGGACTTCCTGTTGACACCGCCAATGTGTCACGGTAATGTATCACACATGAAAACAGCCACGATTCGCGAGTTGCGACACGATACGACGACGGTGCTTTCATGGGTGACGCACGGTGAATCCGTCGAAGTGCGGCGGCATGGCAAGCCGGTAGCCGTGCTCTCGCAGCGCCCGCGCAAGTCCAATGTGGTACGGCCCGATTTTCTAGCCAGAATCCGGGGGATCTATGGGAATCGGGTGCTCTCCACGCCAGCCACCGAACTGGTATCCGAAGCCCGGGGTGAAATGTGACCACCTATGCTGACACGGGGTTCCTCTGTTCTCTGTATGCTCCGGACGCGCATACCGCTCTGGCGGCGGCCAGGATGAATCACCAGCCGTTGCCATTGCCTATTACGTGGTTGCATCAGTTGGAATTCCGCAATGCGCTGCGTCTGCGTGTGTTTCGCAAGGAGATCACGCCGGCGCAGCGGGATGCCTCAATCAACGCCATGCTGGCTGACTCTGCGGCCGGCGTGTTGACGCCTGTCGAACTGACGCTGGCAGATCTGACACGCGAGGCGGAACGCCTGAGCGCCCTGCATTCGGAGACTTTGGATACGCGCAGTCTGGACATCCTGCATGTTGCCAGCGCCTTGATCCTGGGGTTGCCGACTTTCTTGACCTTTGACCAGCGGCAGTGCGTTCTGGCCAAGGCGGCCGGGCTGCATACGACGACGATGTCTTTATCTGCGGGAAAAATGAAATGACAACCGAAACGTTACGCTACGAGAGCATGGTGCGAGAGTGGGTGTTGGGGAAACTGGGCAGGACCTTCAAGGAGCCGGCCGGGAGCCTGAAGTTTCCCTTCGTCGATCCGGGTGGTGGCTACGAGGGCAACCTCTGGGACTGGGATTCCTTCTGGGCTGTCTATGCCACCCTGAACCTGCTCGACAAGGATGGATGCCTGGCTGGCCGGTCCAAGGCGAACACCGGACGCCGTTGGCTCGACTATGCCGAGGGCAACATCGCCAACTTCTTCGACCGCCAGGAAACGGATGGCTATCTGCCCCCTTGCTTCCTGACGTGGATGCAAGAGGAATCGTATGAGATTGCGAAGCATCGCGAAGGCGTGATCCATAACATGCACAAGCCGTTCCTCGCCCGGCAGATGGCCCTGATTTCCGGCTGGAAGAACGACAGGAGTTGGGCCGCAAAATACAAGGATGGCCTGGCGGCGTACTTCACGCGCTACGAGACCGACTACTTCAACACCAACTGCGGGCTCTATGTCTGGGCCGACGACGTGATGATAGGCATGGACAACGATCCGGCCACGTTCGGCCGCCCGCGCTTTTCCACAGCCAACCTGTTCCTGAACTGCTTCATGGTTCCTGAGCTGCGTGCCGGGGCGGCGCTGTTTGTCGCCTGGGGGGATGTGGCGCGTGCCGCGGCTTTGCGGGAGAAGGCCGACAAGCTGGCCGCTGCCATCCGGGCGGAGTGCTGGGATCGACGGGACCGTTTCTTCTATTCCGCGGACGTGGATGTCAAGACCCGCTCGTATCACTGGTACCACCAGGGGCTCGGCGTCTTCTGGAAAAC
>CAZWPN010000167.1:0-7129 GCA_964635275.1 uncultured Victivallales bacterium | reverse complement strand
GGGCCCAAAATCATCGCCTAAGCGCTGAGCTACCGGCGGGACCCATTGCGGACAGCCTTGCGGCAGCGGCTCCGCCGGAGGCGTCGCCCTACCTAACGAAACATACAGTCTGTATATGCTCCCCAGGAAGGATGGAAAAGGCGCGCCCACAGGGGCGTTCAGCACGGCCATGGGCAGGATGGAACATCAAGCAGTGCGTGAACTCATGCAAGTGCGCATGGCGTGTGCATCGGCCACGGATTCAAGGGCTTGCCCAGTCTTCCACCCTGTCAGTCTTCCAGCTCCCGCCCGCAGTTTTGGCTGTCGAGTATTGGCTTGACTCCTGAAAGGCCCTGTATCACCCTGACAAGGGGTGGCTAACAATGCCTTCCGATGCAACCAACCAAACCCGCGTTCTGCTCGCAGAGGACAGCCAGACTCAAGCATTGCGAGTGCGTCACGTCCTGGAAGAAGCCGGCTGTCTCGTTACGCATGCCGCCGACGGCACCACGGCGCTTGCGTCCGCTCGGGCGATTATGCCTGACCTCATCATCAGTGACGTGATGATGCCGGGAATGGACGGATACGCCCTGTGCGCGGCGTGCAAGGATGATGCTGCCCTGAGGCGCGTACCGTTTGTTCTGCTGACCAGCCTTGACACATCGCTCGACATGATCCGCGGCCTGCAGGCTCGCGCGGACAGGTATCTGATCAAACCAGTGGTTCCGGCCCAAATCCTGGCCATCGTCCGGGATATCATGGCGTCGCCTACGCCTGAGGCGCAACCGCCCGAGCAGCCTCCCACGGATATAACGCTGGACGGACAGACCTACCCGATAACGGCCTCACGCGAGCAGATCACGACGCTGCTCCTGTCAACCTGCGAGGCCACCGTCCGGCGCAACCACGAACTCCTGCGCGTGCAGGATGCGCTGCGCAGGCACCAGGAAACCATGGAGAGCAGGGTCAACGAACGAACCCTTGAGCTTTCGAGTGCCAACGAGAGGCTGCAGGAGGTGGTCGGGAAACTGGAAGCGTACGAGCGTATGCGGTCGGAGTTCATCGAGAACGTGTCCCATGAACTGCGGACGCCGCTGGCGGCCATGTCCTATGCTGTCAACAACCTCCGCAGAGGCATACTAGGGCCGCTGCCAGCGAAGCTTCAGCCTTATCTGTCAATGATCGGGGAGGAGTGCGATATCCTGAAGAGCACTGTCGGCGACATTCTCGACCTGGAGCGTATCGACGCGCAGACGTTGTCGCTCAATCGCATGAAGCTGCCGTTCCACGCCTGGGTGCGGCGGTCGGCCGGCGAACTCCGCGTCAAGGCCGCAGAGAAGAACCTGACGCTGTCCATCCCCGGCCCGGAGGTCTGCGGGTTCGTGGATGCGGATCCGCTCAAACTGGAGCGTGTGATCGTGAGCGTGGTCAAGAACGCCGTCCACTTCACACCCGAGGCAGGTCATGTGGATATCCTCGTCCGCAGGGTCCGCGATGAGTCCTGGATTGAGGCGTGCATCACGGACAACGGGATCGGGGTGGCACCGGAACACCTGCCGCGATTGACCGATCGGTACTACCGGGTCGGCGAGCAGATCACCGGAACGGGGCTTGGCCTGGCCCTATGCAAGGAAATCCTCGAACGTATGGGCGGGGAAATCGAACTGCTGAGCCCGCCGCCGGGCAAGGCAAAGGGAACCCAGGTTCTGATCCGGCTTCCCCTTGTGTCGGCTCCCTCCATCCTCGCCGTTGACGACAGCAAGACCGTGCAGTTGCTGCTGGAACAGCAACTGAAAGCGAGCGGATATGCTGTGCTGTGTTGCGGCAGCGCGGAGCAGGCGCTGGAACGTATCGCTTCGACAACGCCCGACATGCTGATCGTGGACTCCATTCTGCCTGGAATGGACGGTGCGGAACTGGTTGCCCGGGTCAAGACAGACCGCGCCCTGCGTCATATGCCGATCCTGATGATCACCGGCGGCGAGATCGACGGGGCCAGGCGGAAGACCCTCGAGGAGTTCCGAGTACCCGTGCTCGGAAAACCGTGGCTCAAGGAAGAGCTCATCGCCCGAATCGAAGACACCATCTACGGCAAGCACTACTTGGAGCGATAGGCCGGGCGGGACTCCGCCGGGGGAATTCCGCCACCCCGCACGCGCGCGACAAGCGCCGCGGGTATCTCGTCCGGTGGCAACTCGTCCATGGCCGCCCCGAGGCGGACAGCCTCGCCGGGCATCCCGAACACGACGCATGTTTCCCGGCTCTGCACTATCGTGGCGGCGCCTCTCATACGCATGCTGTTCAGTTCTGAAGCTCCGTCCTTGCCCATGCCGGTGAGCAGCACGCCGACGGCACGGCTGCCGAACCCGTCCGCCACGGAACGGAAAAGATAGGAGGCCGACGGTCGGACACCATGTTCCGGCGGAGCGTCCTGCATGACGATCCGCCTGGCCGCGTCAACGCCCATCTGCAACGCGTCGGGTGCGACGTAAGCATGCCCCGGGAGAGCCTCCTCACCATGCCTGGCAAGATGAACCGGCACGCCCGACGTCGCGTTCAACCAATCCACCATGCCCTTGACAAAACCAGCCGCCATGTGCTGCACAATAACCAGCGGCACCCGAAAGTCCTTCGGCAGGCCCGCCAGGATGGTCTGGATCACGGGCGGCCCGCCTGTGGAGGCTCCGATGGCCACCAACTCGCGCACCGCGACAGCCCTCTCCGATGCAAGGCGATCCGAACACGGAATGGAAGCAGCGCGCGCGACGCGGCACGTCCGCCGCACCACGCCTACCTCTGCCATAAGCCGCACGCTCTGGCGGATCTCTCGCGCCTGCTGCGCGTAGCGCGGATCAGCCAAACCGACAGGACGTCCGAGAATCGCCAGCGCGCCTTCATCCATGGCACGAAAGGCCTTGTCCACTTCCCCATGTTCGTAACTGCCGCTGATAATGACAATCGGCACAGGATTTGACTCCATGATTTTGCGCGTCGCATCAAACCCGTTCATACCAGGCATATGGATGTCCATTGTGACAACGTCCGGCTTGAGGCGGGCGACAGATTCCACGGCCTCCTCCCCACTGGCCGCCGTGCCCACCACTCGTAAATCCGGGTCCGCCACGAGTATATGGTCGATCAACTGCCGCGCTACCGGCGAGTCGTCAACGATCAATACATCAATCATGGAGCCCTCTCTACACCAGCCGTTCAAGGGCGCTGAGCAGATTGCTCTGCTCAAAACGGCTCTTGACGATATAAGCATTGGCGCCAGCGTCAATCCCGCGCTCACGGTCATCCTGCGTTTCGCGCGACGTTACAAGCACCACGGGTAGATCCGCGAGTCCGGCGTCAGCCCGAATCTTCTCCGTGAGACTGAACCCGTCCATCCTCGGCATCTCGACGTCGGACACCACGGCATCAAACGTTCCGGTCTTGAGTTCAGTCCATGCCGCCAAACCGTCCACGCTCGTCTTCACCGCGTAGCCGGCGGCCTCCATGATGTTCTTGATCAACATCCTCGACGTAATGGAGTCCTCCACAAGAAGGATGGACTTCTGCTGTCTGCGTGCGCGGGTTCCCGTTTCCGCCGACGCCTGGACGACCGCCGGAGCGCCCGCCCCTCGGGCAGCAGACTGCAGCAAGTCCGACACGTTCAAAATCGGCACCAATTCGCCCGACCCAAGGACGGTGGCCCCGGCGACATTCCTTACACGCAAGAGTTGGCGACCAAGACTCTTCACCAGTACCTCCTGCTCCGCGATAACCCGATCCACCAGGAAGGCCACGCGCCGCTCGGCGATGGCGAGCAGCAGCACGAGGGTGGCGGAAGCGCCTTTTCCCGAAGAGACGGCAGGCAAGCCGAGAACGGCGTGAAGTCTCGCACAGGCGACCGTCTTTCCGTTGACGCAGATCGTCTCCCGGTTTTCGACAGTTTGAATATCGCTCGCCACGATCCTCAGAACTCGCTCCACGCAGGCCGTAGGGACCACGAAGATCCGGCCCGAAGCCTCGACCAGAACACCGCGGAATGTCGCCAGTGTGAGAGGCAGAACGATCCGGATGGACGTCCCCGCATCGGCCTCTGTCTGCAAACTGACGCGGCCGCCCAGCTTCTCGACTTTCTCGCGCACGATGGCCAACCCCAAGCCACGGCCAGAAAGATTCGTCACCGAATTCCTGGTCGAAAGCGACGACGCAAAAACCAGCATCTGCGCTTCCTGATCGGAAAGGCGACTCACCTCCTCCTGTGACAGCAGTCCCTGGCGGACGGCGGCGGCCCTCACCTCGGCCGTGTTGACACCTGCGCCATCGTCGGAAACATCAATCTGAACTGTGCGGCTGTCCGCTTGTGAAAGGAAGACCGTCACGCGTCCGACGGCCGGCTTGCCCTTCCGCTCGCGCTCTTTCGGCAGCTCGATCCCGTGGTCAATGCAGTTGCGCAGGAGATGCGTCATCGGGTCCTTCATCTCCTCCAGTATCCGCTTGTCTATTTCGATGTCATCGCCGCTAATGACAAACTCGACCTTCTTATTCTGGCTGTGACACAAGTCGCGCACCATCCGTGGAAAGGTCTGGAGGACCGTTACCGCCGGAACCATCACCGCCCGCTTGGCGCTTTCCAGCAGGCCGTCAACCATACGGCCGATCATCCTCTCGTCCTCGGCGAGCTGACGTGCGGCCTGCGTCAGCCGCTCGCGGACAGTCCGGAGGCATGTAGTGTTCCATTCCAGCAACTCCGCGAACGCCTCTACGTGCCGCTCTCCCCCTGGTCCGCTAGCTGCCGCGGTCGACGGCTGGCCCGCACGCCTTATCTCGGGCTGCAGTTTGATCCACCGCTTCTCCCATATCTCCGCCATGCCGAGGAGATCGCTGAGCTCGTAGGCCCGGTGCCGGCTGGCCTGCTTGACCGCCAGCATCTCCTCCGCTTGAAACAGCAGAGAATCCAACTTGGCCGTCGAAACCCGTACCGTTTCCGTGCCTTCAGCGACCGTCCCGGCAGGAGCGCGATCCGCTGCGACTGGCACCGTTTCGCCCGCCGGCGATACCGGCGGCGATCCGCTTTCCACCTTGCCGCTACCGGCGCCGACTGCCATTTTGGCGAGTTCGCCGCACAGTTCATCCGTGCCTGCCAATCCACCGCCGGAGGAGACGGACCGTCCGATGACATCCACTGCCTTGAACAAGACGTCCAAGGGCCGTCCCGAGAGCGTAATGATGCCCTTCTTCCACGCCGCAAGCACGCCTTCCAGCGCTTGGCAGACGGTCTCAATGGCGGAGAAGCTGACTGCGCGCGCCGCGCCCTTGAGGCTGTGCGCTTCCCGGTAGATGGTCTCCAGGATCAGCGCACGGTCTTCCCGTTGCGGATTCTCTTCGAGCTGCAGCAGCCCGGACGAGATGGCCTGGAGGTGCTCACCGGCCTCCACGGTGAACGCCGCCGTCAACTCCCGCATGAACGCATCGTCAGCCGCCGTCATGTCAAACCCTTCTCGTCTACGTGCGGTACCGTCCCACCAACTCCTTGAGCTTGCCGCCCAGTTCCCGCAGGTTGGCGGCCGCCGATTTGAGCTGATTCATGCTGTCCACGTTCTGTACGCTGGCCTGCTTGACGCTTTCCATGGCCTGCGCCACCTGGGTCATGCCCGCCACCTGCTGCTGGCTCGACGCGGCGATCTGCATCGCGGCGTTGGACGCCTCCTGGATACTCCCGGCCAGAGCCTGGATCGACTCGCCGGTCTGCCTCGACTGAGCCAAGCCTGCCTCCACCCCCTTGCTGCCCTGTTCGGTGACCATCACCGCCGCGCTCGTCGCCTTCTGGATCTCGCCCAGAATTGAACGCACCTGCCCGGTCGCCTGCTTGGACTGGGCGGCAAGGTTCTTGATCTCCTGGGCCACCACGCCGAAACCTTTGCCCTGCTCTCCGGCCTTGGCCGCCTCAATCGCCGCGTTCACCGCAAGCAGATTGGACTGCTCGGCGATGTCGTCCACCGTGGCAATGATCGTCCCTATCGCCTGGCTTTGTTCGCTCAGCCTGACGATGCTGTCCGCTATCGCCTCCATCTGCTGCCGGATCTGGTTCATCCGCTCGATGGCAAGATCCGTGGCCTGACGGCCGGCCAGAGATACGGTGGCTGCCCGCTGCGAACCTTCGGCGACTACCCTCGCCTTCTCGCTGGCAATCCTGGAGGTCTGCTTGACCTCTTCAACCGTCGCCGTCGTTTCGCTCACGGCAGCAGCTGTCTCGGTCGAACTGGCGGCGACCTGGGACACGGACGTGGAAATCTCCGCCGCCGCAGAAGCCAGCACGCCGGCCGTCTCCGTGATCGAGGCGATCTGCTTCTGAAGGTTCTCCACCAACTTTCCGATCGACGCTAAAATACCTGTCGGTTCCTTGATGCCGTTCCGCCAATCCACCATCAGGTTGCCGGCGGCGACTTGCTCGGTGATCAGCGCGATCTTGACTGGTTCACCGCCGACCTGCCGGTACACCCCGCGGATAATTACGATCATCGATATCACGGCCAAAAGGATACCGCCGCCGCCGCTGAGCACCATGGATCTAGTGCTCAACCTCTTCGCCTGGTCCGCCGCCTTGACTCTAGCAACCATCAATCCATCCTCTACACTCTGAAACTCGGCCATCATTATCCGAACACGGTCCATGAACGCTTTACCAGTCCCTTTTGCCACCAACGCTTCAGCGGCAGTTTTGTCCCCGCCCTCAGACCCCTCCCTGCGGGTGGCAATCTGCACGCTGAGCACCGTCTTGTCCCACTCCCGTACCACCTCGTCAATGGTCGTCAAGCGCCCGACTTGGGCGGGATTGTCTGAAACCAAGACCTTGAGGGCGGCGAGCTTGGCGTCATATCCATTCTTGCCCGCGTTATAGGGTTCAAGGAACTCATCTTTCCCTGTGATCACGAAGCCGCGCACGCCGGTCTCCATGTCCACCAGCAGCTTTTCAGCCTCATTGGCGGCCTTGAGCACTTCCGTGGTGTGTTTCACCCACTCTGCGGTCGTGGTCATTACATCGAGGCTGTGGTACGTCAGGCCCAGCAGACCGATGATGACCATGATAACCACACCGAATGCCAATATTAATTGTGTCCTGAGTTTCATATGTCCTACTCCTTCTTTTCGGTTTGTTGAA
>CAZWPN010000166.1:0-7150 GCA_964635275.1 uncultured Victivallales bacterium | reverse complement strand
GGGGCCCACCGACTTCATCAACAGCCCGTTTGACGCCCGGCATGCTGTCGGTGTAGTCGTGCCCACAGATCACGCCTGCCTTGACCTTACGTGCCCATTCGATGTCCTCGACCACCGCTTCGTAGGTGTGCCCATCATCAATGAAGACGAGAGCAGGCGGCGCGCCCTGATAGGTCCGGTAAAACTCGGTCTTATCCATGCGGACGAGGGTGAGCGATTCCGCGTCAAGGGCAGGCGCCAATATGGCCCGCGTGATGCGCTCGTGCGTGGCGCCCGGCATACCGAAAGGATTCCAGGCAAAATTGTCAACCGTGATCATGGGTCGATCCGGCGCTTTCCCGCGAACAAGCGCCAGCGTGGAGGTTCCAAACAATGTGCCGATCTCGATAACCGGCCCCGGATCCGAGAGTTGCCCTGCCGCGGTCGTGAGCCATCGGCTTTCATCGAGCGTCACTTCGCCATAGCGAGCCGTCAACGCCTCTTCGATCACCGTATACCGATATGTCTTCAGCGCGGTATGGCGGATGACCCGCCATCCCACCGCCTCCTCAACGCGATGAACGTAATCCTTTAAGGTCATATCCGTCCCCCGGCCTGCGATTGACTGTTAGTTGGGTGCCTTGTTCTGCTGCGACTACGCTTCAGGCAGCCCTCGTATGATTCGACGACGTCGCGTGCAATGGCACCTCGCCCGAGCCGTTCGTCGGCCAATGCAACATTGTGCGCGGCCGCCTGATCGACCCAGGCATCTTCGGCCAGCGCCCGCCGCAGAGCCGCTTCGATTGCCTCCGGCAAGTCGGACGGAACCAGTGCGCCATTGATGCCGTTCTCGATCCATTCACCCGTCGATACAGTATCCGTCTGAACGGGCAAAGCACCCATGATAATCGCCTCCAGCATTGCATTGGGCGTGCCGTCGGTTTCGGAGATGGCGAGGTGGATGCGCGATTGCCCCAACAGGGACAACACTTCGCCATGTGGCACACGGGGCAGGACTTCGATTCTAATCGGCGAGGTGGCCGCGATGTGCCGAACCACGTCGGACACGCTTTCGGTCTGGGCCGAGTAGACCACGACGCGATAGTTCTTCAGCGCGTCGGCGCAACGGTGAATGGCTTGCAGCGCCAACAAGGCACGGCCTCCATACCGCTCACTCTGATACCCCTTGACGGCAATGACGCGTCGGGCCGATGCCGGACCCGGCTGCCGGCAACGCCGCATCTCGTCCAAATCATATCCGCCGCCCCCGGGATAGACGCCCAGATATTTGCCGGTAAAGCCATACTCGATGGCCAGGCGCCGATCCCTGTCGCAATCGGTGAACAGACCATCGCACTCGCGCAAAACCGATCGGATGCGAGCGGCATGCTCGGGTTGGTGTTGAAAGTAATTAATATCGCTGCCCCATGAGGAATAGATCCAGGGAGGGCGACGCGGACCCAGATACCGGCAGGCGTCCAGCATCAGGTAAGCCGCGTGTTGCATTTCCAGCGTGTGGACCAGATCCGGCTTGAGTCGGCGAATCGTGGCCGCCAGAAACCGGGCACGATCGCGCCGCCAGGTCGTGTGCCGCTCCAGCCACCGTTGAACGGTATAGGCGCCCCTTGCCCCTGGCCATGCGCCTGCGATCCGCACACTGGCATCCAAACGTTCGGGTCGCCACAGGCCGACATCGTGCAAGGTGAGATCATGCAGTTCAGGCGCGTGGTTGTGGCGCCTTATCGAGGGAAAGAGATGGATATCCCATCCTTCGCCCGATAGCTGGTCCATCCACCGCGCGGTGGTAATGTTTTCCGAGAAGGCGACAAAAAGTATTCGCATGGGGAACGATTGGAGTTCTGTGATATGGGATTTGGGTGGGGGCGAAACTACGCACGGACAGGAGCTGCTGCCGGAACTTCACTCGGCGCCGTCGGATGCAAGCGACCCCGCAGGTGCGCGACCCCGGCGCACAAGGCCGCCGCAAACAGCGTCATGGCAAGCGGGGTCACCAAATATGCCTCCTTGCTGCGGAAGAAGACGGCGTGCATGCCGGCCATGTAGACGGCGCCGCAGGCCGTCAGCACCAGCACCGCACCGGCTGCGGAATCCATTCGGCCATGGCGGAGTCGCGCAAGTTGCACGCCAAGATAGACGGCGATGCCCACCACCACGACCAGCGAAGGTAGAACGTAAATGCGGTCCAGCGCGTGCAGTAGCGCAGCCCCCGGCCGCCAGACCAGTGGCCGCGTGTACCAGAACGTGTGCGCGTGAGTTGGCCCAGCCTGCTCACGCCGCCACAGTCCTAGCCCGGCCGGCGCATACGCCGGCGCGGCGGGGAGATCGTCGAATTGTGGACGTGACGGCCAGCGCCACAGGCTTCGTCCGAGTTGACGAAAGTAGTAGCCTAGAAACAGGCCTGGATGCGCCATCACATTCTCCACAAAGACGCGCACGCCCAGCCGATCGCTCTCATCAGCACCGAGATACAGATAGGTCGGGAAGAATGCCGTGAAGAAGTCGTACGGCGCCTTGGGCGGCGGAACCGCAGCCAGCAGCCGGCTAAGAGTCGCCGCATCCGCGCTCAACACATGGTGGAACTTCTCCCGCCAAGGGGATCTCAAGGCAGGCCCTTCCGGCGTAGGCTCGATATTCCAGAAGGGGCCTGCGCCTGAATGCCACGGCAACACGCTGTTGAGATATATCAATCGTTTGGTTTCCGGTCCGGCACCGGGGTCGAGCGTCTTCCCCGGCGACCATTGCCCCATGGCGGTCAGGAGCACCCATGCATGGTCCTTGGACAACGCCGCCGTTCCGGTGGAAGCGCGATGCCATGTCCACGCGAACACGGCGATATTGCCCACAGCCAGTCCAAGCCCCAACGCCAGGGTTAGCCAGCGCAGCCGCCTCTGGAGCCGGCCCGACCCAGGGCCGCTGATTGAGGGGCGAGGTCGCCCCGACTCCAGTTCGGGCTCATCCATCGGATTGGCGGGAACCGGACCAACCCCGGGCCCGAAAGGATCGAAGAGAACCACCGCCATCAGGACCGGCAGGAAAAAAAGCGCGTTGTATTTGGTGAGGTAACACCAGGCCAGAAGCAGAAAAGATAGGCCATAGAGCGCGATTTTGCGCGTAGGGCTGACGGCCCGGAACGCGAACCAGGCGGCGCAGAGGGTCAGAATCAGCAGGTCGGCCTGGAACCATTCAGGGAAAAACCAGGAAATGGCGCCGAACGTCCGGGGACGCAGACCGTAAATAAGCAAGGAGGCCACAGCCACCCCGCCGCCGAAGATGCGCCGCACCGTCAGGCATCCAATTATAAGCGCAGCCATGGACAACATGTGTTGCCACACAACCACCATGTACTGCACGCGGACGGGATGGAGGTCAATCCACCAGGCCGTATGGGTGAGCCGGAAGAATATCCGAATGGGGAGACCCACGAGAAAGGGATAGCCGGGTGGATGGACCAGATTGGACTTCCCCTGGGTCAGCATCTTGAAATAGCCAATGTTGTCGCCGGCGATGTTCGGCGGATACGTGACGAGACATAGCACACGAACAAGGAAGACAAGGAGGAACGCCCAGGCGAGAGGAGAACGGAGGACAGAGGACGGAGGACGGAGAGCGGTGGACAGAGAGCAGAAAACGGACGACGGAGAGCGGTGGACAGAGAGCAGAAAACGGGCGACGGACGACGGAGGACGGAGGACAGATAAGGGAAGATGCATGACTGAATTGATGTGACTCGGACTATCGGTTGAACGATCGGCAGAAGGTTGACGGCTTTGCCAACATAGCGCCTATCATACGCCCAATCGCCGTTCTACCGTTGACTTTCACGGGCGCGAGCTTGCGAGCGTACCGTGCGACGCCTGGTTGGCGCCCCGTGTTTGCTTCCACTCCCCGTCCACGTCTGGCGGAAGGGAAGAACATGACTCGCGCCCGCTCACTCGTCAACCGTTCTCGTCGCCCGCTCTCGTTGACCGACTCTTCCTCTTTTCGGTGGACGATAGCGGGCGACGAGAGCGGGCGACGATTCCCTTCGATCTTTCCTTTTTCTCTCCACTCGCCAACAGCGGTTAAGAAGGCGGTTAAGCGTGCTACAGCGAGACACTTAAGCACACTCTTGAACGCAAGCTTAACCGACACTCTTAGTCGGATACCCTTAACCGACTTTCCGGTAGTAGTCGCCCTTGCTCAGCTTCTTCTCCAGCCAGACGTAAAGGACAATGAACAGGTAGCGGCTGCCCATTTCTTTGATCTTCAGTTTCGAGACACCCGTCGTCCGGTTGCGCCAGGAGATGGGAACACGACAATAGCGATAGCCCCTCACAATCGCCTTCAGAGGCAACTCGACCGTCAGGTTGAAGTGTTTCGCCAGAATCGGATGAACCCCTTCTATGACCTCGCGACGATATGCTTTGAACGCATTGGTGATGTCGTCATGATCAATGCGGAAGAGTACCTTGATGAACGCATTGGCCAGACGGTTCAGAACGTATTTGACCGCAGGATAGTCGTACGTGCGACCACCACGCATGAAACGCGACCCGAATACGCACTCCCATCCTTCCTTGAGCTTCCGGTAGTACGTGATTATGTCGGCCGGATCATCCGAGAGATCTGCCATGACAACGCACACCGCCTCGCCTGCGAAGGATTCGAGTCCGCGCCGCACCGCGAAACCGAATCCGTGCGGCGGAGTGTTGTTGAGGTAGCGCAGAACCGGCAATTCGCCTTGCATGCGCTGCAGTTCCGCCTCCGTACCGTCGATACTGTTGTCGTTGACGACGAGAATTTCGTAGTCGGCGATCCGCGCGTCTACGAACGCCGCCTCAATAGCGCGGCACGTCGGGCCAATGGAACCGGCTTCGTTATGTGCCGGGATAAGTATGGTCAGGAAAGGACGCATGCTTCCAAGAGCGGAGTCCGGTGAGCAGAGGGCACCGGCTAGAAGTCAACGATCCGTTTTAAAGAAGGAGCCGTGATTGCACATCGTGGCACCGAGCATCATGCCAACATGCGCCCAGTCGGCCACAAGCCGGTCGTGATCTGTCGCATTGAAGAGTGCATAGCCTTCTTGCGGGTGTACAAGCCCTTCGCCGACCTGATCAACATGTTTTCAGGCCTCGGGCGTCAGCCTTCTCCGCCACAACAAAGGACTGCTTCCCAAACATCCTCCACAGGAGGGGAACGCGCAGATAGATCCGCACAAGAAATAGAGCCTTTGGAAAGCGGGACACGGTCGAATAGGGGAGAAACCTCGAGATGCAACGCTCGATGCGGTACCCGTTCAGTTCCAGGGCCTCGCAAAGAGCGCGATCATCTATCGCCGTGACATGGTCGAGAAACATCCAGTAGTCGCGCCAAGAATAGCGTATGTTCGGCTGCAGGATCAACAAACGGCCGCCTGGTCGCAATACCCGCGCGCACTCCCGAAGCACTGTCAGTATTTCCTGCCGGGGCAGGTGTTCGAGGAAATTAGACATGAACACGACATCCTGACTGGCCCTTTCGATAGCGGTCATGTCAAGCGCCGAACCAATGATCGCGCGTACGTCCGGAGCGGCATGGCTGCGAACGTCCGGATTGATGTCCAGTGCAGTCTTGCGGTCGGCACGAATGGCGTTGCTAAATTCGCAGTACCCGGCGCCGACCTCCAGGATGGCGGCCGACGGATCCACGTACCGCTGGAAGAAGTCGCGGCACAGCACCGCCCATAAGGCGCGGCGGTACGGGACAGACGCCTCAAACCGCCGCCGATAGATCTCACGGGGGGACATTTTTTCGTCGCTATTCACAGGGTACACGCCCCTTCTTTCTACGTTCATCTTCCATATCCGGGTAGGCCCCGGTCGCACCGCCCCACTTTGCTTCACCACGGGCTGTTGCAGGAAGAGACCACATCTATTCTAGTCGTCGCAGCAGAGAGGAAATTGCCGGCGAATTGATAAACCGCCCTGGAGTGAGAACGCGGGAGTCCCCATAGAACGGTTTGTCAAAATGCCCACGGGCGCAGTTAATCGTAATGAGATAGTCGGCTGTAACCGATAGCACACACTCAATGAAACGGTTATCCGGCTTGCCTATAACTTGACCCGGCGAGAGCGGAATGAATCTGGAAATCAGGAAACCAGGAAGGGGGGGCTAAACCATTCCTGATTTCCTGAGTTCCGTATAACTGTCTGATGACCCAATGTTTACGCATCGCCAATCCCGATAACTATCTCCGTGTTTGTTCGCGGCGCAGCCGCGCGGCGGGCTCTTCTGTAACCTCGGGCGTTGACCGCAGCGTACTCTGCACCAGACCGCACCCAACCGTGCGCGCTCTACTTCAACAGCATACTCACCACGGGGCTGTTGATGGTCTTCCCGGCCTTGGTCTGGAACTCGCGCAACCGCTGGACCCGCTGACGGATGAATGACTCTTCGCCATCGCCTTCCACCGCCTCCAGCGCCGCATCGGCTTCGTCGAGCATCGAGGAAAAGGCCATGATCTTCTTGCCCACTGCATCCATCAAGGCATTCTTGAGGATCCGCCCGAACCAGTCGTTGGCCTCGTAGTAGTCCTTGCGGTCCCCTTTAACCCAGACCTGCTGGACAGCGTGCCATTGCTCAAGCTGCCGGACCGCCATGCTCGCGCTGCCCTTGCTGATGCCGAGGTCGTTCTGGAGATCGGCCAGGCTCCGCGGCGTGGAATTAAAAAAGAGATAGGCATAGACCTGACCCACGGCGCGGCCAAAACCCAGTCCCTGGGTCATGTTGCCGGTTTCCTGTACAAACCGTTGGACTACAGGATCTAAATTGTCTGTACGCCGAGGGGTCATAGCGATACTCCGAAGGGGCGCCGACACACTCCGTGCCGGTCGCTTATGCAGCGATTTCGTTCAGTATGTATTGAACACAAAGGCGCAAAGATTGACAAGGCAATTCTTGGCGCCATGAACGGCGGAGTATTGGAAGGATGGAAGATTGGAAGGATGGGAAAGTGGCATTCATCACGGCGATAGGCAAGAACACGCAAAACACACGAAATAGTTGTGCCCACAAGCCTCTTACAGCATGTCGGATGCCGCCAATCAGAGCGCAGATAAAGAGGATGAGTTCATTCTTCCCCCATCCTCCCTATCGGCGGTCCGATCCTCTTAATCGGCGTCGAATCTTCTGC
>CAZWPN010000165.1:4202-7171 GCA_964635275.1 uncultured Victivallales bacterium | reverse complement strand
GGGAGAACCCGGATGCGGGGAAGAAGTACGGGATCAACGTTATTCCGACGCAGATTTTCTATGACGCGCAAGGCAAGGAACTGTTCCGCCACGAGGGGTTCTTTGGTAAGGAGGACATCCTGTCGAAATGGAAGGAGTTCGGAGTGGATCTGACGGGCGCAGCCGCCACACCAGGCGTCAGCCGGTGGACACCGGCCCAGCCGGACGAACGTGCTAAAGACGCGATCTGCTACATGTGCGACGGGGATATTGTGTCCAATAGTCTCGTGGTCGTGAAAACGGACAAGGGCGACGTGCGGTTGTGCGGCATGCACCACTATTTCGTCATGTACTCCTGTCTGACGGAAGACAAAACCGGGTTCGAGAACAAGGTTTCGGTCACCGATTGGGCAACCGGCAGTCTCGTGCCGATCAGCGATGCAGTCTATGTCTACGGGATGGAAGCGAAAACGGGGCGGCCCACGGTCAAGGCGTTTGCAGACAAGGGCACGGCGGAGAAGGAACGGCTGGCAAGCGGAGGGAACGTGCTGGACCTGGCGGTTCTGCAGGGCAAGGAACTGGCGAACAAGTGCGGATTCTGCGACCGGGCTGTGTATCCCGAGGACGTGGCCGCAGTCACGGTCGGCGACGTGAAGACGTGGGGCTGTTGCTCGCACTGCGCCCTGGGCGTGGCGGCACGGACGGGCAAAGACATCGAGATTCGGGAACGAGACCGGTTGACGGGCGAAATGGTGACCGTCAAGACGCTGAATGGCAGCGTGGCGTCCCTGGATCCGGCGACGGCGGTGGCCTGGTTCGGACAGCGGGTGAAGCCTGATGGCGCGCGCGTTTCGGCGGGGTGTTTCCATCAGGGATTCTTTGCAAACGCCGAGAACCTCAAGAAGTGGGTGGACGCGAACCCGTTTGAGACCGGCGAGCTGATCACGATTCAGAAGGCGCTGGCGGACAAGATGAAGCTCACTCCGCAGCAGATCGGCAAGGCATGCAAGATCGGCGAATGCGCGTCGAAATGATGGAGGACTGAGATGGAGCAGATATTCACAGCACTGTCGCATGCCGTTGAGGGTTCGGCGAGCCTCGCACTGACGGCCGCATTTGCGTGGGGTGTGCTCAGCATTCTGCTGAGTCCCTGTCACCTGGCGAGCATTCCCTTGATCGTCGGGTTCATTGACACGCAGGGACGGATCACGACCCGGCGGGCGTTCACGATCTCCCTTCTTTTCTCGGTCGGTATTCTGATCACCATTGGCGTGATCGGGGCCATCACGGCGGCGGCCGGGCGGATGATGGGCGATGTCGGGCGCTGGGGCAACTACGCGGTGGCCGTGATTTTCTTCGTGGTCGGACTGTACTTGCTCGATGTCATCCGCCTGCCCATGCCTGGCGCTGCGCAGCCGGGTATGAAACGCAAAGGGATGTTAGCGGCGCTCATTCTGGGACTGGTGTTTGGGGTGGCGCTCGGCCCCTGCACCTTCGCCTACATGGCGCCCATGTTGGCGGTAACATTCAGGTTGGCTGCCACTAATCTGACGTATGGAATCCTTTTGTTACTGCTCTACGGCGTGGGACACTGCGCCGTGATTGTGTTGGCGGGTACGTTCACGGAAGTGGTCCAGCACTATCTGAACTGGAGCGAGAAATCCCATGGCGCCGTGATCCTCAAGAAGGTGTGCGGGGTGCTGGTGCTCCTGGGCGGACTCTGGCTGATCTACACGGCGCAATGAGTTGGGAACATGGACAGCAAGAGATTGTGCGACTGGTGCAGGACCCATGGACAGACTGACGACATTCGCTAACCGGCGGCTGTATGACAACGCGGTCGAGACGTTGCGCGCGCAAGGTGTCCAGTACGAGTCGATTTCCCCCGATCCGGGGTTTCAGAAGGTGGCTGTGCCGGCGTTGCTCGCGGGCGCCGATGGCGCGCCGACACTGAGTGCGGCCGGCATTGTCGTTCCCGGCTGGGTGGACTATCAGGCACCCCGTCACAAGGTTCCCGCTGAACCTCCTCTGGTCTTCGATGACGATATCATGGGAGAATGTGCGATCATGGTGCTGGCTCCCTGCGTGGCGGATGCCGCCAAGTTGCGCCTGATTGCACATGTCTCCGGCGACCTTGCCCGCGTGTTGCCGTACCTGAACGCCGAAATGCCTGCCGGTTCGTACGGCCGGGACCCCGAGACGCTCACCTATCAGGACGCGTACCGCATGATCTCCCTGTATTCCTATCGGATCACGATCGCCAAGGCCGACGATATCGTGGATGCATGGCGCGTGCTGGAAGGCATTCGTCGTCTGGTCAACCAGGTCTGGATGCGCCGCCATACGATCACACCCATGTACGAGCGTCGTTCGCGGCCACCGGCGCTGGAGATCTTCAAGCGCCTACCCGGAACGAGCTGCCGGAAATGCGGCGAAAAAGCGTGTATGGCGTTCGCCTGCCGACTTTGGCGGGGCGAGGGAACCCCCACTGAATGTCGCCCCATCTTCGAGGATGCCGCCTATGCGCACCTGCGGGAGCCGTTCCTGCAGATCTGCGCGGGGTTGGGTCTTACCGTTGGCGAGGCGGGAACAGTCGATGCACCGAAAGAGTTGTGAGCCCGGCCTTGAGGCAGGGCCGCAGTGTTGGCGGTTGACACGCGCTTCCCGATTGGTCTATAGTTCGCCATGTAACGAATCACTTCCAAGAACGACCTGATGTCTGATTGGGAAGGGATACCCATGAACGGAGAAGTCATGCGATCAACTTTGCGGGTCACGAAAGCGCTGGCCGACATTCAGCGGGTGCGCATCCTGATGATGCTGCAACCGGGAGAGTTGTGCGTGTGTCAGATTTTGGAGGTGTTGGGGCTGGCGCCTTCGACGGTCTCGAAACACTTGTCGATCCTGAACACGGCGGGCCTTGTGGACTCCCGGAAGGAGGGGCGGTGGATGTATTACCGGCTGCCGGAGGGAGCCGGTGGGGCCTTTGT
>CAZWPN010000165.1:0-4192 GCA_964635275.1 uncultured Victivallales bacterium | reverse complement strand
TGTCCGACCCGTGTTGAAGTGGTTGGGCGAGACGTTGAGGGGCGATGAGACCGCTGAACGGGATGCGAAGAAGTTGAGGGCGGTGGTCGCCTGCGATCCGGAAAGCCTGTGCAAGCGGCAGCGGGAACGTGACGAGTGAAGTCCCCGCTTGTTGCGGTGGTGGAAAGTCTAAAGGCAAGAGTTGCTGCGCCTGAACGGCGAGAAAGGAATAACGAGAAGATGAGCGAGCAGAACGACAAACAACAAGACGAGGCGGGGTGCTGCGGACCGGGGTGCAGTTGCGGAACATCGGGATCGAGCGGTCGAGGGCGATGGATAGTGGGGGTCGGCATCCTGCTCATTGCCGGCGTGCTGGTCGCAAGGGCCGTAGTGAAGAACAACGGCGCGGAGACCGCAAAAGCGCCCGCCGTCGGGTTTGCGGCCCTGCCCTCTCCGTTACAGACGCCCCCACCCGATGGTGCCGTTAAGCCAGCGGGTACGGACGCCGTAAAGGAAATCGCGGCGCTTTCCGAACTGAACACTCTTGCAACGGATACAGTTGGTGTTTTCGTGTTCCTGCCGGGCAAAACGGAAGCAACCGCCAAGGCTCCGACGGCGCAAATCATGAGCGCGGCTCGAACGATGGAACCCCAGTTGGGCGGCGGCAAGATCGGCGTGTTTGCGTTGAAGGCTGGCTCGCGCGACTATGAACAGGTTGCCTCGCAAATCCCCGTACCTGGGGTACTCGCCCTGGTCAAGGGGCGCGGGATGGCTCCTGTATCGGGTGAAATCACCGAAATGAAACTCGTCCAGGCGTATGTGACCGCGTCGAGTGCGGGCGGCGGCTGTGGACCTGCATCCAGCGGTTGCGGACCGTCCGGCTGCAAATAGGAGTCGTCGGCATGACGGACATGTTGAAATGGGCGACGGACACGCTCCAGGCCGCCAGCATGGGGCCGGCGGCATTGCCGCTGGCGTTCCTGCTCGGTTTGGTGAGTGCCGTGGCGAGTGCGTGTTGCACCCTGCCTGCCATGGGCATGCTGGTGGCGTACTCCGGTACGCAACAGAACGTGAACCGGCGCGCTTCGGTGATCGCGGCGGTCTGGTTCCTTATTGGGACCACGCTGGCGTTGACCATCCTCGGGTTTGTGGCGGGGTTGGTCGGCCAGACGGCGCAGGTGTTTCTTGGACGGTACTGGAAGCTGTTCGCGGGTGTCGTGGCGGTTCTCTTCGGGTTGGCTACGCTGAAACTGCTGCCCTTCAGACTGCCGAGTCGTGTCCGGAAGGACGGCACGTCTTCGGCCTCCGGCGGCAAGATGGGCGCCGCGCTGGCAGGGCTGTTTCTGGGTGGCGGGGTGGCGGCGTGTTCGCTGCCATGCAATCCGGGCATCTTCATCGTCATGGGTGCCAGCATCCTGATGGGGCGGATGCTGTGGGGGATGGTGTTGATGGCCCTCTTCGCCGTCGGGTTCAGTCTGCCGCTCGCCGCCATCCTGTTCGGCGTATCGTTCGGCAATGCCTCGCTCAAGATGCAAAAGGCCGAGGTTGCGATTCGCATGGTCGCCGGAGTTCTGCTGGTGTGCGCTGGGTTGTATCTATTTGCTACGTTCTAAACGGAGAAATGCGATGACGGAACCATCAAAACAAACGGAAAAGAAGAAGGGCTTGTGGGCGTTACTGAAGGAGTCGATCGCCAAGAGTAATGACGGTTGCGGTCCTGGTTGCGGTTGCCATGCGGTTGACGAGAAGAAGGTGAAGGGCGACGTGGTTGCGGGAGAGCGAAAGAGGAAGTAGACCGGCCGTTTCCTGATGGAGCATGTGCAATGTCCGATTCTGTTAGTCATTCCGAGATGCGCCGGGAAGTAGTTGTGCTCGCCCTCGCCCCTGCGTTGATCACTGCGTTGACCCTGGCGAGTTGGGGTCTCGCCCACTGGCATATCGGTCCCGTGCTCCTGAACGCGTCCCTGGCGTTGGCGGCAGTCCTGCTGGGTGGGACTCCACGGTTTGTTGCGGGCTTCAAGGATATCTTTCGCCGACGGATTACGGTCAACGTATTCGTGCTCGTGGCACTTGCCGCAACGGTTGCCGTAGGAGAGTTCCGACCGGCAGCGGTAATCATCATCATCATGTCGGTGGTCGGTGCGTTGGAGAGCTACGCGCTGGATAAGACGCGTCGCAGTATTCGAGACCTGCTGGATCTGGCACCACAGACCGCGACGGTGCGCCGCAATGGGCAGGAAGTCACCGTGCCGGTTGCCGAACTGCAGTTGGGTGACCGGGTCGTGGTTCGTCCCGGCGAACGGATTCCGGTGGACGGCACGGTGGTCGCCGGGGCAAGCAGCGTCAACCAAGCGCCCATCACAGGCGAGTCCATGCCGGTGGAGAAGTTCGAGGGTAGCACTGTGTTCAGCGGAACGCTGAACGAGGCGGGGCGGCTGGAGATCAAAACGGAGAAGGTTGGTGAAGGCACCACGTTGGCTCGGATCGTCCACCTCGTGCAGGAAGCCCAGGGTGCGCGTGCGCCCATCCAGAACCTGGCCGACCGTTTCACGACGTGGTTTCTGCCCACGGTTGTCGTGCTGGCCGTGGTGGCCTTCTTCGTTACCGGCGACGTCAAGGCGGCGGTCTCGGTTCTGCTGGTGGCCTGTCCCTGCGCCTTTGCCATTGCCACCCCGACCGCGGTGACGGCAGGCATCTCGAACATGGCCAAGCGGGCGATCCTGATCAAGGGCGGGATGTTTCTGGAACTTGCACACAAGATCGACCATTTGCTGGTCGATAAGACGGGAACGTTCACCTTCGGCAGGCCGAAACTGATGGAAACCGTCTGCTTCGACGGGCGAAGCGCGAATGATGTTCTCCTTCTGGCATGCATCGCCGAGAAGTATTCCGAACACCCTTTGGGCCGCGCCATCCTGGCGGCCGGTAAGGAAAAGGGACTAACGATCCCCGAGCCGGAGCACTTCAGCTCAACAGCCGCCATGGGCGTAGAGGCGGAATGGGAAGGCCGTCGGATCATAGTCGGGAAACCGGCGTACCTTCGAGACGCCGGATTGAACATCACGCCGCATATCGACCAGGCGCTCGCGACGCAATCGGAGCAGGGCCGCACCGCGGTACTGGTTGCCCATGATGACGAGCCGCTGGGCCTGCTGGCGATTGCCGACGAGATTCGCCCGGAGATCCCGGCCGCCATTCGTGCCCTCAAAGCCATGGGCGTCAAGCGGATCACAATGTTGACCGGTGACCATCCCACGGTGGCCGCCGCCGTCGCCCGCGCGATCGGCGTGGATGACTACCAAGCCGAAATGCTTCCCGAGCAGAAGCAGGCGTTCGTCAGGAAATGTCAGGCGGAAGGGGAAGTCGTCGCCATGATCGGCGACGGGGTCAATGACGCGCCGGCTCTTGCCCTGGCCGATATCGGCATCGCGATGGGCGCCGCCGGAACCGACGTGGCCATCGAGACGGCCGATGTGACGCTGATGAACGACGACATTTCAGGCGTTGCAGACTTCATGTGGATGTCGGCGAAAGTGTTGCGGCGCATCAAACTGAACATCTTCTTTTCGATGATCTACAACGTCATCGGCCTTGGCCTGAGCGTGGTCGGCCTGATGACGCCCATTATCGCGGTGATCTTCCAGGAGGCGGGTTGTGTGACGGTTGTGATCAGTTCGACGCTGTTGCTATGGTCGAAGGGACGGCCGGCGACGGCGTAAACAGCGGTATCCGAAGTAGGAAAGGAGCATGGGAGTGAGCAAAGCGATGAACTCCGCTGGTGAGCGGAAACTAACGAATGTGTTTGAGCGGTATCTGACGGTCTGGGTAGCTCTGTGCATTGTAGGTGGAATTGTGCTGGGGAAACTGGCCCCGGGACTGGCCAGAACGCTGGATGGCATGTCCATCTTCGTGAATGACGCCCCGGTGGTGTCCATACCCATTGCGGTCTGCCTCTTCTTCATGATGTACCCCATCATGGTCAAGATTGATTTCGCCTCGGTGGTGAAGGCCGGGAAGAGCGGCAAACCGGTCTGGTTGACGTTGTTCGTGAACTGGGCGATCAAGCCATTCACGATGTACGGCATTGCCCTGCTCTTTCTGGGGGTCCTGTTCCGCGGGTTCATCGGTGCGGAGGCGACAGATCTGGTGAAGATGCCTTTCGGGCTCGATCTCGCCCTCGGCGCGACGCATGGGGCGGGAACGGTGGTCATGC
>CAZWPN010000164.1:1621-7183 GCA_964635275.1 uncultured Victivallales bacterium | reverse complement strand
GTACCTGTTGCTCATCGTGCCGGGGATATACAAGACGTACGCCTACTGGATGACTTTCTATGTTGTTGCCGACAACCCTGGGATTTCACCGCTGGATGCCATCACTCGCAGCCGGCAGTTGATGAAAGGCCGCAAGTGGAAACTATTCTGCCTCCAGATGCGATATACCGGGCTCGCATTGCTTGTATGGCTGCCGTTTCTGTTGGGGGCGGTTTTGGCGCTCCTCGCCAGCAAGTGGATTGCCGCCGCCGTGATTGCCGGCATCGGCCTGTTCGTGATGATGCTGGCGGCGCTGTTCTGGCTTGGGCCATGGGAAAAGACCGCGGAAACCCTCTTCTATGAGGACGTCGGGCGTCAGTAATAGGCGGCTGGAATCGCCCTCCCATCATCACGACGTTCTGCCTCCCGGATGCATGAAGTGGTGGATGCGGCTACGTCTCATGAGTTACGAAGTGTGTTTCTTAAGTTTACACTCGTGTTCCCGTTGTGTCAGCATGGACGCATTAAGACAATATCGGTGCGGGAGATGAAAGCTCACTGGGCGGAGATTGAGCGACAGGTTCACCAAGGCGAGACCTTTGAAATCTTGAACCGAGGACGACCGGCGGCTCACATTGTGCCGGCCCGTCCGCGCCGCGTCGTGAAGTGGGACGATCATTTGGCCACGGGCATACGGGCCACGGGCAAATCGGTTGAGGAAACCGTGAGGGCCGATCGGGAGGGGCGCTGGTGATCTACCTCGACACGAGCGCACTCCTGAAGTTGTACATTATCGAAACGGGATCCGAGTCACGCCGGCGAGTTGAGATGACAGCCCTGATCCTCGGCTAAGGAAGGCAAAACTTCGTGCGGACTCGTGTGCGTCCTTTGTTTACGGCTCGCTCGGAGAGCTCGCCCTATCTGGGGAACATATACAGACTGTACGTCTCGCTGGGTAGGGCGGGCTCTCCGAGCGAGCCGCTGCCGCAAAGGTGTCCGCAATGGGTCCCGCCGGTAGCTCAGCGTTTAGGCGATTATTTGGAGTGACTGCCCCGTGTCTGGACGGCAGGCAAGTAATCGTCCATGATGTTCACTTTTGGCGGGATGACGCAACTACAGCGGGTCGAGCACCCAGCGTTTGTTGTACCAGAACCACTGTTCGGGATGGGCGCGAATCACTTTGTCCAAATGGCGCATGGCCTCGGCGGTCATTCTCTGAACATCGGCGTCAACCGGCAGCGATGGGTCCGGTCTGATGGCGGCCAGCAGGTGATACTCGTGATAGGCCCAGCCGCGGCGGAAGGCGTGTCCAACCAGGATTGGAACATTGCATTGTCGCGCGAATCGGGCCATGCCCACGCCGAGGTTGGCCTGTCCGCCGAAGAATGGAACAAGCACGCCCTCGGTACGAACGCGAACGTCAGGCATGATCGCCATGACCTTGCCGCTGCGCAGGAAGCGGATAACCTGCTTCATCAGGCCGGAACCCCGTGGCATAACCTCGATTCCAGGGGCGTGCCGCAGCCGGTTGAAGTAGTCGCTGGTCAGAGGGTTCTTCTGAACGCCCGTCACGCTGAAGATCGGCACGCCGCTGAGGTGTGCCGAGACGGCCGCGACTTCCCAGTTGCCTGTGTGCGGGACGGCGATCACGGCGCCGTTGCCGTCGGCCGTTTCCTTCTTGATGAAGGCGATGGCCTCGGAGCAGTCAGCGTATTTCTTCACCCAGGCGTGGTCGAAGCTCGCTCCACGCAGAAGCTCCACCCCGGTGAAGAAGAAGTTACGCCATGACAGCCAGGCGATGCGACGGATCTGCCCTTCGGTGAGATCGGGTCCCATGACGATTCGGATACGCTCATGCGCTGTGCTGACTCGCCGGCGTGCGAGCGGATAGGTGATCCCGGCCAGTACCCACGCAGCCACATGGACAGCTCGATACGGCAAGGGTGCGAGCAGCGCCGCCAAGATGCGCAGGAGGACATACTCGGCAATGTGCTTGGGGCGATATTTCATGGCAGTCGTCCGCGGCGCACCATCCGGAGAAGCGGACTGCCCGTCATTGTTATGGCTTTGGCCGGGCAGACCTCATGGCAACAGCAGCACTCGATGCACAGGGACGGCGTCAGCGCCGGGAGTGTCTTGCCGGTCTGTTGCAGCGCCTTGCCCGGGCAGGCATCTACGCACTGCCCGCAGAAGATGCAGTTGGCGTTGAAGACAGGCCGGATCCAGACCAGCGAACCCAGCGCCCGAACGAACCACTTCGGTATCCAGGCCAGCGGCAGCGTCCGTGGCAACTTGAAACCGACAGCCCGAAGCGAGTCAGGACGCTCGCCGACCATCTGGATAGAGTCCTTGGTGGCCGGGCCGGTCCCGGCTTTGTGGATAGCGGCAAGATACGGAACCTTGTCCGGCGGGATGCCGAGCAGATCGCACAGGCAGACATCCAGAGCGGCGGCGTCGCCCGACGCGACAAGGAAACCAAGTTGGACGGGCGTGCCGTTGGATGGCCCATCGCCTTCCATGCCAATGATGCCATCGGCAATCGAAAGCGCCGGTTTGACGGCACCGTAGATGGCAGCAATCAGACGTCCGAATTCATCCGGTTGATGGTGAAGACGATGCAGCGAATTCTTGTGGTAACCGGGGAGGGTTCCGTAGAGATTCTTAACGGCGCCCGTCAGGGTGGTGAGCACGTGCGTCTTGACCTTCGGGACGCTGATTACCGCATCGGCATCCAGAACGGCCTTGGCGACGCTGAACCGAAAGCCACCGGCATCCACCGGCACCACAGGCGACTTTTCCAGGCTCAGGAGCTCGACGTCCTCCGCTGCGCACACGGCTCGCATTCCGGTCTTTTCCCAGACGCGGTCGAGTTTGGCGAAACTGGCCGGGCTGTCGGCCACAAATGGTTTGGCGCCGACGGACTTGACCCCGCGGATAATGGCGTGGATGACCGCCGGATGTGTGGTAACTGCCTGCTCCGGACGACGATCTGTAAGGAGATTCGGCTTGATAAGCACCCGTTGGCCGGGCCGGATGAATGCCGACCACCCGCCCAGTTCCGCTAGGAGCCGGGAGCAGGCGGCTTCGACTTCAGACTCGTCATAAGAGGTGCAGCGTGTTAGTGCTACCGTGGTTTTTGGCCCGCGCATGTCAGGCGGACTGTACGGCAGGCGGGGAGGGGCAATCAAGCAAAAGGCGGGAATGGATGCAACTTGTCTCGTCTTTTTGTGAAGAAACCTGATTCGGGACTCGTATAAGCAATGAAGCACGACGATCGAGGGTCAACGATGGAAGGCACTGGGAAAGCGGTTTCGGCGCCGCTGCCGAGTCGGGAGGCACAAATGGAGACCATTGTGGCCATGCATGAGACAGCGCTCCTGCGGTATGCCGCGCGGTTGCTCAACAACTCATCCATGGCCCAGGATGTTGTGCAAAACGTTTTCATTAAGTTCGTTACAACATGGAAAGAGGATCTCGCCCCATCGCCCAAGCTGAAGTCGTGGCTGTACAGCGTGACGCATAACGAGGCGGTTGACCAGATACGGCGGGAGTCACGGCTGAAGATCCTTTACGAGAAGCAGTCGCAGGAGCAGACGAGCGAAGCGATGAATTGTCCGGACGGTATCCATTGCGATACTCCTATGGAGGAGCGTAAGAAGTTGGTTTTGGGCTTCCTGCGAAAACTTCACCCCAGGGAGCAGCAGGTGCTCCTCCTGCGGATGGAGCAGGGGCTTTCTTACAAGGAAATCAGCGAAATCACAGGCCGCACGGAGGGGAATGTGGGAAATCTGCTCCACCATGCGGTTCGCAAGCTCGCGGAACGGCTGCGGAAAGCAGGGGTGGTGTCATGAAATGCGATGCAGCCAAAGAACTTCTGACGGTTTACCGGCTGGGCGATTTGGACGAGAACACCCGCAGGGATGTCGAAACTCATCTGGAATCTTGCGAAGACTGCAGGGCGGTGCTGCGGGATATCGAACCGACCCTCGACCTACTGCGCGACGCTCTGTCAGTCTCCGCTCTTTCCGAGGAACGCCTTAGCGAACAGCACAGGTCCCGGATCCGTGAGGCTATGCGGGCACCGAAGAAGCGGCAAGGTGTCCTGCGCTGGTTGACTGTCGGGCATCCGCAGATGGCCGCAGTGGCGGCGGTGGTGGTCATCGGATTCATCTTTGTAGGGCTCATGTTGCCCGCGGTGAGCCGGGCGCGCTCGACCCCGTACAGGGTACCGAAGGGAAGCGGAGTGCCATCTGCCGACATAGGAGCCGTCAAGATCGAGGAGAAGGGTGATGAGTCGGGCAATGTGCCGGCCGCTAATTACAACGGTGTCGGCGCGTTCGGCTTCTGGAGCACGGCACAGAGTGCCGTGGCTACAAAGAGGAGCGGAGCCACTGTAGCCCCGGCACTCAGTGCCGGGCACGATCTTTACGGAGTGCAAGATGGCAAGGCAGTGAACGGGGGATTCTACTACGGCGTGTCGGCTCCCGCATCAGGAGAGTCGGCGGGAGAGTTAGCGTTGGCCGGGACTGCTGTATCCATGGACGGGTTAGAGCGGAGAAGGAAGAAGACGAAGATAGGAGCAGGCGTTTCCGTTGCGGCCAACCAGCCTGAGGACATCCGGCGTGTGGCACTTGAAGACGCTGATGACGATGGATTGGGCGATCAGTTCGAGACCGCCACGGAACGGCCCGCTAAGAACGGGGAAATGCGCGAGGATCTGCCACAGCAGAAGGCGCAGGGCGGGGCACGCCGGGACGAACTACGGCGCAATTTCACCGGGGTGCCGGACAAGCATGACCCTTCGAAGGGTGTGGGGCCGGGCGGCGATGCGGATGGTCTTTCCCTCACGTTTCACGTCCCCAATCTTGACGATGCCAAGGTGGCTCAAGAGGTCGAGAAGGAAAGCATAACCTATTATAGCGATATAAAGAAGGCGCGCCGCGATCTTGCCATGGGATTGGGCGATGGGAGGGGAGGAGATAAGAGGATTATTGGTGGATGGGCCGATGACAATGGTATCGCGATGGCTGAGGGGGTCGTGAGTGAAAGCAAGGTTGACCCTAGGGCTACCAAGGATGTGTCGGTGGGAGGGACGGCGGCCTCGCAGTCCGCACCGGGATCGTCAACGAGAGCGACTCATGCAGCACGGCTTCCCGCCGCGCCACCTCCGGCATCGTTGCCAATGCGGGTTGAAGTCAGCGACAGAGCCGCGGCATCTGAAGTGAAGAGCGCGGAGGAGAAGCAAAGGGTTGTGGAATTGCGGAAAGTCATGAAGACGCGTCCGGGAACTCCGGAGGCCAATGCGGCACATGTGGAACTGGAAAAGCGTGGAGTCAAGATGGGCGGTGGGGTAGATGCGGGCGAGTCTGCTGCTGGACACGGTACGGCTGCTCGTACGGTCGCGCCTCCGCAGCTTGAATTGCGGGAGTCGGTCGATTCGGACGGTGACCTGAAGAATGTGGTGGGGAGTGTTTCGACCGAGAGCGGGGTCAAACTGCCCAAATCTGGATTCACGGTGGAAGCTTGGACGGCAGTTGATGCGCCTGGTGTATCCAAACCCGCCGCCGATCTCTCGCCTCAGCC
>CAZWPN010000164.1:0-1521 GCA_964635275.1 uncultured Victivallales bacterium | reverse complement strand
ACAGTCGCAAGTGGTCTGCCAGAGGGTGGGGAAAAGGAGTCGAAGCCGGCAACGCCTAGAGAGGATATTGACCGTCCGCGCTTCCGCGCCTCGGGGGTGAATCCTTTCATTCAGTCGGCCAGCCAGCCGTTCTCGACATTCTCGATTGACGTGGACACGGCGTCCTACACCCTTGCGCGGAACTACATGCTGCGCGGACTGCTGCCGCCGCCCGAGGCTGTGCGGACGGAGGAATTCGTCAACTTCTTCGACTACGGGTATTTGCCGCCGGTGCAGGAGACGTTCAAGGTTTACGCCGAATGTGCGCCGTCGCGCTTCGGGGACGGATTGCACCTGATGAAGATCGGGGTCAAGGGTCGCCGGGTGGGACGGGAAGAGGAACGTGGCGCGGTCCTTACGTTCCTGGTGGACACCTCCGGCTCCATGGACAAGCCGGATCGGATCGGGATGATCCGCAAGTCGCTGGCCATGCTGGTCGAGAAGCTCGGGCCTGCCGATCGCGTGGCGATCGTACAGTTCGATTCGCAGGCGCGGCTGGTGCTGGATCACACCCTTGCCTCTGAGAAGAAGCGCATTCTGGAAACGATAAACGCGCTCCAATGCAGCGGCTCGACGCATCTGGAAGAAGGCATGGTCCGCGCGTACGAAGTGGCGGCGCGCCACTTCCGGCCCGGCAGCGAGAACCGGGTCTTGATCCTTTCCGACGGCGTGGCCAACCTCGGGACGACAACGACCGAAGACATCCTCGACAAGGTGGAAACATACAGGCGGCAGGGCATCTTTTGCTCGGTGTTCGGGTTCGGGACCGGAACCTACGACGACGTGACGCTCGAAACCATAGCCAACAAAGGTAATGGGACCTACGGATTCATTGACTCCGAAGTGGAGGCGAAGCGGATGTTTGTGGACGACCTTGCTGCGACGCTGCACACGATTGCCGCGGACGTGAAGATCCAGGTTGAGTTCAACCCGGCACGGGTGAAGCAGTACCGCCAGCTTGGCTACGAGAACCGCCAACTGAAGAAGGAAGACTTTCGCAATGACGCTGTGGACGCCGGCGAAGTAGGGTCCGGCCAATCGGTGACGGCCCTGTACGAACTCTCCATGGCGGGCGCCGAGCGTGACACGATTGCCACGGTCTACATCCGGTACCGCCGGACGGACAACGGCAAGGTGGAGGAGATCCAGCGGCGGATTACCCAGGCGGATGTGGCGCCATCCTTCGATCGGACCGATGCGCGATTCCGGCTGGCGGCGTGTGTAGCGGAGTTCGCGGAGATCCTCCGCGGCAGTCCGCACGCCGACGGGAATTCCTTCGAGCGGCTGGTGGAGACGCTCCAGCCCCTGGCGCCGGAATTCTCCCTCGATGCGCGCGTGCAGGAACTGCTGCGCATGGTCAACTCAGCCGGCAGCCTGTCCCGAGCCCCGTGACTCATCCTTGTGCGGTATGCTTGAGCCCAACGTCGCAAATGAAAGATTTGCGTGGCAACGCTCAAATACTTTCCATTTGCTTGCTATGAT
>CAZWPN010000163.1:0-7205 GCA_964635275.1 uncultured Victivallales bacterium | reverse complement strand
GACATTGCGGTTCACGCGCGGGAACCTGCCGCATTGGCTGGTGGCCGACCATGCGTATTTCGTCACGATCCGGCTGGCCGGGACGATCCCCAAGTCGGTCGTGACGGAATTGCAGACGGAACGCGACGCGCTCGCGAAGGCCAACGCGAACGAGGAAGCGTTGACCGAACTGGCGCGACGGCAGTTCCTTCGAGTGGAACGCTGCCTGCATGCCGTGGACGGCTCACCAGGCCAGGAGTGCCAGAGCTTTTGTTGGCCAGTCTGGACTGGCTTGAGAAACAGCGTGGATGGCATGTGTACGCCGTCACGGTCCTGTCGAATCACGCGCACCTTCTGTTGCGGAACAACGAGGGGCGCAGTGGCGAACTGCTGGAGGACCTTGGTCAGTGCAAGAACTACGCGGCGCGGCAAGCCAATCGGGTCCTTGGGCGGGCCGGTGCCTTCTGGGCGCGCGAAGGGTTCGATCATTGGTGCCGCGACGAAGCAAAGACTATCGGCGTCGCGCGGTACATCTGCGCCAACCCGGTGAAGGCCGGCTTGGTGAAGGCATGGACCGATTGGCCGTGGACACGGTGTATGGAGTGGTTGAGGCCGGTGCAGGGAGCAGCAGGCTCATAGCGCCTGCTGTACAGCGAAGAGCACAGCGGTGGCTTCCTCCTCCGTCCCGCAGGTGGGACTGCGGCGGGCAAGATGAACCCGCTGATGTGAACGGGTAGCCGTGTGAACCTTCGGGCCGATATCCGCGTCGGTGTCGGGGCGTGCAGGTATTCACACCCTCGAAAGGGGGGTTGCATTGAGTACGGGTGAACCATATCTTTCGCAGGGCGGGGCGGGCGTGCCGTTTTGCTCTGATCGCTGACCGGCACCGACACAGATGAGCTTGGAGGCATGACATGACGACTGCGATTGGGTCGCCCCAAACGGCGGCTGACGATTGGCAGTACCAGGAGCTCAACGCCTTGGCGCAGCGCGCCGGCATCGCGGCCGCCAGACTGGCGCCGATTCTGGGGGTCCTGTGGCCGGTCTATCACCGCTATGACGCGGAGGCGGCGAAATCACAGCTTCGGTTCCGCCGGGGCGCTGTGGCGGTCTATTGTCTTTCGGGATTGGCGGTGGCGGTGGCGATCGGGCAGCTCCTGTTCCTGCCGGCGATCCATCAGGTGGTCGCGCTGGAGGTGCTGGCTATGGTCGCGGCGCTGCTGCTGCTGGCTGCGAGTCATCGTCGGCAATGGAAGCGGGAGTGGCTGACGAACCGTTACGCCGCCGAGCAGTTGCGCATGCGCATGTATCTGGCGGTCGTTCCGCGGCAGGGGGATGGATGGGCCCGCGCCGGGTCGGCGATGGATCCGTCCGAGACATTGCCGTTCTACAGCCAGCTTGGGGCCAAGCTGCCGGCCGACGCGGAAGAAGCGATGCGGCAGGCAAGCGTGACCGACTGTGCGGTGGAGGATGTATCGATGCTGAAAGCCTGGCTGGGCGAGGGATGGATCGCCAGTCAGGCGCTATTCCACCGGGGCGCGGCGCGTCGGCACCAGAGAGCGACACGCCAGGCGCGGTGGACGACGATTGCCCTGTTTGCCCTGACGCTGGTGGCCGCGATGCTACACGCTCTGGGGCTGGGCCACAGCATGGCGCTCGATGGGGGCATGCGAAGCTCCTCGGCGGCTAACTTCATTCTGTTCCTGAGCATTGCGCTGCCGGCGATCGCGTCGGCGGTCCATGCCATCAACGACTTGCTCGACCATGAGCGCATCGCCGTTCGCTCGGCCGGCATGGCGGAGATCCTGGATCGACTGGCCACGGAGATTGACGGAGCGCAGACGATGGAGCAGGTCCGCGATCTGACGCGGAGGACGGAGCAGGTGATGGCCATCGAAAACTTCGAATGGCTGGCCGCGCTCACATTTCGGCAGCAGCCGCATGCTCCAGTCTAGGTCGCACGAGAAGAATCAGGCTCCTGCCTGCTATGGCACAGCACACGTCAGATGCAGTTCGTTGGAGTGCGGCCCGCCTGCAGTGGCTGTGCATCGGCATCGCGGGGGCGGTGGCGGCGGGGCTTGGGCTCTGGGGGTTCTGTGTCTATTTTCTGGCCCATGGCAGTGCCGGCAGCGTGCTGGATGCGATCTACCTCACCGCCCTGCTGTTCATGTTCCAGTTCAGCGGCGAGCTTGGACCCAAGCCGTGGCCGCTCGAGGTGGCGCGGTTCCTGGCGCCGGCTGTGATGTCGTACACCGTTGTCTTTGCCGTGCTGCGGGTCATGGGGCGGAAGTGGCAGCTCAGACACCTGACCGGGCATACGGTTGTGTGCGGGTTGGGCTACAAGGGCGTCCACTTGGCGAAGAGCCATCTGCGGGACGGGAAGCGGGTCGTCATCATCGAGGCCGATGAAGGCAATGACTGGATCGAATCCTGTCGTTCCCTGGGCGCCGTCGTGCTGAGTGGAGACGCGGCCGACGTGGATATGCTGCGGCAGGCGCGCGTTGCTTCCGCTAGCCAGCTGGTCGTTGTCTGCGAGAAGGACGCGACGAACATCCAGATCGCCATGCAGGCCAGCGCGCTGGCCTGCCGCGAACGTCCGCCCGATCTCGCGCCGCTGCGCTGCCTGGTTCATATCGTCAGCCTCAAGTGGTGCGCGTCGATGCGCAGCCTCGGCGTCCTGGATGGGCAGGGGGCCGGGTGCTCGATCGTGTCGTTCAACTTCTTCGAGAACAGCGCGCGAGCCCTGCTGGCCGAGCACCCGCTCGACCGCGAACGGATCGGCCCAGGCGATCCGCGCCAGGTGCATGTGGTGCTGATCGACGCCAACGACATGACCGAGGCGCTCATGATCCAGACCGTCCGCGTGGCGCACTTCGCCAACTTGGCGCGGCCACGAATCACGGTTATCGGCCCGCATGCGGGCCGGGAGAAGGACTTGTTCTACGCCCAGTTTCCTTACGCCGACCGGGCGGCGGACATCGAGTTCCGCGTCGGCACGGCGCAGGATCCCGCCGTTCGACGCGATCTGGCGGCCTGGGCGACGGACGGCCAGCGCCTGATGACCGTGGCGGTGTGCATGCAGGAGGAGACGGCCGCGATCGAAACCGCGCTGACCCTGCCCGCCGAACTCCGGCAGCGGTCGGTGCCCGTTTTTGTTCGCCTCGCTGAAGAAAGCGGGATTGCCGGGGTGCTGGAGTGCGCCCGGGAGAAGCTCGGCGTCCGCGCCTTCGGCTCCATACAGGACGGGTGCCGCATCGGTGGCGATGCGGACCGGATGGCCAAAGCGCTGCACGAGGTGTATCTGGCTGAGGCGCAGCGCGCCGGCCGCACGGCCGGGCAGGACGCGGCTATGCGGTCGTGGGAGGAACTGGACGCCGGGCTTAAGGACTCGAACCGGCAGGAAGCCGACCATATTCCGGTCAAGCTCCGGGCCGTTGACTGCGTGGCCGTCTCGGCGCAGGACGCTCCCGACGGAGCGCGGTTCGCATTCACGGATGGGGAAGTCGAGATCCTCGCGCGCATGGAGCATGCCCGGTGGTGCGCCGAACGTTCGCTGGCCGGCTGGACGCTGGGGCCATCGGACAAGCCCCGCCAAGTCAGCCCTTATCTCGTGCCCTATGATCAGCTCGAAGACAAGATCAAGGAGTATGACCGGGCAGCGGTTCGGAGCATTCCGAAGCTTCTATGGGAGCACGCCGGAATGGGCGTGATGCGAGTGCAGGCGTGAGCCATCCGCTGTCGGTAGACTGCGGCGGTTGGGGGGGGGCATGTGAGTCAGCGCATGCGAAATTGAGGGGAGGAATGCCATGTCGGAAGCCATGCCTTATCTGGATTGCTGCCCGGAGCCCGTCCTGACGACAGTGGAGTCTCTGCTGTCGGCGCAGCGCGACATCGCGTCCATCCGGCGGTGTCAGAACTGCGGGTGCCACTGGTTCTATCGCATGAAGGAGTGCGACCGGTCGCTGGACAAGGACTACTTCGGCTCCAGCGACGAGGATGACTGGAGAGTCTGGTGCGTCCGATTGACACCGGACGAAGCAGCCGCCCTGGCCAAGGTGCGAGCGGAGCCGGACCTGACCTTGTTCGCAGATAAGCCCGGCATCCTGAAAGACGAAGACGGCCCCGCCAGCATCCGCGGCATCCCGTATTTCCTGCATGGTTGACGCCTATAGACGTGCGAGCGATGCCAAGATGAGGACAGAAGGGAGACTGTGATGAACCGGACTGAATCAAATGCTATCGGCGGAATCATCCACGAACTAACGAGCGGGAAACCGTACGTCTTTGTCATCATGACATACAACTCCAGGTATGCGTTCTTCGAGCACATAGCCGGCATGGTGCGAGCGGGGGTCGGCCTTGCCTGCATTCGAGCAGACCACGTGAAGGCGGCGGGCCACGATCTACTCGCGAAGATTCATCTATTGATCGAACGAGCGGAACTCGTGATTGCCGAAATCAGCGATCCCAGTCCCAATGTGTTCTACGAGGTGGGCTATGCAGTAGCGCACAAGAAGCCATTGCTTCTTCTCGTCCGCCAGAACACGGAGATTCCGACCGATCTGAAGGGGCGAGAACTGATCGAGTATACCGAGAGCCAGAAGGGGATGACCCTGTTCGACGACGAGTTCTGTGCCCACCTGAAACAGAGGGTAAACTCGCAGACTGCGCTCCTTAGAGACATGCTCGAGGCGGAGACTCCGCAGCCTGCCTATATTGTAGCCAGTCCGAAGTATCCGGAGCCATCAACCAGCAGGATTCTGGGGCAGGTCTATGACCGCCGGACGTTTGGCGACAACCTGGGTGTGCTGGGATTGCTGTCGGCATTCGGAGCAATGATGGGCGAGACGCGAGGAGTCGAGCTTATCTCCGCGCAGTATGGCCCGCGGGACTTGATAGACGCCGATCTCAATCTGTACCTGATCGGTTCTCGGAAAGTGAATCCGATCGCGGGTGCGATGCTCAGGTTGCTACAAGGAAACCGCCAGCCCCAGTGGTGTTTCGATCCGTATCCGGGCGAGAAGGAAGACGAGAACTGGAGGGTCGCTCTGTATCGGACGCCTGGCGACAATGATACACGACCACATGGTAAGACCGAGAGCCGACATGGAGGGATTGTTCATACTCTCGACCATGGGATAATCGTTCGAGGTCCGCACCCACACCATCCACGGCGTCTGGTCTTGATCATGGCCGGCGCTCACAGTCTGGGATCAGGCGCTGCGTGTCTGGCGGCTACCCGATCCCCCCTGATCCTGAAGATCAAGGAGTCACTCCAGTCCAAGAACGTCGACATTGCCGACAAGAAGCGAACCTTCTGGGTGTTGGTCAAAGGCGAAGCCAACAAGACCGATGGATTGCTGGATGTTGAAGGCGTGAGCATTGTCGAGACGGGGGTATACGACTGATGCAGAAGAGGCCCGGCGCGGTCTTGAGTCTTCCCGCCGCGAAAACGGTCCTGTCCACAAGGAGGGCGTACCCGCATCCGCTGAAGGCTGAGGCGTATCCCGACTTCAGCCGCCGGCCGTTCCGGGCGCCGGCGCTCGCTGCGTTCGGCGACCGGACGCAGTTCGCCGCGCTGCGGTGGCTGCACCAGTCGACCTGGCGCGAGGACCTGGACCTCTACACGAAGGAGTTCGGCCTGGGCCGCGTGGTCTGTCGGTAGACCGCGAGGCAGCCATTCGCGCTATGGCCTCAGAACGGCCCAAAGGCCGCACTACAAACGCCGGAGCCGGCCAATCCGCTGTTTGTAGTGCGGGCTTCAGCCCGTAGCCCGGGTGGTGCCGGCCATGGTGCGAATTGCTGACCGCGAGGAACTCGGTGTGGCGCCGGTGAATCCGGCGTGGCACACCGGCTGGGTCGCTCTGGCGCCACCGGCCTAAAGATGGACGTTGGGAAAGGAGCAGGCAACTATGGATCACACGCTGTTGTCCTCCGTTCAGATGCAGTACATGCGCCCGCGCCAGTTGGAGGCGGCGCTGCGCCGGTTTCCGGCCGTCTACGTGCCGTTCGGCCTCATCGAGTGGCACAGCCAGCACCTGCCGCTGGGCAATGACGCGATGAAGGCGCACGCGCATCTCGCCCATGCGAGAACCGCAGCGGCTAGCAGCGCTCGGACCGCCCTGTGACGATTGCTCGTGCGGTCCTCCTCCCCTGGTGAGGGTCCACCTCGTCATCCTCGTTCACCCTTGTCTGCGTGCTTCAGCTGGCGTTGAGTTGCGCGTGCCGATGCATCGGCGCGGCGCGTGCTGCTCCCGTTGTTCAGGCCTAACGCGTACCGGCCGGCGACGAAGTTCCCGGCACGACCGGCGACAAGGCCGGACTTCGCCCAGAGGCTACGGCGGACAAGCCGTGTCGTCCGTTGCCCGAGATCAGGCCAAAACAAGAGACCCTGGTCGGTCAACTCCGTTCGTCTCGGGCTTGCCGTTGCTCTGCCGATGTCCTATTATTCAGACACAAGAGCGCGCTGGCAGGAAAGCAAGGGGCGGACTCGATCCGCTTGGTGCGATCAGGCCGGTACGGAAACCCGTGAAGGGGTCCGTGCCGGCCTTTTTTTTCTGCCGAGCAGGAGTCCGTGAAACCGGAAGGGTGAAGGGAGAGACGAACGATGGCTGTCGCATGCACGAACAAGAAGCTCGTCGACTGGGTCGCTGAAGTACAAGCCATGGTCAAGCCGGACAAGGCGGTCTGGTGCGACGGGTCGAAGGCGGAGTACGACGCCATGATCAAGATCATGGTGGACGCCGGCGCCGCGACTCCGCTGAAGAAGCGTCCGAACAGCTACCTGTTCCGCAGCCATCCGAGCGACGTGGCGCGGGTCGAGGACCGGACCTACATCGCGTCGCAGAGCCAGGTGGAAGCCGGCCCGACGAACAACTGGATCGACCCGGTCGAACTGAAGAAGACCATGCGCGGGCTCTACGACGGGTGCATGCGGGGCCGCACCATGTACGTCATACCCTTCAGCATGGGCCCGATCGGCTCGCCGATCTCCAAGATCGGCATCGAGATCACCGACTCGCCGTACGTGGTGGTGAACATGCACATCATGACGCGGGTGGGCGATAAGGTGATCGAAGCGCTGGGCGCGGATGGAGAGTTCATTCCGTGCCTGCACTCCGTCGGCGCGCCGCTTCAGCCGGGCCAGAAGGACGTGCTCTGGCCGTGCGCGCCGATCGAGAAGAAGTACATCGCCCATTTCCCGGAGGAGAACCTGATCTGGTCCT
>CAZWPN010000162.1:4436-7230 GCA_964635275.1 uncultured Victivallales bacterium | reverse complement strand
ACCTCAACGGAACCCACCGAGCCGACCGACAAGGCGTCGAGGTTGTAGCCGCCGCTGGAGGCGGACTGGATGGGCATACCGTTGAACAGCACCAATTCGCCGCCGCGCATGCCACGGATGGAAAACTGGCTGTTCATCGTACCGTGGCTGACGCCTTCGGGACCATAGGATTTGGGACTCAAGGTGCCGGCGGTTTGGCGCAAGGCCTCCGCCAAGTTTGGCGAGGCGGTCGCCTTCAACCGATCAGCGTCAATTGTCTCGACATTCCGAGTGGTGGTCAGCCGTTCCACGGGGAACCGCTCCGCAGTCACCACCACGACAGCAGATGTTGTTGTGTTGGTGGCGGGTTCCGAGTGCGCCAGCCCACCAGCTAAAATCAAACCCATCATCATTCTGTTTCGTGCCATCATCTTCGCTCCTCTGTTTTTTGCTTTCCTTCGCCCTCAGCCACTGCCCACGGTCTCTCAACGCATAAACAAAAAAACCTTTGATCTCCCGGATGGAAAATCAAAGGTCTTATGAGTCTGTTGTATGCCTCATGCCTCTTCCATCGCGAAAGAGAGACGGATGACACATAGTGTCATCGGTCCATTGAGCATGAAGTATTACGTCTTCTGGCTTCCGGCATCAGATCTACTACCCCACCTTCCCCCCGCTCATGCGGGAGTGGCTCCGGGGTCTCGTATCCGGTTACAGCGGCGCGACCGCGTCTGAATCTCACAGACTTCCGTACTTACTTCACGGCTTTGGGTAATCAAAGAACTGTTCGGCAAAATAACAGGTCTGGTTCTTGCGTCAATGAATTTAATTTGCCTATAAAACAGGATCCAAGCTTCAAAGAAACCTCTGAATGGCATCAATCGAACCTTCAAAAGTTTTACGAGTTCAGCATCTCGGAACACGGTGTAATTCCGTGACGATCCCGTCGCTGTAATCGGGGACTGGATGTGGCAGGAGGGAAACCTCACCCACTGGTGTGATCGCTCTCACAGGCGCATCATGCGGGAAGGGCGCCACTTATGCCGGACTATTCCTACGGCATCACGAACTCATGTTCCGGATGCTTGACGGTTAGGACGGGACATGGCGCCATTCGCACCACTTTTTCCGCCGTACTCCCCATCAGAACATGCGATAAACCTGTGCGCCCATGCGTGCCCATCACAATCAAATCAACGTTTTCTTCTTTTGCCGCGAAGATGATTTCAAGAAAACCCTTACCGAAGCGTCGGCGCAGCGAAATCCTGCACGTGCGGGATGTCTGTAGTTCCGAAGCCACCTTGTCCAGTTCATCCGCCGTGACTTTTTCTGAGGCCACGGATCGCGGCCCCGCGAGAACCTCAGGAGAGATTATCGACACAAGCCCGAAACCGCTTGACGACACGCCATAGTAGTTGGCCATGGCAAGTTCCGACGGTTCCTCCACGTGCAGCAACAGCAGTTCCGAATCGAACTTCTCAGCCAACGCCACGGCATAGTGCGTCGCATGGCGGGAGGTCCCGGAGAAATCAACAGGACACAGGATTTTCTTGATCTCGATTTTTATGTTCATGTTCATGTTCAACCCTTTCTGTGCTTAGCTTCCTATTTCGTTACTCTCACTTTCACCAAGGCTGACTCTCGCCCGCAGGGACAGCGGTCAGGGAGCGCGACGAGTGCAGATCGACTCGACGGCACTCCTAAACGGTCACGCCCGTCCCAACTCCTGCGCGCCCCACGCCGGACCGGAGACGTGCAAGACTATTTTCACGGCATTTAACAGAACGTCCGTCTCCTGGCATGCCACGAACGACCTGACACCCGGGATACACCGCAATCGATCCTCTTCCTCCGGTTCTTTGGCCAAGCAGCTCGCATCATAGAGCACAACGGGAATGGATTGGGTGCGTGGCATGGCCTGAAGAATAGACACCACCGCATCGCCATTCATCCCGGTCAGGATGTGCTTGACCAGGATGGCGTCAGGCAGGCACACCGCGGCTTTTTCCAAGACCTCGGGCCCCGTGGCGGCTTCCTCGACCTCGAAGCCAGCGTCTCGTAACGCCGTGACCAACTGATTCGCAACCCGCACGTCATCCTCGCCGACCAGAATGGTTTTGCGGACGGCCCTTCTGTGCTTCTCCAGAATTTCCTCAACCTTGCCCACCAGTTCGGCCTTGTCGCAAGGTTTCGCGATAAATCCATCCACCGGCATCCCTCGGAAATAGTCCGCTGTCGTCGTGCGGGCCGTAAACACAAGCACCGGATACCGCAGCGTGCCATTGCTCAACATGATCCGCTTCAGGAATCCGATTCCTCCCATGCCGGGCATACTGATATCCAACAGGATGATGTCGGGAGGAAGGGCGGCGGCCTTCATCAACCCCTCCTCCCCGCTCTCGGCCAAATCGACATCAAACCCTCTAAAGATCAGGTAATCGCCCAGCATTTTAAGAAGGGGCTGATTGTCGTCAATGACGAGAACCCTCTTTCGCTCCTCAATATTCATGACCCTGTCCTCCTTCTTCACATGGTCGCACCATTGAACGCCGCTCTATCACCCATCGCTGTCTCGAGTCGGTCCAATAAATCCTCTTCGCGCCATGGCGTCGACAACAGCGGGATTCCCAAGCCGTTCAGTATCTCCTGTTTGCCCCAACTCACGTTACTGCCGGTTACCGCCACATTGCGCATGGCGCGCAGAGCCTCATCTGCCTTCAGGTGAAACACCAGGTCTTCTCCTGCCGTAGCCGACGTCGACGTTTCGAAAATGCATACGTCGGGCTGAACCCGTCGCGCGAAGTCAAGGGCCGCT
>CAZWPN010000162.1:0-4336 GCA_964635275.1 uncultured Victivallales bacterium | reverse complement strand
AGGGCCGCTGACTCCATCCAGCAGGTTCGTAATCCCGAACTGAAGGGTGGCGAGCGGAGTTTTCAGCTCATGAGAGACATTGGCAACGAATGCCAAACGCGCCCGGTCAATTTCCTCCAAACGCGCCACGGCCTCACGCAGTGCGCTCGTTCGCTCGGTCACGCGCTGTTCCAGTTCGGCGTTTGCCCGGCGAATGGTTTCTTCAGCCTCCTTGCGCTCCGTGATATTGCGGTTGATGCCCAGCAGTCCCGTGATCTGACCGGCGCGGTCACGCAAAGGCACCTTGGTTGTCAACACCCAGTGCGAGTGGCCATCGGAGTCCCGAATGACGGCCTCGCGATTGACGCACGGCTCATTGTAAAGCAGAAGCGCCCGCTCCTCCGTCAGAAACTGCTCCGCCAATCCACGCGGGAAGTAGTCGAAATCGGATTTCCCAACGAACTGGGCGGGAGAGGCGGCACCAAAAAAACGGGCAGTCACGGGGTTTACGGCTACGAATCGGCTCTCCGTATCCTTCACATAGACCTGATCCGGAATGCTGTTGATGACGCTGAGCAGAAGATCGTGTTCCACGACCAGCGCCTGCTGCACACGGCACCGCTCCAGGGCATAGCGGATCGCGCGCGCCAGCACTGACCCGTCCGGCGACCCCTTGACGATGTAGTCCTGGGCTCCCTGCGAGACCGCCGTGGTGGCCAGAGACTCATCGTCCAACCCGCTCAGTACGACGATCGGCACTGCGGCCGCCGCCGCGTGCATGCGCACAAACGTGTCGAGCCCCTGGCTGTCGGGCAATCCAAGGTCTAACAGGATGATGTCAATCTCCCCCTGGGCCACCACCTGCTGCGCCTCCGCAAGATTCCCGGCCCGCTGGATCTTGAATGCACCATACCGCCCGCGCCCCAGCATGGCCTGAACCAGCAGGGCGCAACCATCGTCATCCTCCACCAGCAGGATTCTGATGGGCTCGGCGTGCGCCGTCGCGGTTGGAGGGTCAGCTTGCATGCTCAAGATCCTTTTTACTTCCTCCCATTCGGCGGCAGTTCTACAACGGTCAACCAGAAGTTTTCGATGGACTCCACCACTGCGAGGAACTGTTTCAAATCGACGGGTTTGGTGATGTAGGAGTTCGCATGCGTGTTATACGCCTGGAGAATATCCCGCTCGTCTTGTGACGTCGTCAGGATGACGACCGGAATGCGTTTAAGGACAGGATCGTCTTTGATTTCCGCCAGCACCTCCCGCCCGTCCTTCCTGGGCATGTTGAGGTCGAGCAGGATCAGATCAGGAAGCGGCATCTGGGCGTACCTGCCCTGCCTTCGCAGGAAGGCCATGGCTTCGACCCCGTCTTCGGCGACGCTCACATGATTGAGCACTTTGGCGTCCTTGAAGGCCTCCACCGTCAGCAGCACGTCACCGGGGTCATCCTCCACCAATAGAATCTCAATCGGCCGGCCTAATGTTTTCGTGTTCATATTGAATTTCCTCCTTCAATTGCGTGACAACGTCGTTAAAGCGCGCCTGGTTCTCCGGCGCGGCCGCGATAAGACTCTGGTGCGCCGCCAGAATGCTCTCCGCCGTGGCGGCGTCGAGCCCTGTTTCGAGCCGCAGCAGCGGAGGCATTGTCATGGCATCGGGATCTGAGACGGTCGGCATGTCGAACAGACCGTCCAATCCCATAGTAGCGAGCGACTCGCGGTTCTTCCCGTTTGCGTGCCTCAGTTCCACGGCACCGCCCATCGTTTTCAATTGCATCGCCAGTCCGGTGAGGATCCCGATGCACGTGCTGTCCATCACGAGACAATCAGCCAACTCCACCACGAGGCGCCGGCCGCCGTTCCTGATCGCACCGGACGCAAACGCCTTCAGGGCCGGTCCCATCTTGAACGAGCCGCGGCCGACGATGCGCACCCAGACGAACGCGCCGCCCGCCGCGCCTTCCAGATCGTCTGCGGTCGAAGCGTTCATGATGCGCCTCCAGTGGTCTCGCGGAAACACTCGTTTCCGGCGTCAACCTTGACGATCATCATGGTGATGTCGTCCTCCTGCGATTCGGTCCGGGCAAAAGCACGGACGGCGGAATAGAGCGCCTGGACGATATCGACCGCGGGCCGCGAGCGATGCGCACGGACACTCTCCAGAGCGCGCTCGCGCCCGAATTCCTCGCCGGAAGGCGCAGTGGCCTCGATGACGCCGTCGGTGAGCAGTAGCAACAAGTCGCCGGGCTCGAGGGTGACGGTGAGAGGCGCGGTCGCGTTGTCGAGCGGGAGCAATCCGAGCACCGGCCACGTGGCCTTCAGTTCGGCCTTGAGTGTGCCGTCGCGTCCGAGCAGGAGTCCGGGCGGATGACCGGCGTTGAGGAAGGCAAGCTCGCGACGCGAGACGCAAAGCCGACCGAAGAACACCGACAGGAAGCGATCCCCGCCGGTGTCCTCGCGCAGCAAGTCATTGACGTTGCGCATGATGGCACGCACGTCGGACAAACTTCTGGCGAGCGCGCGAAAGATGGCGCGCGCGTCGGTCATGATCAACGCGGGGCCGAGGCCATGACCGGCGACGTCGCCGACGACAATGCCCATGTGGTCTGCATCCATCGGAATGTAGTCGAAGTAGTCGCCGCCGGTGGCGGCGGCGGGCCACGATGAGCCGGCGATATCGAAACCGGCCAGCACGGGGGCTGCGGAGGGGAACAGGCGCTGCTGGATTTCCCTGCCTATCCGTAACTCTTCGGCCTGAAGCGCGAGCGCCTGCTCGGCATGGCGGCGCGCGCGGCGCTCCGCGGCATCCCTCAGTTCGCGTTGGACGGCCGGGACCAGCCGCGCCAAGTTGTCCTTGCCCAGGTAGTCCTGCACGCCCATCAGCATGGCCTGAGCCGCGGAGGCTTCCGGCAGGCTGCCGGAGACGATTATAAAAGGGGTGTCTGGTTGCAGCGCCTTGGCCATACGCAACGCGGCCGCGGAGTCGAACGTCGGCATGTTGTGGTCGCAGAGAATGGCATCCCACAGCGTTGTGCTAAGGGCTGCAGTGAATTCGCCCGCGGTATAGACGCGGCGCGACTGAACATCGAAACCGCCGCTGCGCAGCTCGTGCTCGATGAGTCGCGCATCGCCCGGGTCATCCTCGACCATCAAGACACGCAGCGGGATGCTCATGGCGTTATCCCTTCCATCGGCAGTGGTTCCGTCCCTGAGCATTCAGGGATACTGAAGTGGAACGTGGTTCCCTTCCCCGGTTCCGACTCCACCCAGATGCGTCCTCCGTGGTGCTCAACCACTTTCTGGCTGATGGCCAGACCGATTCCGGTGCCGGGGTACTCGGCTCTGGAATGCAGACGCTGGAAAATGACAAAAATCCGGTGAAAATACTCCGGGTCAATCCCGATACCATTATCGTGCACGGAGAAGAGCCAGAAATTGGTCATTGGACATTGGGCATTGGACGCACTGACCAATGACGATTGACCACTGACTCTCTTCGCGCTGACATGCACCTCCGGCGTTACCCCGGGCCGTCGGAACTTGATGGCGTTGCCGATGAGATTCTGGAACAACTGGACCAGTTGCGTAGCGTCGCCCAAGACGGTCGGAAGCGGTTCGTGTGACACCACGGCGCCGCTTTCCGTAATGGTCAGTTCCAGGTTGGCGAGAGCGTCTTTAAAAGCCGTCTCGCAGTCAACGGGCGCAAACGGCTTGCCGCTTGTACCCACGCGGGAATAGGCCAGCAAATCATTGATCAGCCCCTGCATGCGATGGGCACCGTCCACGGCATACGCAATGAATTCCTTTGCATCGGCGTCCAGTTTGTCCGCATAGCGTTCGGCCAGCATCTGGGTGAAACTGGCCACCTTGCGCAGAGGCTCCTGAAGGTCATGCGAAGCGACGTAAGCGAACAGTTGGAGTTCCTTGTTCGAGCGTTCAAGGTCGATATTGCGGGACTCCAGTTGTTTCTCGATGGTTTCCAGTTGTCGGTTCTGCACCTCGAGTTGATGGTTGGCGGTCAGCAGCGCCTTTTCCGCCTGCTTGCGGGCGTTGATGTTGTAGGCGACCTCAACCGCGCCGATAATAACACCGTTGTCATCTCTGATCGGCGCGGCCTTGGAGGACCATGAGCCTTGCGACTCCGGCCAGTGATCCTGGTTCTCAGGCGTCAACTCCGCTTCGGCGGGTTCGCCGGTTTTCATGGCCGTCGTAACCGGACAGCCGCGACACGTTGTGGCGAGATTCCAGACGGAGTAGCACTTCCGCCCCTCGATCTCCGCCAGCGAGCGCCCCGTCGCTGCGCGGTAGGCGGCATTGGCCCACAGGATGCGGTGCTCGGTATCATGAAAAGCGATGAT
>CAZWPN010000161.1:0-7253 GCA_964635275.1 uncultured Victivallales bacterium | reverse complement strand
CATCGGCAATGCGATATGTTCCAGGCAGAATGCGAGCCACCACGGTCTCATCGGCACCTTCTACGAGTTTGTCCACTTTGGGGACAAGGACAATATCCTTCGATGTCTGGCCGGGCGCGAAAGTCACTGACGCTGGCGGGGCGTCGTAGTCGGATCCCGCCGTAGCTGTTCCCTCGTATGCAATCGCGACCGTGAGAAGGGTGTTGGTTTCCGATGGGTACCTTCGGAGGGTGAACGTGGCGGTATCCGGGCCAATTTCGGACGCCATCGGGTCAGTGGCTTCGATCCAGACTCCACCGGTCTGGAACTCCCTGGACGGGCTGGACCATGCCCACCCGTTCTGATTGGATGCGGCGAAGTTGAAGTAGTGCAAATCGCCAGAAGTCAAGCCGGTCGCGTTGGTCATCTTGACGCCGATGGACTGCGGCGCGTCCCAGACCCCGACATACTCCCAATCGCCGATGGACTCAAAGCCGTTCGCGGAGCCCCAGCATGCGTAGACGGCGGTCGCCGTGGATCCGGTTGAAACCAGATAGGCCACCAATTCGGCTCCTGCGGGGCCGACGTTGGTGACCGGCCGGGAGACAATGGACGGGAATTGGAGCACCGGGCTCGATTCCACGAAGGCGGCGTTGGAGGCGATATTCATGTACTCGGCCCAGACCCAGTCTGCGGATCTGGCGACGCCGGAGATGCGTATTTCGTCCAGCAACCCGACGGTGAAGTTGTCGGTGAACGGGTCATGTCCGAACTGAAGCTGCTGAGAGCCGTCGCTACGCGGGATGCCTGGGGCGTCTATCTCTGCCTTCATGACGCCGTCAACGAACACCGTCAGGCTGGTCTCCGAGTATCCGAAGCCCGAGAAACGACTGACAAGGTAATGCCACTGACCGTTATCGTAGGAGGTGACGGACCGTGCCTCAGAAATTGCGTTGTTCGTGTTGACGAACCATGCCGAAGCCTTTCCATCGCCGGAGTTCAGGTCAAGCGAGTAGTTGGCGTTGTATGGCGAGCCGGGTGCCGCCCTGCGCGATACTAGTGGCCGGTCTGCGCCCCGGTTGAAGCCGGCCTTTACCCAGACGCCCAGCGTGAAGTCGGTGCTGAAGCTCAGATATCCCTGAGGGTTGCCGACTTCGACGCGGGAGGCGCCATCGAAGCCCTGCGCAAGCCCTATAATACCCACGGCATTGGTGTTGCCATACCCGACGCCGGTGTGGCCGTAGGAGGTGGAGTCAGATGGACTTGTGCCCTCCATGTGCCATGCTCCGCGGAATCCGTTGGTCCAGACGGCCCCGCTCGTCGTGTAGGCGGGACTGGCGGTCATGGATGGATCGCCCCAAAGCGCCCAGATTACGGTGCCTTCGCCGGACAGTCTGGGTAGCCGTACCCATGCATAGGAGACGCCGAACGTATTCCACTCGGAGATTTCGTATGGAAGTTCTGTTCCATATTCGTCAGTGAAACGGAGATCGGCCCCGGAGGGGGATGCGAAGGTGTCATAGCTGAAACCGGAGATGTGGGAGCCCAGTCGGATGAGAGCCGGGAATCCGGAAAGATCCGAGGCCCGGTCATAGCCGGCGAAGACGAAGCGTACGCGACGGGTGGCGCCTGTGATTGCCTCGTTGTCCGAGAGAGTTACCGTGGCATGGTCGGAAGATCCGACAGTGTAGAAAGCGTTGGACTGGATCGTTAGCCGGACGTAGCGCACTGATTCGGCAAGGGAGTCGCTTGTCGGCATGATCGTGACCAACGCGTCTGATGCGCCAGCCGGAATGGTGACGGGGTTGGCGACGGCGAGGAAATTGACTCCCTCCTCGGCGGTTCCGTCGAACGTGAAGTACACGGCAAGATCGCTGTTGGTGTCGAAGCGCAGGATGCGGAAGGATGCGGGATCGCCGGGCTCCGACCCGAAGGCATCCGCGGTTTGGGCAATGACGGTATGCGCGTCGGTGACGATGTTTGCCGTTGCCGTCGAACTGCGGCCATGGCCGTCGTGGACCCGGTACACGAAGGAGTCGGCCCCGGCGAATTCTGACAGGGCCGTATAGGTGAAGCCGCCATCCGTTTCCAAGCTCAGGATCCCATATTGCGGCGGCACTTCGACAGAAACGCTGAGGGAGTTGCCATCCTCATCCGTGTCGTTGGTGAGGACACCGGGCGTCGGAATCGAGACCACGGTGACGGATGTGGTATAGGTGTCAGGGCGTGCTATGGGGGCGTGACCGTAGAGGTCGGTGGTTGCGAGGTCGAGGCTGTCCAGTACGGCGACGGATCCGTCATAGGTGCGGAGGGCGATCACGTAGTCGCCGGACAGCGATGCGGTCACTGTTGTGTTGCGGTTGGTGACATTGGCGATGGATACGCCGGTTGTCGGGCTCACGGACCAGCGTACGGTATTCGTGGCGGGCGGCGCGGGTTTTCGGTCGTCTGAGACGGATGCGGAAATGGCAACGGAACCGCCTGCCAGCGACGCCTTGTTGGTTCCGGCCTCGGCGGCCGGCGCAATGTTGATGACGTTTGCGTAGCGGATGATCACGATGCCGCTGCCGCCCTTGCCGCCCCTAGCAGTATTAGGAGTGCCACCGCCTCCATTTCCACCCTTACCGGTACAGGGGGCCGCATCGCTGCCATGAATCGTCGATCCGGGGCGACTTCCGATCCCGTAGCCGCCCGTGGCGTAGGTGATTGCTGCCCCACTGATTGACGATGACTTTCCAGGACCTCCCGCAGCACTACCATCAACAGCAGCCGTGCCAGCACCTCCACCGCCATATCCAACACTGCCGCCGCCGTTGGCTCCCTTGTAACCTTGCCCTGGCGTTCCTGCTCCGCCGGTATTCCCAAAGTTTCCAGCACCGCCGCCTGATCCTCCAGATGCCGGCATAGAATTTGGCGCTTCGGAAGATCCCGATCCGCCGCCGATTGCCGTGAGACCGTAGAATGAGGAATTGCCGCCGCTTATTGGTGGTGCGAATGGTGCATAGAGTGCCCCAAATCCACCGGTGCCCACGAGTACGGGGATAGTTGCCTCGGTAAGGTGGACTGTCCCTGTGAGGAACCCACCCGCCCCACCGCCGCCGCCCTGCCAGCCGCCGCCGCCGCCGCCGCCGCCGGCCACAACGAGATACTCAATGGTGCCGCCGATCAGGACGTTGAGGTTGGCGAGTCCCACGTTCGTGAAGATATGGGCGGTCCAGTTCGTGCCGCCTTGGTTGTAGTTCGTTACGGTTCCGCCAGTGCACCGCGTTGGCATGTAGCCGTCAGGCGGTATGCTGTCTCCAAGGACGAGCAGGCGGTCCACCGTGCTGGTTTTGGGGCCATCGGATGCGGTGAAACGGAGCCAGTAGTCACCCGCCTCGCCGAAACGCAGGACGGCGGAGGTGCTGGATGATTGGGCGAAAGTGTATCCGGCGGGTGCGGAGACAACGCTCCACGATGACGTCAAGGAAATGGGCGATGGTAGCGCGTCATCCCAAACCGTAGCCTCCAGCGAAACAGCGGTTGATGCGTTCGTAACAACGGCGTGGTCGGTCGGGCTGATGAGCGTGATTTGCGGCTTGCGGTTGCGGAAGTTCACGGAAACGCGATCGAAGAGGTTGGTGGCCAGGATGTTGGTTGCGCTGCTCCAGGAGCACATTCCGATATAGGCGTTGTCTGGGAATTGCGGGATGCCTGTTGGGCCTGCAATGGCTGTCCAAGTGGTCCCGTTGGCGGAGTAGGCGGGATAGAAGACGGCGTTTGTCGAGGTTGCGTTGGTCATGGTCAGACGCAGCCAGAGGTTGGATGAAATGGTTAGGATCTTTGCCGGGGCGGAAAACGCTCCGCCATACGTGGAGCGGCTCCACACATAGATATTGCTGGCCGGATCGAGTACGATCATGAAGCAAGGCGATACAGGGGATAAGTCGGCGCGTAACATCAAGCCTGCCCCAGAGGTGCCGGGGACGCCCTGCGCCCTGACGTAGGCTGTGAGATCCAAGTCGCCGTCCGTGGGCTGATAGGCAAATTGCATCACGTCGGAGTTGCCGGCAGGAAATGGGCCGTAACCCTTGAGACTGAATGTGCCGGAGTTTGTTGCGGTCCAAGATGCGGAGCCTGCCAGCGGCGCGGTTCCGATGTTCACGTTGGTCCAGGGCGGCGGCAGGTAGCGGGTGGAAACTGTGACAGGCTGCGATGTGGCGACGAGGGACATGTTGTCCCTGGCTACGGCGCGAAGGGTATAGCTGGTCCCAGCGATGATATTGTTCCAGGTTATCGTACACAGTCCAGAGGCATTTGTCGTCCCGGCGGCGATGAACTCCATGCTGTTCGAGGGGCCCCAATAGAAGCTGACGTTGGTCACCGAGCCGTCGTCGTCATTGGCCAGCGCCTGCAGTGTGACGCTGGCTGGGGAGACGATGTCGCCAGAGCCCGGGCTCGTCATGACGATGACAGGCGGATTAGAGCTATCGTTGTCGAGCACCCATGGGATAACCGACGACATTGCCATGTTGTGATACTTTGGATCGGCGCTTGATACAGCATGGCGTACAACTCCGGTGTGCCACAGAGACTCAGCGTCCGAATCGTTGATGGCCGTAAGGGTTACGGTTTGGGCAGGGTTCCAGTTTGTTGCGGTGAATACGAGGGATGCCGGGCTGGGCGTGACCTGGAATAGAGTGTCCTGGACTGCAATGATGACCGGCGCCGTTGGTTGGGAGGTTAGCCGCACCGTATAGGTGTCGTTCGTTGGAAAGCTCTTGCCCTGGGCTTCTGACAGGCGCGTTGTCCCGCTGGACTCCTGAACGATGATGCCGGCTGTGTCGTCGTCAAGATTCTGAACCATGACCTGCGGAATGGAAATGCCGCGGTAGCCGGCGTCCGGAGTGTCCGTGGATGTCAGGTTGATCGGGTAGCTTACGTTGCCGTCGTCTATGTCATCGTTGACAGGGAATACGGTGACGATCCGAGGGATGTTCCAGTTGTCAGGAGTGAAGATGAGCCACGTGGGCGTGTTCGTGCCCTCCGTTGAATCGCCGCTGGAAACCGTGATGCGAACGTCGGTCAGCGGCGGGGCAGCGAGTTCCACAGTGAAGTAAACAGAATCGCCGGTTTCTGAGGTCACAAGAGCGGACGGCGACACCGTTACCCCCTTCAGATCGTCGTCTTTGACGCGCACAATCACATTCGAAACACTGCGTCCAATGTAGGCCGCATCTTCCGCATACGAGATACGGTTGCTGACGGTGATGTACTTGTTCGTTTCCGGGATCGAATCGTTGACCGCGTAGACCGAGATTGTCTGCGGAACCGTCCAGTTCTCGGCGCTGAAGGTGACGGAGGTCGGCGAGAGCCACAGTTGGTTGGTGTCGGTCATGCACGTCACCGTGACGTTGCCCGTTGGGGACGTCAGCAGTGAGATGGAGTAGACGCCGGGTGTCGCCGGGTAGTACTCGTCTACGGCGACGGCGTTGGTCGAAACCAGCACGCCGGGTATTCCTTCCTGCACTGAGACGCTCATTTCGCTGAAGGCCCAAACGGCGCCGTCACGGGCATTGAGGCGGAAGACGTAGTTTGTAAACGTGCCATCGAAAGCAACCGTCGGATTCAGCGCGTTAGTGTCGCTGAAGACAGCCAGGGGTGACGGCGGCGAAACCTGTTCCCACCACTTTGAGAGTGAACCGGGTGGGACTGGTCTGCCGTCGTCGGAGGCGGCGCCGTTCAGTTGCAGGTTGGTATGGTTCGCCGTCCAGTAGAGGGTGCGGTTCGATCCGGCGCTGACCGACGGCCCCGTATTGACGATGGAAGAACCGCCGACGCGGACAAAGAGGTCATAGGTCGTGGTCAAGAGGCCGTCGAACGCGGTGCAGCGGAATACGTAGTCCCCCGATTTCGTGAACCGGATCGTATTGGCGAGGGATGCTGTGTTGGCGTAGGCAACGACATAGCCGCTGTTCGCAAGCGGCGCCGTGGCTGGACCGGAGACTTGGTACCAGCGGGCCCTGATGTAGTCGAAGGGGGCTCCGGGTTCGTCATCCGTGATGGTGGTCCGCAAAACGAGCCCTGCGGTTCCGCCGGGCAGATAGACGGAGCGGGCGACAGGCCACTCAGGTGTAATGACGGGCGCCTGGTTAATCAACCGTGTGACGCCGAGGAGGAAAAGGTTGTCCATCTTGATTGCGGCGGAACTGGAGACGGCGCCGGTGAAGCAGATCCGGAAGGTGACGCCGCCTCCAAGAGGAACCGTTACTGTCGGGCTCAGGTCGTTGGTGTGGCGCATCCAGTTGGTTGTGGCGGGACCGGTCATCCCGGGAATCGGGGACGCGTAATTGTCGAGGCTGTATCTGACGAACCAGTTGGTAGGCCCGCCAGCGTCGCGGCGCAGGTCAAAGCCGATGCGGTCGACGTCAAGTTCATGGTTATTGTCAACGGTGACCGTGAATTCGAGATAGTTTGATGAGTTGCCCCAGTTTGTCGCCACGACTGCCAGCGGGGTGGTCCAAGCCGGGGCTGATGTTGTGGCCGAGGCGTGAAACGCGACGGGAGTGGCGGAGTCTATGAATGGAACGATCCTGTCAACTGCCAAGGTCAGGTTCGTGGCGGAGTCTTCGAAGGCGTAGAATACGGCTGAGCCGTCGCGGGCGGATGCCGGGTCGCGGCCTGCGTTGACTTCAGCGCCGTCGTTCATGCGGTCGCCGTCTGTATCGGGGACCGTTGGGAAGCTTTGCCGGATGTATTCGGAGCGGTTTACGAGGCCGTCGCCGTCCGGATCGCCGGTCGCGTCGTCCACGATCGGATTGAGAGTGGGCCAGTAGATTGCCTCCCATGCATCCGGCATACCGTCGGCGTCCGTGTCGTTCGAACGCGGATTGCTGTTGTACACCTGTATCTCATCGCGGTCGCTCACCCCGTCGGCGTCCGTGTCGGTGTTGGTCGGGCTGGTGTCGGCCTGGTATTCGCCCCAGTTTTCAATGCCGTCGCTATCGAAGTCGCCATGTGTCGCCTGGTTCAGGTTGGTGAAGTTCGCGCGTTCCCAGTAGTCCGGCAGGCCGTCACTGTCCTCATCAACAGACAGGTCCTCGAGGATAACCAGTCCGCGCGAGTCAGCGGCTACGTAGATGTAGGGGCCGCGGATGAAGATGCCACGGGCGGAGACGTTCATGTTGGTGGAGAACATAAGTCGGGGTTGAGATGGGGTGGACACATCGAAGGCCTGAATGCCGTCGAGGGCTGAAGCCATGAGGACGAGATTTGAACCGCTCATTGCGACATCC
>CAZWPN010000160.1:0-7288 GCA_964635275.1 uncultured Victivallales bacterium | reverse complement strand
GCTAGTTCAGAACAGGCCGTCCGAGTCCTGCGCCGACGGGTGGCGCTCCAAGATGGCTGCGAGAGGGCCGGCGTGAAGACAGCCAGTTCGGCATCGGTTTCGGCCTGAAGGACCGTGCGTCGTCACGATCTCTTCCTCTTCACTCCGTAGGGCACGCGGGCACATTTGACCTGAAAGCCGATCTGCTTGTGCGGCTTGGCCGGTGGCGCCATGAACTGGCGAATCTTGCTCATGTTCAGAAGCAGATCTTAACGACGTCGGCAAACGTGCTGACGAAGTGCGGCTTCAAACCGCGCCGCACGTGCTCAGGCAGCTCCTCAAAGTCACTCCTGTTGGCCTCGGGGAAAACCAGGTTGGCCACTTTGGCCCGCTTGGCAGCTATGGTTTTCTCCTTCAAGCCGCCGATTTGCATGACCTTGCCGGTGAGCGTGAGCTCGCCGGTCATGGCAAACCCTCGTTTTATCGGTATGTTGAGCGCCAGCGAATAGAGAGACGATGCCATCGTGATGCCAGCGGAGGGACCGTCTTTCGGAGTGGCGCCCGCCGGAACATGAAGATGGACCACTGACTGTTCGAAAAGCTTTCGCGCCGCTTCGTTGTTGTTAAGGTATGATCGCACAAAGGTGTAGGCGATTTCAGAAGACTCTACCATGACACTCCCGAGCTGCCCGGTCTGCTTAAACTCCGCCTTACCGGTGTTTATCCGGGTGGCCTCGATGAAGAGCGTGTCACCGCCCATGCTTGTCCACGCGAGGCCCATCACGATTCCCGGGCGGGGTTTCTTGAAGTAGTTTTCATCGGTATGAATCCGCTTGCCGAGGAGATCCGGGATATCTTTTCGGTCAATCCTGGCCTGCTGAACGCTGCCATCCACGATCTTCCGCGCGGTCTTTCGCAAGATGCGCTTGATATGCTTCTCCAGCCCGCGCACTCCCGGTTCGCGGGCATACCCGTCCACAATATCGCGAAGGGCCGGGGTGGTAATCTTGACCTGCCCCTTCTTGATCCCGTGGGAGTGCGTCTGCCGCGGGACGAGGTAGCGGCGCGCAATCTCGAGTTTTTCCTCCAGGATATAGCCGGCGAGGTTAATTACTTCCATGCGATCAAGCAGCGGGCGCGGTATCGTGTCGAGCTGGTTCGCGGTGCAGATGAAGAAGACATTGGATAGGTCAAAGCGAACGTCGAGATAATGGTCGAGAAAATCCCTGTTCTGTTCCGGGTCCAGCACTTCCAGCAACGCCGAGGCCGGATCGCCCTGGTAACTCGCGCCGATCTTGTCGATTTCGTCCAGCATGATCACCGGGTTGGCGCTCTTGCACACCTTCATTGCCTGGATGAACTTGCCGGGCAGGGCGCCGATGTAAGTCCGGCGATGCCCCTTGATCTCCGCCTCATCGCGAATGCCGCCCACGGAGAAGCGGTAGAAGTTCCTGCCGATGCTATGTGCAATGGATTGCCCGATCGAGGTTTTGCCTACGCCTGGCGGTCCAACGAAACAGAGGATTGACCCGGCAATGTTCCCCTTGAGAATGCCGACTGAAAGGAACTCCAGGATGCGCTGCTTGACATCGTCCAAGCCATAGTGATCGCGGTTGAGAATTCGCTCCGCACGTTTGATGTCATACGAATCTTTCGTGAAAACGCCCCAGGGAAGAATCGTCAGCCAGTCGAGGTATGTCCGGCTTACCGTAAACTCCGGCGAAACAGGCTCTATGAGGCGCAACTTGTCCAGTTCTTCCTGGATGCGCTCCTGCGCCTCCGGCGACGGTTTGAGTTTCTTGAGGCGCTCGAGGAAACGGTCTATTTCCGCCTCCTTGCCTTCCTTTTCGAGACCGAGTTCCTTCTTGATGGCCTTGAGTTGCTCGCGCAGGAAAAACTCCCGCTGCTGCTTGGTGAGTTTCTCCTCGATCTGCTTCCCGATACGTACCTGAATGCGAGAGATGTCTATTTCCTTCTTCAGCAGGTAGAGCGTCCGCTTCAGTCGCGCGCGTATGCTGGTAGTTTCCAGAACGTCCTGCAGTTCTCTGCCGTCGGCAGTGGTCATGGCTGCTGCAAAATCAGCCAGGCGACCCGGGTCCCCCATATTGGCTTGGGACATCAGAAGGCCCAGTTCCTCCTTATGGAGGGAATTGAGTTGAATAAGCTCCTTGATGCTCGTGATGACGGACAGAGCGTAGGCCTTGAGTTCGGGGTTGGCCGCCATCTCCGTCTCAATGATGTAGCCGGGCTTGACGATCACATACGGTTTGACCTGGATCACCGCCTCTATCCTGAAACGTTCCAGCACGCTGAATAGCACCTGAATCGGCCCATCCGGCGGAAGTTGGGCGATCTGGACAATCTCCGCTATAACCCCGAGCGAGAACAGGCCGGCGTATTGGTCTTTCGCGGCGTCATTCTCGTCGTCCGTCCGGCGCAGCACCATGCCCACAAATTTCGAGGAGGATTTGGCCGTCTGAACGAGCAGCTTCTTGAGAGCGTCATCCTCAAACACCATGGGGACGACCATCTTTGGAAAGAGCGGGCGTGAGCTGAGCGGAATCACCGGTAACTGGGATGGAAAGACATGGCGGGCCAGCACCAAGGCACCAGTTTCCGCCGCCGGCGACGTCCCTTCCGGTTGGACCACTTCGGCATCCCCGGCGGCGTCTCGCCCCTTCTGCGGTTCTGGTTTCGCAGGCTGCTCCGGGTCGTCCATGGCGGGTCCTCGCAAAGGCTAAGGCATTGGCTTCTTGCCTGGCGGCGCAGTTCGCCCCAGTTTGGTCAGGACAGCTTTCAAGTCATCCCATGCTTCGCGCTTAGCCGACGGATTCCGGAGCAGGTAGGCGGGATGGAACGTCGGCATCAGGTCGATTCCCTCAAAAGTGAACCAGTGCCCCCGCAACGCGGATATCTTGGTTTCCACAGTCAGAAGGCCGCGCACCGCCGTAGCACCAAGCGCCACTATCACCTTGGGCTTCAAGATGCCGATCTGTTCCCTGAGGTATGGCAGACAGGTGGCCATCTCCTCGGGAAGCGGCGGACGGTTATTCGGAGGGCGGCACTTGAGAATATTCGCGATAAAAATCTGATCCCGCGTGTACCCCATCGCCTCAATCATCTTGGTAAGCAACTGCCCGGCTGCGCCCACGAAAGCAAGCCCCTGCTTGTCTTCTTCCGCGCCAGGCGCCTCACCCACGAAAAGGATCTCTGGCGCAGGACACCCTTGGCCTGGAACCGTGCGGGTTCGTTCCTGGTGCAGCGAACACAGCCTGCATGCCGCGATGCGGTCCGCCATCCGCCCAAGTTCCGAGGTCGCCCCTACGGATGACACACACGATGTTGGCGCCAGGACCGGCGCAACGGGACGGGGCGCAACGGGACGGGGCGCAGGAGTTAAAGCCGCACATGAGGAACGCCTGACCGAAGAACCTGTCCGTGTCTGCGTGCTCAAGGCTGCGATTACCTCCGGGGACACCGATGCCGTCTTGACACCCGAGTCAATCTGAAACTCCAGATACTGGGCAACTTGATCAAGAATCATGAGTTGCGTCATTGTCCTGTCCGTTCTGACGAGCTTCCTTTCGGGCTTTGCGCGCCTCCACCCCTTTGACAAACAGCGGACCGATCGCAATGTAAGTCACGCCCAGAACCAGCATGATAACTGCGGCGATCAGTTGAAGCCGCTCCACCGGGCAGAACAGCATGGAGACCAGAATGATACAAGGAATAAACATCACGGCATTCTTCGTGGGCTTCGGGTAACGGAACAAGGTCACCTGCAATACTACAAAGACGAGGATTCCTGTCAGGAAGAAGGCAGACAGCAGTCCGTGCTCAAGCGAGGACCGTTCCGGCGGCAGTGCCAGGCTCATGAAGACAAACATTGCCACCCATCCCGCATTCGCCGTGATGGGTAACCCCGCATACCCCCCTTGCCCGCGAAGGGGATCCTTGACCTTAAACCGGGCCAACCTCACAACGCCCGACAAAGCTACCGCTGACGGCAAGGCCACCTGCCACAGAGGATCGCGACTCTGAAGCGAAACGGCAAAGATAAGAACAGCCGGGGCAATCCCGAACGCAGTAAGATCCACGTATGTATCAAGTTCCGCACCAAAGGCGCTCTGCCCCTTCAGCCATCGGGCGAGGTTTCCGTCGAGTCCGTCGAGAATCATCGCCAACATGATCAACTTGGCCGATAACCTGTAGAACTTCTCCGGATCAACGGCCATAGTTCCGCGAATGGTCACCAGAATGCTGATGAAGCCCGCCAACATAGCGCAGAGCGTCACCATGGTCGGCAGCAAGGAGCGGATGTTCAGCAACCGCTCGGCGTTTTGCGGGTCATCCTGTTTCACCGGCCACCCTCCTTGGTCGCGATCCGGGCAACGATAGTCTCGCCCGCCCTTACAACGTCACCCACATGCGTAAGCACGTTCACATCACCTTTTGGGAAGTACATGTCAAGACGCGACCCGAACTTCATCATTCCAAACGGATCTCCAATCTTAAGCGTCACAGGCTTGTCCTGATCGGGCCAGTAGACGACACGACGCGCCACGGGCCCGACTATCTGGTTGACGAGGCATACGGTCCGTTGGTTCTCGATCAGAATTGAGTTGTGCTGATTGTGGTCCGAGGATTTCTCCTTGAACGTGAAGATGTGCTTCCCAGGGAAATACCCCAAGAATGTGGACGTCCCACCGATAGGCGCCCGATTCACATGTACATCAAAAAGACTGAGGAAGATACTGATTCGAACCACTTCGCTATTGCCAAACCGGCCCGTGTCCTTCATCCCTGAGAACCGGGCACAGCGCTGGAAGTCAACCGCGCTGAGTGGGGTGATCTGGGCAATCACACCATCCGCGCCTGAAACCACTGCATCTGGATCCGACGGGGCTGTGCGCTCCGGATCACGGAAGAAGTATAGCATATAGAACGCCAGTGCCAGAAACACGACAGCCCCGGCCATCGTCGCCTTAACTGCGGCCAGATTGAATCCCTTGCACCCAATAGCCGTCAGAGCACCGACACCCAAAGCAACCAGCAGAAACGGTATAACTTCGCTTCGAACGCTCACTTTCAGACTCCTGTCCTGAGTTTTCTGACACGACTCTGTCCGCGGCGCATGGCCGCACATCAACTGCAGGGCAGATTATAGGGAATGCTCGATACAGGCAACTCCGTTCTCGCGGACAAAAGTCATTGCCCGGGCGCTGTCCTTAGCCGTAGACTCGGAAATCACTATGGCCCATGAAGCGAAATTCACCACTGCACCTCGTTTTGTGCTGGATCTTCTGGCCGCCGGCATTCGTTCCGCACCCACCGCCGCACCGACACCTCATACTGACGTCGACTGGCGCGACGTTGCCGACTTCGCGCGCTGCCACCGAATACAACCAGTCTTGTGGCAGCCTCTTAACACCTGCGCTTCCGTTCCTGAATCGGTCCGCAATGAGATTCATCGGGCCGCCTATATGACAACGGCACGCAACCTCTTCTTATTGACTGAGTTAGCCAGTGTGTTGGACCTGCTTTCCGATGCGGGCATCCCGGCGCTTCCCGTTAAAGGCCCTGTGATGGCTGCTCAACTCTACGGGGACCCGGGACTGCGTCCATGTGAGGACTTGGACCTTCTGGTACCGGAGTCCAGAATAGCAAACGCCCTGAAGGTCCTGACGGCCAACGGGTTCTGCCGCATGCAAACGCTTGATCTCTGGCAGGAGACCCGGCAGATTCATGGCGGATGGGGACAGGGACTGCGGAAGGTGGACAGTTCGTTCAGCCTGGAGGTCAGTCCATGGATTGTGCCACGCCATTTCGCTCCCGCAGAGGATGCTGCCGCTTTCTTGGCCCGCGGAGGACGAATTACCATCGGCGACCGATCGTTCCCAACCCTGCGGCCAGCAGATCTGCTGGTACTCCTGGCGCTCCACGGCGCCAAGCACGGGTGGAGTCGACTGCAATGGGTTGCGGACATCGCCGCACTCGTGAATCGTTTTCCGGATATTGAGTGGTCCGAGGTGGCGTCCGTTGCCCGCCGCTGCGGATCGGTTAGAAGTGTCGGTGTTGCTCTGCGGATAAGCCGGCGACTTCTTGGCGCGGGAACACCAGAGACCGATGGACTCCCGCCAGACGACAAAACAGCTGATGCACTGGCGGAAACCTTTGTCCGGCGACTTATCACTTTGGAGACCGCTCCGAGGGGTCCCGGAACGGAGTTGGCCATGAACCTCCGTCTGGCGGACTCCTGGTTTTTGAGGTTGCGCCACCTGATCGTGTTGGGTTTCACACCCAGTTACGGTGACTGGTGTTCGTTCAGACTGCCGGCAGGACTGCGCGCCTTGTACTGGTTTCTGCGCCCTTGGCGTCTGGCCGTCAGCATGCCCCGGAAACTGAAAAGGCCGCCCATGGGATAGGCGGCCTCATTCATCAAACCACAGGCTGTTGCGGTTTCTTATTTCACAGGATTCACGTCGGTAGCGACTAATTCCGCACGCCATTCCAGTATACGGCAGCGGTGATCGGATGCCGCCTTCTCCAATTCCTGCCGACGGCGTTCGTCCAGTGGTTCCGTGAGAACAACCTCACGGACGCCACCGGCCAGGATTCGGTCGGTTAGGATATCCATGCCGCCCAACACCTTGTGTCCGAAGACATAACGCCCATGCAGATTGACGTCGTCATCCACAAGCCCAAGAACAACCCGCTGACGCTTGTCGACTGGCGATGATGTTGTGCTAGAGCGCAGGAATAGCGTGCAGGCAAAACCGGCGCCGAAGACGATGACGTGGTTTGTTTCACCATCAGAGCGCCACCGCACTCGTCGATACCATGTCATCAGGTCTTCGACGAACCGGGGGAACGCCCGCATGCCACACGTCGCGAGGACCGTCAAACAACCGAACACTACAACCAGCGAAACGGTAGCGCGCGTACCGACTCCTCCCAGGATTTGGGTGACACCCCCGGACACAAGTGCGCCACCCAGGATAGAAGCAGCCAGAGCAAAATACTCCGAAATCCTCGCACGGCTCCATACTCTACGATACGCGCCGCCGAACCATGCGGCAAGGAACGGGACCGTAAGCCAGATCGGTAGACGCTCAAACCACATGTTCTTCAGCGTACCGAAGTCGCACCCGGCGATGACAATTGCCAGCGAAAGAAAGAGACCGCCAGCAAGGGCTGCAATGTCGAGCAGAGGATAGAGCACCGTTGAGAGCATGCCGAACGCCGGGCGGCGAATCCGCGCCACGATGGCCATTCCGCTGTCCCACAGTTCGATATGTGCCAGGTGGCG
>CAZWPN010000159.1:0-7326 GCA_964635275.1 uncultured Victivallales bacterium | reverse complement strand
ATGGTCACAGGTTTCGGCAATGCGACGGGTCTTCGACGCAACCGAATTGCACAGTTCAACCATCAGGTCCGTCGACCACGCGACGAACTGCAGCTCGATCTGATAGACGTCAAGTTTCTCGTGATCCAATTGGTGCTGCACGGCGGTTCCCCACCTTTCAGCCTTTCCGATCCGAGGACGAGCGGAGCCATCCGCCCTCTCCGTGACTTTCTAGCTGAGCATATTGAGCAATCTCGTCGCCAGAGTAAAGGGGATACCCAGATGGTTTTCATATTTCCATTTCGCCATTGCCTTCAATACTTGTCTGACCTTCGCTTTCCCCTTGTCATCATGAGTCATGTTGCCTTTGCGGCGGGAATAGGGTAGCATCTTCACCCATTGGACGTACTTTGGACTGGACGGGAGGAGAATGAAGGCAGCCGCTGACATCGTCTGTTCTCTTGATCGTCTTCTGGGCAATGATCGTTTTGCCGGCTCTTCGCGCAACGGTCTTCAAGTGCAGAACTCGGGCCGTTGTGGCGCGGATTTTTCTCTCCCCTTCCTTGCAAAGTCTGCCAGGTGTGTTTGCGGTCTTGTCGGCGAGTGGGCATTCTCTTCTAGCGAAAGAGCATCTCTATGAGACCAGTGCCATTTCGAGCTTCGGACTTTTCGGAAGGCGCTCAGGAGTTCCTGTTCGCCTGTGCCTTCTGGGTGGTGGCTGCCGACGAGCGGCTTCGGTCTGCGGAACACGCATGGCTTCACAAGCAGTTCGGAAGTGAGGTTGGCGAGAAACTGCTAGCCTCGTTCACCAGCCTCGAGGGGGCAACCTTCTTTGCTGTGTTCGATGAATTGTCGAGTCATCTCACTGAGTCCGAGAAGCGGCGGATCCATTCAGGGCTCAAGGATTGGCTCGGGTCCTGTATCGAGGCGGATGGTGAAGCATCGCCAAGGGAGAGGGAAACAGTGTTTCGTGTTCTCAAGATGGCTGGTGTCGGGCGCGGTTCCGTCACTGCCAAGAGCGATGTCGCGATGCCTGAGCCTCACGGCGCGGTGGCAAATGCGGGGCAAAATGCTCCGGCGGGGCAGGGCATACGCTTGATGCAGGGACACGCCGGAGAGGTGACGGCGCTGGCGGTTCGACAGGATGGCCAATACATAGTCTCTGGCGGTGCCGACGGCATGCTTGCATTATGGCGCACGGATGATGCTAAACCGTTCAGGACAGTGATGGCAGACGAAATGGGTGTGATGGATGTAGCCTTTCTGCCGGACGGGGGGCGTGTGGTGGCGTGCGGTCGCCTCGGGTCGATCGTCTGTTGGGATCTGGGAACGGGCGAGCTTCTATGGGCCGACGTGGAGAAACGTTCGGGCGGCGTTTCGTCCCTCGACGTAGACAAAGCCGGCGAGCATGTTTTGACGGCGACGGAGATTGGAACACTCGTCTCGCGGTCGGTGGCGGATGGCACAGTCAGGGCGCGATTCGGCATCCAAGGGTGCGGCCCGTTGCGCTGTATTCGGTACAGTCCGGACGGATGCGAAATGGCCACCGCCGGCGACGACCGTTTGATCCGTGTCTGGAATGCGCAAAACGGAGAGGAGTTGCTGTGTCTGGATGGGCACGCCGAGGGTGTGTTATGTGTGGCCTACAGCCCGGATGGCAGTCGGCTGGTCTCTGGGTCCCGAGACAGTACCGTGCGCATATGGGACCGCGCGACGGGAGCCTGCTTACACGTTCTGAGAAGGCATACGTTCAACGTCGCAGGCGTTGATTTCGATGGTGATGGTAAAACGGTCGTGTCGGCCAGTTGGGACCATGCTGTCTTCTTGTGGAACGTCGCGGAGGGCCGGATGTTTCACAGCTTCGAGTTTCCTGGTGTTCGCGCCACCTGTGTTGCATTTGTTCCAGGCCGTTCCGCTCTTGTGGTTGGGTGTTCAGATCGGTCTCTTCGTTTTCTGCCGGTCCCTGAGGAATGAAGTCGCTCTTCTACGGCGTGCTGCTGGGACTCTGTGCCATGGCGTTGCTCGGATGGCTGCTGATCAGCCGATTATCCGAGCCCTATCCGGCGCCGCCTAACCCACCCCTTCCTGAATTGGCACGGGTTCCGGTTGAGAGACCTGCCGCGCGGACGTTGTCGGCAACGCTATCGGATCCATTGATCACGGAGCCGGCTGCATTTGTTGTCCGCCCGCGCCCCGGCATGGTTCGGCGTGAAGTGTCATCGCCGGTGGCGGGGGTTGAGTCTGCCGCTCCGGATCGGCAGCGGGATGCGATTCCGGGCGAGCATGTTCTGGCGTTCTATAGCGCCAGGGAAAGGGATGCCTTTCTGGAGGCTGCCAAGTTGCACGGGATCGAGGTTCTGGGACGGATAGATGGCAGGAACGCGATTCGCGTGCGTTCTCCGAGCGACCAGGCGCTGGCGGATGCGTTGGCGGGTTCGCCGATGCCGGTGGCCATGGGAATGAACCACCGGGTGTATTCTCCGCCCGTCCCGGCGCCGCCTGAGGCTGCCGCCGGCATGGTGGGTTTCGGGCCTCATGCACTTCGCTGGTTGGGATTGGATGTGGACAACAGCGACTGGGGGCGCGGGGTGAAGGTTGCCGTGCTTGATACGCCCATGGATTCGCACCCGGCCATTCCTGAGGGGCAGGTAGGCCGCTTGTCCGGCGGCACAAAGTCCGGACCTGCGGGCCAGGTCATCCACGGCACAGCCGTGGCCTCGCTCATCGTTGGCCGGACGGCGGACGGCGCGCTTGGGGTTGCGCCCGCGGCCACAATTATGAGCGTACCGGTTCTGAATCGCGAGGGCGATGGCAATGCATTCGATGCGGCCAGGGGAATCATGGATGCCGTGGCTGGCGGCGCCCAGGTGATCAGCATGAGTCTTGGCGGAATGGGTGACGACTTTATGCTGCGTGATGCCGTCGCGTATGCGTTGGAAAAGGGCGTTGTCGTTGTCGCCGCCGCCGGCAATGATGGGACGGGCGAGATCTACTACCCGGCCCGCTACCCCGGTGTGATCGCCGTTTCGGCGGTGGATGCCTCGGGCCGGCACATGTATTTTGCCAACAGCGGCCCGGAAGTGGACATTGTGGCGCCCGGTCTCTGGGTCTATGCGGCGGGCGCCAATGGCGGATTGTCTCCCTTTAGCGGCACATCTGCCTCCGTGCCGTTCGTTTCGGGTGCTGTGGCATGGCTCCTGGGGCAGCGACCGGAACTGACGCCCGGCGATGTGGCAAGTCTGCTGGCCAGATGCACCGACGACGTTGGTGCGCCCGGATGGGATGCGCAAACCGGCAACGGTGTATTGGACATTGGGCGACTGGTGGAGCGCGACAAACCTGGAGTGTTCGATGTGGCAGCAGGGGAGCCGCTCGTGCAGTTGGTCGGTGACAGTTTGAAGGCGTTTGTCTCCGCGCAGAACCGAGGAACCGAGGTTGTGCGGCGGTTGCGCCTGGCAGTACGTCTGGATGGTGTCGACATGGGGTATGTCTTCTCCGATGTTGCGGTTGGGCAGTCCGTCAGCCAGGCCGTGCCGGTCGGCGCTGGAAAACTTCGCTCCGGTGGGTTTGTCTCGATCGAGTGCGAGGCCGCAATAGACGGACATGCCGACGTCCGCCCGTCCAACAACCGTGTGGCTATTGAGGTGCGGCTCCCGTAGCAAGGAAACGACCACAGGATTGGTCAGCCGGCGGTGTTGCCGCCGCGCGCCGGTTACGAGCGATGACAGGACTCACGGAGCTGAGGGCCAAGAATACGTGCTGGTGGGCGATACAGGACTCGAACCTGTGACCCCTACCATGTCAAGGTAGTGCTCTAACCAACTGAGCTAATCGCCCGCGAGAACGGACGGAGAGTATCCGAACCAGCTAGTGCATGTCAAACACAGTCGGATCGAAACAACGCAGCGCCATCGCATGCCTCTTGGGGTGTCATGGCGAGAATGCGCGCAGGCGGAAGCCGGACATAAGCCCGGCGCCGGCTACCCACGGAAGCTGCGAGCCTCGATGCCCAGGTGCTGGATGCGGTAGTTGATGATGCGCTGGGTTGTCCGAAGGAACCGGGATGCCGCTGTGGCATTGCCGCGATGCTTTTTCAAGGCGTCGATGATCACCTCGCGCTCGTAGGCATCCACCATCTCGGCGAGGCTGGCGCCTTCAGACGGGATGACGGAAGTGTGAGTCTGTTCGGCGGTCTGAAGCGATGGCGGCAGCATGTATCCGTGAATGACGTCGTCGGTGCCGGTCAAAACGGCCCGCTCGATGCAGTTCTCCAGTTCCCTGACGTTTCCGGGCCAGTGGTACGCCATCATCATGTTGATGGCGGCTGTCGAGATGCGTTTGACGGACTTGGCATACATCCCGTTGTACTTCTGCACAAAGTGGTCCGCGAGGAGCATGATATCGGATCGCCGTTCCCTTAGAGGCGGCAGATGGATTGGAAAGACGTTCAGCCGGTAGTAGAGGTCCTCGCGGAAACGGCCCTCTTTCATCTGAGTTTCCAGGTTGCGGTTAGTGGCGGCAATCAGTCGGACGTTGACCGTGATCGTCTTGTCGCCGCCGACACGCTCGAAACTTCGGTCCTGTAGAACTCGAAGGAGTTTGACTTGTACCGCGGGAGCCAGATCGCCGATTTCGTCGAGGAATAGCGTGCCGCCGTTCGCCAGTTCAAATCGCCCCTTGCGCTGTGCGACCGCTCCTGTGAAGGCGCCTTTCTCGTGGCCGAAGAGCTCGCTCTCCACCAGATTCTCCGGGAGCGCCGCGCAGTTGATCGCGATCAGCGGGTTGTCGCGACGAGGACTGCTGTAGTGGATGGCCTTGGCCACCAGTTCCTTGCCGGTGCCGGATTCGCCTCGGACGAGAACTGTGGCCGTGCTGCCGGCTACCTGGGCGACTTGCTCATAGATGAGACGCATGCTGCTGCAGTTCCCCACAATATTGCTGGGAGTGTAGCGGTCTCCCAACTGGCGGCGCAGCCGCTGGTTCTCGGCCATGAGGCTCTCGCGTTCCTCGATGAGTTCGCGCGTTCGGGCGACGCCTTCGGCGAGGATGTCGGCCACCAGTTTGAGGAAGCGCAGGTCGCGCTTGAGTTCATCGCCTGGCGCCACCGGGCGGTCAATGCTCATGGTTCCGATGACCTGCCCCCTGTGCAGAATGGGCACGCAAATGAAGGCTGCAGGCGAGTCCTTCCTGGATAGGGTGCGGTTGAGGAAGTTGGGGTCCTTGGTGATGTCCGGAACAATGATCGCCTCTCCGGTCTGGGCTACGCGTCCGGTTATGCCCTCGCCGATCTTGTACTGGCCGCGCTTCTGTTCATCCTTGGAGAGGCCACGGGACGCTTCAATAATGAAGACGTCTGACGTAAGTTTTCGCAATGTCAAGGTGCCGCGCGACAACCCCATTTCGTTTTCCATGATGTCGAGCACTTCGTTCAGGAAGGCGGTAACATCGCGCTGATGGGTCAGCGCCTGAGATATTCGGTGGACGATCTCCAGTTCCACCTGCGCCCGCCGTTCCGCACTCAATACTCGGCTCATATACGCATCCCTTCCTGCCGTCAGCAACCCATCCTACTTCTATCGCCTTCAGGGCTACCAATGGGTTGTTTTGTCAGTCATTGTGTACAATATTGTAGATTATTAGTGCGGCGTCAACAGGAATGATGTCTCATGAAAATTCGGAAGAATGGAAGGGTGGAAGGATGGTCGCTTCGGCGGTATGGCTTCCGGCGCTATTGTGTTTTACAGTACCCGGATGAAAGCCTGATCAGAGGAGGATATCCAGTGGTCCATGGCCACGCTGTCAGCGAAGCGAGCCGGTCAATGGCGGAGGGGGAGGGAGTTGAACCCCCGTTACCTTTCGGTAAACATGATTTCGAGTCATGCGCATTCAGCCACTCTGCCACCCCTCCGAGGGCGATGTGACATTCCCGCGCGGCGGCCAACGGCGCGAGTGGGCGCGAGTCGCCCAAGTCGTCGCGGATTGTGGCCAACCCGGTTCCCATCGTCAAGCCTTTGCTTCGTCTCCAAATCATCGCTTACGGAGCATGACAAGTCATTGTTCCACACCCCAAATCCTCGCCTAAGCGCTGTGCTACAGGAGGGCATCACTGCGGACAGCCCTGCGGCAGCGTCTCGCTCGGAGAGCTCGCCCTACCCGGCGAGACATACAGTCTCTACATGTTCCCCGGGTGGGGCGAGCTCTCCGAGCGAGCCGCAAACAAAGGACGCACACGGGGCCGCCAAAGGAGTTCTGCCTTCTCCATCCGAGGATCAGGGCCGCATCCTGATCCTCGCTCTGGCGCAAAAAAGTTCCGTTGATGTCACCATGCGAGACTTGGAGCTATGCGCTCGCGCGAGGAAGTTGGTTTTCCCACCGTGCGAAAAGGGAGAGGGGAAGGAACTTGTCGCCATGCGTTTGGCGAAGGGCAAGTTCGCCGATCTGAACCGAGCCGCCAAGTCCCGCAGTCATTTCGTGCAACAGGTTCCCTAGCATGATCGAGGAGGCTTCCAGCGAGTAGAGTGTCATGACGACGCCGACCGGATTCTCGCTCAGAAGTTTCCGGCAGAGGCCAAGAAGTTCCGGCAGACTTTCTTCCACCTTCCAGAGTTCGCTTTTTGGTCCGCGCCCGAATGACGGCGGGTCGAGCGCGATCAAGTCGTAGCGCTGTCCGCGGCGAACCTCACGGCCGACGTACTTCATGGCGTCGTCCAGAATCCATCGGATGGGCGCCTTGTCGAGATGACTCAGCGATTGATTAAATCGAGCCCAGGCGACTGCCGGTTTGGAGGCGTCAACGTGGGTGACCGCGAATCCGGCCGCGGCGGCTGCCAGTGTAGCCGCTCCTGTGTAGCCGAACAGGTTCAGCATTCGCAGCGGTCTGCCGCTGTATCGTTCTCCGATAGTTCTAATCCATTGCCAATGCGGCATTTGTTCCGGGAAAACACCAACATGTTTGGTCGTCTCAGTGAGGCGGGCTTGAAGGGTAAGCCGCTCATACCCCATGGTCCATTCCATGGTGGCCCTGGGGGAGAAGTGCCAGACTCCATCCGCATCATGAACGGCGGCAGCGGTCCGCCACTCGGATTCTGGTAGTGAGGGGCGCCACCATGCCTTCGGTTCGTGGCGGACGATGAGATTGGGCCCGAAGCGCTCGAGTTTGCGGCGGTCTCCAGAGTCCAGCAATTCATGCTGGTTCCAGGACGGCGTCAGCACTTCGATGTTGGGGGCAGTCGCCTTCACGCGGCGAGGATGGCACTGCGGCGGCCGGAACGCAACACCAATTGCCTTCCCCAGACACACCAATTGCCTTGACGGCAGAGAGTGCACGCGATACCGTCGTGTCCGGTG
>CAZWPN010000158.1:0-7387 GCA_964635275.1 uncultured Victivallales bacterium | reverse complement strand
GCGCGGCGGCGAACGCGCGGGACAGCGGCAGGCGGCCGAAGGCGAGATCGGTGCCTCCGGATTGTATCAGGATGGGCGTGTTGCGCAGGTTGTCCGGCGCGGCGCGCCCGGTGGGGCCCACAAAGCCCGCGCCGGAGCTGGCCGACACCGCGGCCCAGCGGTCGGGCAGCGTGGGTGCTAGGTGCATCACGCCCCAGCCGCCCATGGAAAAGCCCATGAGGTATATCTTGTCCGGGTTGACGTCCCACAGCGCCATGGCTTCGGCAAGGATGCGGTCGAGCAGGGGATAGTTGATCGGGTCGTACCAGCTCTCGGCCAGGTCCCGCAAGGAACGCGGGCAGAGGTAGAGACCGGTCCCGATCGCGTACTGCGAGCGGGTCAGCGCCCAGCAACGATTATTGTCCGCCTGGTTATTCCCGCCCGCATGCAGGTTGATGTACAGCGGCCAGCCGCCCTCGGGCTTCTGACCGAACACGCGGGTGAAGTAGCGCATGACCAGCGCCTGCTTCTTGCCCGAAGCCGGCCACCACGTCGCGGCGACGGTGCCCTTGCCGGTAGTCCACGGGTCCCCCAGTTCTATCTGCTGCGGACTGCGTGTCTCCTTAACCTGTTCGGTCCAGGCGGTCCACAGCGCCTGCCGCCACGCCTCCGCGTCCGCCTTGCCAAGCGGCGGCAGCTTGGCGCTTGGGCGCGGCGTTCCGGCGCGCACGTCCGGCGCAAGCGCGGCGTAATCCACTTGGGCCCGGATCAGCTTGAGCAACTCTGCCTGTTCCGGGACAGGCACGGCGCCAGCCCATGCTCCTGCGGCACACAACCAAATGGTGAGCGTGAGAGCAAAGCAATGTTTTGAGTTCATTAGGCCTTATTCCTTGTTCTTGTCCTTATCCTTATCCTTGCCATCATCTGCCGGTGGAATTGCACCAGTCTCCAGTTTCAGAACGGCCTCCGTTCCGTCGGTCTTGCGGATCGTCAACTCCACGATCTGCCCGGGCTTGCTCTTATTCACCTCTGTCAGGAAATCGCGGATGGTCTTGATGTCCGTCTTTCCGAGCTTCAAGATCCGCCATCCGGGCTCGATTCCGGCCTTCTCGGCCGGCGAATCTTTTTCCACCTCCCGCACCCTGACATCCCCGTCCGATTCGCCTACGGCAAGGCCAATGTAGGGGTCTTTCGCCTCCGTCTGCTTAGACCTGTCGCTCGGCCGCGTCTGCATTTCGGGCCGGTCAACCAAGTTGGCCTTGACCTCCAACGGATCGCCGTTCCGCTCAAGTTGGATTTCAATCACATCGCCCACATTGTGATGGCCCACCGCTTCCATAAGGTCATCACGGGTCTCAATGGGCGTCCCCTCCAGGGCAGCGATCACATCGCCTTTACGGATCCCGGCCATCGCGGCGGCGGATTTGCGCACCACGGACTTGACGACCAGCCGCTGATTCTTTTCCTCCGTCACCACGCCCAGGAAAGGAAAGACGTGAATCTGTTGTTTCAGCATCCATTCCTTCCAGTCGCGCTCGACCGCGGCGGCGGGCTTGCCGAAGACCACCGCGAACGCCTCCAGGCCGGACTTGTCGCCCTCGTAACTCGATGCCTTCGTATACTCGTCGTAGAATGCCTTGAGCATCCCTTTTTCTTTGAGATAGAAGAACATACACCGGGCCTGGGAGTAGCAGAGGTTTGCGTTGCCGACAAACTGGGACTGGTTGATCTTTGTAAAGACATTCCACGGTACCGATCGGCCGTTCTTAACAGCCTGCTGAATAATCGACATCCGATAGCTGGGCAACGGTACCAGCACGCCGTTCTCCCGCCTGGAAGTCTCGAACAGCGTGGAAAGCCCTTCCGTGATCCAGATCGGATGATCCTGCTCGCGGACGAACTGGTCGGCCCAGTGCAAACCGTGCGTGAACTCGTGGAGCACAACGCTGGCTTGAAGCAGCTTGGCAGCAGTTCGTTCGGCGCAGTACAAAATGTTATTGTCCCGATTAAAGAACCCGCCCACGCCTATCGGCATGGCCTTGGGGGAATCCGCCGGGGTCAGGAGCACGATGTACAGCGGCTGGTCCGGTATGTGATCGAAGAGACCGCGCCAGAGGCACTCCGCGAAATCCTCCAGCCCCCGGCGCACCACGGCGAACTCTTCGTCGGATTGGGCGTAGAGATAGACGAAGCGGCGATCCTCGTCGTAGACCGACTTGTAGGCCTTGGCGTCGATCTTCTGCCGCGCCAGATTCTCGGTAATCTGTCGCACCGCGCGTTCGCTCGCCTGCCGCTGGTACTCCTCCTTCCTGGCGAACAGCTTCTTGTAGGCCGCCTCCCCGCGCAGGCTGTCGAGGTCCGGATCGCGCGCGATGTGGATAAAACTCACAAAACCGTCTTCAAGGGACTGGCGCAGCCGTTCAAGCGCCCTTGCCTTGTCGCCGTTGAGCGCGTATGCGCAGGCGAGGTTGTAAAGCGCCCCGGCATCCGTCGGCGTGACCTTGATGATCTCCTCGTATTTCTCGATCGCCTTGGCGTAGTCCTTCTTCTTCAGCAGTTCGATTGCCTCTTTGTGCCACTCGCCGAGTTTCCGGGCATCCGGCTTCGGCGTTTCCGCCGCGGGCGGCTTCTGGACGGCCTTGTCTTTCGCGCGAACGGAGCTGCTGGCATTGGTCTGACTTATCGGGCGGTCGACAAGTCTCCGGATGTCGTTGGTCCGAGCCGTGTCGGCGGAATCCGCCAACGCGGCAGCAAGAAGGCATGCCGCCGCTAGACCATAGCGGAACAAGGCCGTTGCGGCGCGGATTGAAATCTTGTACACCTGATCGAAACTTCTCGTCTGCATCGGCGACCTCCTTGCTTCCATCAGACCCTAGTTGCAGCGCACGTCGAAATCTGACGCGTTTCCCCGGAGTTTCTCAGCGGAAGAAGAGACATCTTGTCGCAATCCCTTGCATTACTCCGCTGCTCTCGGCTCTCTGGGCGGGTCATCACCCCGTTCGGCCATGTTCGCCCATCACGGATCGCTTGTCACTCTTAGAATCCCATCCAAGGCGGGGCCCGGGCGCATCTGCGATCCATTGACTTGGGCGAATTTCCGCCGGGCAGAGTACATGCCCGGCCTACAGATCGATGTGCGTTTCTGTAGGCCGACGATGCATTCGCCGGCGGCGATCAATAGTTGCGTGAAACGGGATCGGTGAACGACTACGGCCGACGATTTCGGCCGACGATTTCGGAGTTTCCCTCGTAATCCGTAGTCGTCGCCGTAGTCGTCAACCGATTCTGAACCCTGTTGAAATAAGGAAAAACAGAACACTTAGTAGCCACCGGGCCCGGGCGTCCTTTGGTCACTCTTCCATCCTTCCAGTCTTCCATTCTTCCAGTCTTTCCGAATTCGTGCTTGGCTTGAGCCGCCGAGAGGAAGATGATGCCCGCCAACGAGTCGCCGACGCAAATGCTTCAGACGCTGGAGTGCCGCAATGCGGCAGGTGTACCGACAGCAGCGGCGACACAACGATGACAATCGGAGTCCTATGCGAACACAACTCCACTTGCGTGCCGCGCTCATCTCCCTCCTCATAGGCTGTGCCGCCCTGTCGGCTGCCGAGTTGCCACCGGAGCTTGCCTTCGGTCCCCTCCCCGATCCCGACCAGGTAATGACCCGCGCCGCCCATGCCACCACCAACCGTTTCCCAGATGCCGACACCGTACTCGTGGAGGATCTCATCCGCGAAGCCTACCATCCGGACGGCACCTCCGTGATGATCGACGATGAGTACACAAAGATACTCACGGAAAAGGGCCGGCGGCAGAATGCCACGCGTTCGCTCTACCTCCCGACCGCATACGGCACGGCCACCGTGCTGCGCGCGGAGATCATCAAGCCGGACGGCACCCGCAACCCCATCGACCCCGCGCGCAACGGCCGGGTCATGGTTGATCCCGGCCAGATGGGATCCAACATCTACGACCCCAACAACAAGATATTCCAGATCTCCATCCCCGGTCTTGAAATCAACGATGTCCTCCATCTGGTTGCATTGCACAGCACCTACAAGTCCCGCGTGCCGGACACCTGGGCGGATTACAGCATCTTTGAGGGCGATTCGCCGATCCTGAATTTCACGTACGAGATCGCCGCCCCAACCAACCGGCCGATCCTGCACCGCCACCTGCGCGCACCGGTTTCAAACACCGTATCCTATGCCGCCTCCACACTGCCGGACGGCCGCCAGCTCCACGGCTGGACGATCCGCGACGTGCCGCAGATGTTTCCCGAGCCGGACATGCCCGCCCTGCGTACCGTAGTCCAGCGCATCCTTCTCAGCACAACCCCGGACTGGCCCACAATATCGCGCTGGTACTCACAACTCTGCCAGCCGCGCCTCGATGCCGTAACACCCGAAATGCGCGCCACCGTCTCCAACCTCGTGGCTGGGATCACGGACCGCGACGGACAAATCCGCGCGCTGTTCAAGTTCGTCTCGCAGGACATCCGCTATATGGGCATAACCACGGAGAACGTGGCGCCCGGCTACGAGCCGCACGACGTCGGTATGACCTTCAGCAACCGCTACGGCGTCTGCCGCGACAAGGCCGCCCTGCTGGTGGCCATGCTTCGGCTGGCCGGTTTCGAAGCCTACCCCGTGCTGATCAACGTCGGCGCCAAAATGGACCCGGAAGCTCCTGTGCCGTATTTCAACCATGCAATCGTCGCCGTGGTCAAACCCGAAGGCGACTATCTGCTCATGGATCCGACCAACGAGAACACCCGCGACCTTTTCCCCGCCTACCTCTGCAACCGCAGCTACCTCGTCGCCAACCCGACCGGCGATGTCCTGCGCGTCTCTGCCGTCCCGCCCGCCGAGCGTCAGCTCGTGCGGATCCGAACACGCGGCACGCTCGACGAGGCAGGCACGCTCGCGCTCGATATCACCATCGATTTTGAAGGGATCAACGACACCGCCTACCGCGGCAGCTTCCTGCGTTCGAAACCCGAGGAGCGCCGCCGTTTCTTCGAGGGGCTGCTTAAGTCCCGCCTCGCCGGAGCGGAAATGACCGCCTTCCGCCTCACACCCGAGCAACTCCAGAATACCGCAGAGCCCCTGACCGCCACACTCTCCTGCCGCGTCAAGGACTACCCCGTGGCCGGCGATGGCGTCACCCTCCTCAGCATACCATGGCTGGGAAACTCCATCGGCTACGTGAACATGCTGGCGGGCGGCGCCTCCCTCGAAAGACGCCGATATCCGTTTGTCACCGAACTGGCCTGCGGCGTGGATGAAACCGTCGAGATCAACTGCGGCCGCGCAGTCGGTGCGCTGCGGCAACTGCCGCCCGAAGCGCGCATCCAGCGCTCCGGCGTCGAGTTCCTCATGTCCACCAGCATGACCAACCAGACGCTTACCGGACAATTCCGCTACCTGCTCACGCAACCGGAGTTCTCGCCCGCGGAATATGCGGACCTTAAGCAATCGCTCCGCGACATAGAATTTGCCGCTCGCCACCGTCCGATCTTCACCGCCGCCGCGGCAGTGCAGGCCGATGTGCGCGTCCTCGCGGACACCCTGCGCATCGAACTGACGTCTGCGCGTGCCTGGACCGCCACCCGCACCACTGTGCGGCAGGTGTTGACCTACGCCGGAAAGAAACGCTTCTCGGAGATCAAAATGCCGTTCAACCCTGCCTGGCAGATGGCGGAACTTGTGGAAGCCACGGTCTCGAACCGCAACGGCGCCGTGCGGACAGTGGCGCCCCAGGAGATCAACCTCATGGACGCGGGTTGGGTCGCCGGTGCCTCGCGCTATCCGGCCGGCAAGATCCGGGTCGTAAGCCTTCCCGGCGTCGAAGTTGGCAGCGTCATCCGCACCACGGTCCGCCGCACTCAAAAGGACGCGATGTTCTTCTCGCTCGAACACCCGTTTGGCGGTTTTGATCCGGCCGACGCCATGGTGCTGGAGCTGGTCGCCCCCCGCAACCTCCGACTGTGGACCGACACCCGCCACGCCGAAGCCCTGCGCATGTCGTGCACAACCAACGCCGACACCATCGTGCGCCGATGGGAGGCCGGGCCACTGCCGGCCATCCAACCCGAGGAGGACCTGCCGCCATGGCCGGTCTACCGCCCTGCCGTGCTGGCCTCCGCCGGCGTGTGGAGTTGCTACGCGGAAGAACTGCGGCAGGCTTTCCATCGCGCCATGCGCGCCGACACGCCCGTCAAAGAACGGGCACGGTCCCTGGTGCGCAACCTCCGCGACCCTGAGGCGCGCATCAGGGCCATCCGCAACGACGTTGCCAAATCCATTCGCGAAGATGGCCCTTCGTTCCTGGAACTGCCGCCCTCCTGCCTCACGCCGGCCGCGCGCACACTCGCCGACGGCTACGGCCATGCCGCTGACCGCGCCATCCTGCTGGCCACCATGCTGCGCGCCGCCGGGATCGATGCCGACCCCGTGCTGGCATCCGGCGCCCCGCGCCTCGTGCCGGCATTGCTGGATCCGTTCGTGACCACACCACAGATCAACCTGTACGACCAGGTGCTGGTGAAGGTCACGCAGAAGCGCAAGACCCTCTATCTCAACGACAGCGACCAGTACGCCGAACCCGGCGCCACGCCGAACGACCGCCATCCGTTCTTCACGCTGGAAGGCCAGACCGGCCGCGTGGCCGTGGCATCGCAATACCGGAATCGTGACCGCACCGAATGGACCATCGCGCTGGAAGCCGATGGCCGCGCAACCATCACCACCACCAACTGGTATTTCGGCAGCGCCTGCAGCGACTTCCGCAAGGAGTACAAGGAACTGCAACCGGAAGACCGGCGCCGTCACTTCCAGGGACTGGTGGCGGATGTTTCGCAGTCCGCTGTGGCCGTCGGCGACCTCATCACCGCCACGGAAACCTACCCGGGCTTTCGCAGTTTCACGGTAACAGACGATCGCTATGCCGTACGCGAGGGAAAGACGATGACCCTCCTCCTGCCCGACGCCGGCAGGCCGGTGATCAATCTGCGCGCCGACCAGCGCACCAATCCGCTGCTGGTGGCACAACCCAGAGAGAGCGAATGGATCTGCCTCGTGATCCTGCCCGCAGGTGTGCGCAACCTGCCGGTGCTGCCGCCGGAAACAGAATACACTCTGCCGGACGGCCTGGGTCGCGTCCGGGTGGCAGTGCACCTTTCCAAACTACCCGACGGCCGGACTCTGATCACCATCCAACGCACCACCGCTATCGAGGCCGCCATTCTCCCGGCCAGCAGTTACCCCGCGTTGCTGGAAATCAACCGTCACCTCACGCACCCGCAACAGCGAACGCTGCTGGCGGAGTTTTAGAGCCTATCCGTAAACACGGTTGTTCGGCTCCTTCATCTTCCCGGCAGGGCCACTTCTGGAAGAAGCCGCTTTAA
>CAZWPN010000157.1:0-7632 GCA_964635275.1 uncultured Victivallales bacterium | reverse complement strand
AGCCGCTGTCGCAAGGTCGTCCGCAATGGGTCCCGCCGGTGGCACAGCGCTTCGGCCAGGATTGATGGGGGGGCGATGTTCTCTTGCGGTTCCTGCCCCCTTCTGGCAACCTTCACCGATGGCCGACCGAATCCAGCCTGTCCGGAAGACACCTACTGAGATACTTGCCAACCTGATGGAAGGGCACGATGAGGCACTGAAAGGCGGAGCGGAAAAGGGAAGCAAATACCTGATGAACTTCATCGGGCGGGCCGGCTCAATCCCCAACGCGGTGAAGTTCTTTCTCTTTGACCTTCTGGCTGAGGACACTTTCCGGTGCGGCGACCTCGAAGGCTGCCGCGAGGCCGTGGCCAAGGCAGAGGGCTACCTGCAGGTTGCACGGGAAGAAGCGTCGCAGGGATTCCGCACATACGCCCCGTCGATCCGTCTGTTCGAGCGGGGGATCGCGCTGGCGGTCGATGAGGGAGAATTTGATCGGGCGTTGTCTCTGTGCGACCAGGCGATCGCCCTCGGGTTTGGCAAGGCCTACGAGGCCAAGCGGGCGTCCATCGAGCGGATGATTTAGCCCGAACCATCCGCCCGGAGATCTTCTGTTCGATCAGACAAGGTCGCAGGCGTCCGGCGGCATCCAGTGCGCATCCTTGCCTTCCCACTTCACATTGCAGCCGATCGGATTGGTCATCGGCGCGCGCAGGCGGCGCCCGGCGAGATGGTCCTCCAGTGCGTTGGCCAGATCGTTGACCTTCATTTTCGATGAGTCGCGGGGGCTGTCGATGCCGCGCCCCGTGTAGATCAGCTTTCGTTCGGAGTCGAACACATAGAAGTGCGGGGTTCGCAACGCGCCGTAGGCTCGGGCCACCGCCTGACTCTCGTCGTGCAGGTAGACCCACGGGAACCCGTGCTGCTTAATCCGCTCGACCATGTGATCGAAAGAGTCCTCGGGATAGGTGTTGCGGCTGTTGGAATTAATGCCGACGAAACGAACACCCTGCGGGGCAAACCGTTCAGCCGTCTGGCGGGTGATCTCGTCTGAACCTACAACGTAAGGGCAATGGTTGCAGGTGAAGAAGATGACCAGCACTTTTACCTGGTCGAAGTCCGCCAGTTCGTAGGTTCCGCCATCCGTTGCCGGCAGTTTGAACGCCGGCGCCTTTGCTCCGAGCTTCAATGTGAACGCCATTTCAGCCTCCTTGTGTGTGCATTAGTTCGTACAGTCATTCTACATCTTCCTGGCGTCGCGACGCTGCTTCGCCATCACCCGGTCTGCCGGGAGTTCGCATCCGATGCCGACATTCCAGAGACGTGCAAACGGGTTTGCCCTACCGTGGAACGCACGGCTCACCGGACATCAGCGTTGCGCCCTTGAGCAGACGACAGAATTCCTTCTTAGATGCCTGGTGATGCGTTCCATCCTTGGCAGCAGGGTCGGACATGGTCTTGTACCCAACCTGCAACCGCTCAAGGTGGACGATGCGGATACAGGCGTTGTCCTTTTTCCAGATCTGGCCTTGCTTTAGCTTCATGATCAGCGCCTCCCATCGTCCGCGCGACATTCACGTTCGCGCGGCTTTTCGCCGTCATAACGAGCGCCCGCCGGAATAACCGTTCCCTCGCGGACGCGCACACGCGTCATCGTGATGCCAAGTTCAGACTGATAACGGGCAACCAGGCGGACTTCCTGTTCGTTCATCAGCGTTACAGCACAACCCTTCGCACCGGCGCGAGCGGTCCGCCCCACCCTATGGAGGTATGCCTTGCTCTCTGTGGGGGCATCAACATTGAAAATGTGAGTGACATCCCGTATATCCAACCCTCGCGCCGCGACGTCTGAGGCTATCAGGACACGCGCGTCACCGCTGCGAATCGCGTCCATCGCCTTCTTGCGCTCGACCTTATGGAACGCGCCGTGCAGGTCGGTCACGGGTATCTTGTGGTATGCCAGTTTGGATGCAATGACTTCCGCGGTGTCGTTCTTGTGGACAAACACAATAGCCCGCAACGGGGTTAACGCGTGAAGCAGCTTGCGCAGCAGGTCCGGCTTGTCCCGCTGTTCGCAGAGGATGTAGAGATGCTCAATGTTGGCGTTCACCGGGGTAACGGAAGCACGAAGCATAACCAGCGTCGGCGCCAGTGCAGACGCCTCGAGCGTGCAATCAGGCTGTTCGGTAGCGGACACGAAGACCAGTTGGCGATTCTGCGGAACCGTACGTATGATCTTTCGCACCCTCGCAAGGCTATCGCCGCCGAGCAACCGATCGGCCTCGTCAAGGACAACGCTTCTCACCGCCTCAACCTTGAGTTTGCCCGCAACAATCAGGTCCAGAATGCGGCCAGGGGACCCCACGATGAGTTGCGGCTTCTTCTTCAACTTTTCGACCTGCCGCTGCAGCATCGTGCCGCCGATAAGGAGCAGTGTTCGAATCGGCATGTTGGAGTTCTGTGCAAGGTCACACGCCTGCCGCTGGAGTTGAATGGCCAACTCGTGGGTGGGTGCGATCACGATTGCCTGCGCAGCGCCAAGGGCCAGATCAATGCGGCAGAAGAGCGGCAGCATGTACGCCAGCGTTTTGCCTGTGCCGGTCTCTGAGTTCAGATAGGCATCCTTGCCGGCCAGAAGCACCGGCACAGCCTCAGTCTGGACGGTCATGGGCTCCGAGATGCCCTGCTTACCAAGCGCCGTGACGAGCGCCGACGGCAAGCCAAGTTCTTCAAATGTCATAAGCATCTTGTCCCAAATGCGGCATTTCAGAGAGATCCGCCAAGGTTATCCAAGTGACCCATAATGGACGATGCAGTGCGCAAACGCAAGCGGAGCTTGACGCAGGCCCAGTTCAAGGCGTAAGGAGTCAGGTGGCAGGTGTCAGGAGGCCTGTCTTTCTTTGCCATGTGAGAGATGATTTATGCGTTTTTGATTCTGAATTCTGCCTTCTGAACACCTGAGTAGTTATGTTTTAAAATAGGAGCATGCACTGTCTTATGAAGACATCTCTCGGATTTGCTGTCTTTCTCGTCATGTTTATCATGCTGTCAACTCAGGGGGTGGCGGTGCCTGCTACTTCACCAAAAGGAGGAACCAACATGACATTCACGCTCAAGGCCAAGGCATTTCAGCATCAGGATCCGATCCCGATCCGCTTCACAATGGAAGGCAACAATGTCTCGCCAGAGCTATCGTGGACTGGTACGCCAACCGGCACGGTGTCCTTCGCGCTCATCTGCGATGACCCGGATGCGCCGGCGGGCACCTGGGTCCACTGGGTTCTGTACGATATCTCCGGTCGCTCCTCGTTTCTTCCAGAAAAGATCAAGAAAGATCCGATCGTGCTGGGAACCGCCAAGCAGGGAAGAAACGATTCGCGCAAATTGGGGTACGACGGCCCCATGCCACCACCAGGCAAAACGCATCGCTATTTCATTAAACTCTATGCGCTGGATATCCTGACCGACCAGCCCGCCGGCCTAACCAAGGCGCAGATCCTGAAAGTCATGGAAGGCCACATACTTGGCAAGGCGGAGATCTACGGCACGTACAGGCGATAGCACGGCGGCCGCAATCGCCCCGGGAGAAAACAGCCGAGAGACATCGACGGAATCGTGCTAGGCTCTCCGCAGCACTACAAGCGACTCAAAGTGCGAAGTCCTGGGGAACATGTCCAGCAGTGTCGCGCCCATGACGGCATACCCGGATCCCATCAGATGCGCGATGTCACGGGCCAGCGTGTCCGGCGCACATGAGACGTACAGAACCGTCGCCGGCATGTGCCGGACGATTTGATCACGAACGGACTTGTCGAGGCCCATCCGTGGCGGGTCAACGATCACGCACGTTTCGTCCGGCGAGCACTGCCGCAGAACGTCAGTAACCCGCCTGCCAACGGGGCCAGCCACGAACCCGACATCGGCACCTTCGGCCAGAAGGCTGGCGTTGAGTCGCGCGGCCTCGATCGCCGGCCCGTCGTAGTCTATGCCCCTCACGCGCGGGACCCCTGCAATGGCTGCAGCCAGCGCAAACACGCCCACCCCACTATAGAGGTCCAACACCGCCTTCGGCTGAATCTGCCCCACCAACGCCATCACGCGACGGAGCAGTTCATCTGCCACTCCCTGGTTGACCTGGAAGAAACATCCGCGCGGAACCTTGACGTTGCCGATCACGGTCCGCTCCATAAGCCATGGCCTACCCCCGTTCGGCGACGCTCCAACCCAGTGTGTCACCCCATCGGCCTCCGTTTCACGAACCGTGACCTTGTTGTGGGTAACCAGTGACGCCATAAACCCGGCATCGCTTCTTAGTTCAGCTTGACGGGACCGAATCCGGTCTGCAGCCAGCAGACAATCCGGAACGTCTAAGACAGACCGATTATCCTCGGCAAAGAAACCCAACGACGGCGGGCCTTCTCCACCCTCGCGCAACGCATGCAGAACGACCTTATTGCGATAACCGAGAGAACGGGCACTTCCATGTGGAGCACTACAGAGCGAACCGGACACGCCGCTGGTTCGCACCAGCATATCGGTGAACTGTTTCTGCTTGAGGCACAATTCCTCCGCATAGGTTGCATGCTGATACCGGCACCCAGGGCAATGCCCGGCCAGGGGGCATGCGGGCGCAACCCGTTGCGGCGAAGCTTCCAGGACTGCCGTCAGTTCGGCATCATCAAACCGCGCTGTCTGCCGCACAATCCGGGCGTCCACGACCTCACCCGGCAGCACCCCGCGAACGAAGACCACCTTCCCCGCATGACGCGCCACTCCCTTCCCGCCGTAGGCCACGTCGTCAACGGTTAACCTGAGTTTCTCCTGAGTCATGGCTGACGTGTCAGGCGGGCAATACGATCCCGCTGCCCCGGAAACACCGCCTCGAGTTCACTGGCGGAGGCCAACGCAAAATCGGTGAAATCGAAACCGGGCGCCACGGTGCAGCCAACCAGTGAGAACGCCCCGCCACCCTCAACTTCTGCCGCAAACCAAGCGCCGGCCGGAACAACCGCCTGAAGACATTGCCCGCAGCCGGGATCGCGCCCCAGCAAAGGCGACTCCAGTCGGCCATCCGAATCGAGCACATGCAAACGAAGCGGAAAACCATCATAGAAGTGCCAGACTTCATCGGAGCGGATCCTGTGAAAGGCGGAGTACTCGCCGCGCTCCAGAAGAAAGTAAATGGCCGTCGAGAAAGAGCGGGCGCCGCCGAACCTTTCGGGCAACCCCTGCGCCGGGATCAACTCGTCAGCGCGGTATGTCTCACGGTAGTGTCCGCCTTCGGGGTGCCGCTTCAGATCCAAGGTCCTGATCCAGTATTGCGCATCCCGCGGGCCTCCCCCCGCAGCTTGAGACATCAACCACCCAGCGACAGAAGAAACACGGCCCCCAAAGTGGACGCCGGCAGTGAACCCCACATTACGACCCGATGACGAGGCGTCCGGCACGGGCCTGTTCAACTGCTCAACCACCATCCAAAGGGATTCAAAATCCTCCACCACCCAGGTTGGCCGAACAGGGGATGAGGCTGCATCTTCCCGCTTCGAAACACCCGCAAGGATCAGCGCAGTGCGCATGCCTGCCGCCGCGCCGGCAGGCATATCCGTGGCCAGATTGTCCCCGACGACGATCGTCTCCTCCGCGCGCGTTCCCATCGTCTCAAGCGCCATGTCCATGATCAGCCGCCCTGGTTTTCCGATTACCAGCGGCGCACATCCGCTGCCGGCCTCGACGGCGGCCACGATCGCGCCTGTCCCCGGTGTAATCCCCGAGTCTAATTTGAGGGCGCGATCGGGGTTGGTTGCAACGAAACGCGCCCCGGCACCGATGAACGAACACGCCTTGCGGAGTTTCCCGTAATCAAATGTCCGGTCGAACCCCACAATCACGTAGTCCGGCCGCTCTTCACAGATATGGAACCCTGCCTCGGTCAACGCCTGAACCAGCGCGGCCTCGCCGATGCAGAAGACCCGGCCGGGCTTGAGCGCCCTGGCTGTTGCCTGCGCTGATGTCAACACGTCTTCCGGCAAGCACGCAATACCGAACCCGCGGATCTGTTCCGCCACCTCGCCCGGAGTGCGGTTGGCGCGGTTGGTCACGAAAAGGCAGCGGATCCCGGCCGACCGGCAGCTCGTAACAAAAGCTGAGGCACCCGGCACCTCGATGTTGCCGAGGTACACGGTGCCATCCAGGTCCAGAATAATGCCGCGAATCATTTCAGCATGAATTCAACGACGGGGACTGGTGTCTTCGGCGGCTTCTGGGGCAGGGTAATGCTGACGGATTCTGCAAGGTTCCCGGCCAGAACCGCTTTGTCCTTCTGCCAATCTTCCAGTCCGCGCAACGCAACCTCAGACCCATCGTGAAGCAATTGTGCATAGGCTACCGGCGGCATGCCGTCCACCGCGACGTGTTTGTAGGGCCATGCGAAGAGGTGCAGATATATCCGGCGTGTCTGCGGATTATAGGTCAGGCGACAGTCCGGCGGACACTTGATCCCTTCCGGCGCCGCCGTACAGCCATGGATCGCACGGCTATGGTAGCGCATCCAGTCCGCATACGCCTGGAGCCGCTCCACGGCGCGGTAGTCGAACAGGCCGCGCGACGTAGGCCCGACGTTCATCAGGAGATTGCCGCCCTTGGAAACGGAATCCACCAGCGTGCGGATCAATTCCTCCGGACTTCGCCAACTCTCCTCGTCCCGGTTATACCCCCAAGAGCCGGAAAACGTCTGGCAGGCCTCCCAGACGACCGGCTTGCCTTCCTTCATCAGCCTTTGGCGCGGCTGGAACTGCTCGGGTGTAACAACGTCGCCCACGCCGGGCAGATCAAGCCGGTCGTCCACAATCACATCCGGCTGCAGTTCCCGGACCATCTTGATCAGTTTCTCGGACTCCCAATCCTGATGCCCCTTACCGTCCTCACCCGGATAGGAGAAATCGAACCACAGGACATCGATCTTGCCGAACTGGGTCAGCAGTTCCTTCACCTGCCGGCGCATGTACTCGGCGTATTTGCGCACATCGCGCTTCTTAGCCTTCTCCCGCGCCTCCTTGTCATCGCGCTGCGGATGGATCTTGTCGATAGGGAATTCCGGGTGGTGCCAGTCAATCAGCGAGTAATAGAACCCCACACGGATCCCTTCCGCGCGGAAAGCCTCGACCATCGGCCGCAGCAGATCCTTGCCACAAGGCGTGTTGGTCGCCTTGTAATCGGTCTGCTTGGAATCCCAGAGGCAGAACCCTTCGTGGTGCTTGGTGGTGATGACGAAGTACTTCATCCCAGCCTCGCGCGCCAGGCGCGCCCACTCCTTGGGGTTGTACAGGTCGGGATTGAAGTTGTCGAAGTACTTCTGGTACCCCTCGTCGGTGGTGCGCTCCCAGTTGCGGATCCACTCGTGCCGGGCCGGCATGGAATAGAGCCCCCAGTGGATGAACATGCCAAACCGCGCCTGGGTAAACCACGAGGTATCTCCCTTGCCATACGGAAGATCCACTTTCACTGTTGCTGCTGCCCCTGTCTTCTGCTTTGCCATTGCCATCTCCCCACACTTGTCGCGTGAAACATCCGCCATATCACCGGCTCGGTTCAACGTCCGTTCCGGTAGCGATGCGGCCTTCTACCATTCGCCCCGAGAAAAATCAACTTCCCTCG
>CAZWPN010000156.1:0-7778 GCA_964635275.1 uncultured Victivallales bacterium | reverse complement strand
TTCAATACGCCTGTGCCTGGGACTTCATCAATGAACTCCCCGACAAACTGCAACATAAGGTCGGCGAAGGCGGCAGCCAGTTATCCGGAGGACAACGGCAGCGTTTATCCATCGCCCGCTGCATGCTGACGGACAGTCAAGTCGTCATCCTTGATGAAGCAACATCCGCCCTGGACCCGGAATCCGAGCGGATGGTACAGCAGGGTTTAGGGGTCTTATGCAAAAAACGGACCGTGGTGGTCATCGCCCATCGTCTCAGTACCATCCGTAATGCCGACCACATCGTGGTCATGGACGAAGGCCGGATCATCGAGGAAGGCAATTTTGATTCGCTACTGGCAAAAGATGGCCTCTTCGCACGTCTCCACTCAATCGCCACCAGCACCAGTGTCGAGAAGATCAAGATCGAGGAAGCCGGGTTCGCCTGATCAAACGTTGGCATATCGGACGGCAAACGGCAGCCTTTGGCGCTGTGAACACAAGAACCGCTATCGTCACGTCTGCATTTGCCCTCGTGCTATGCGGACTGACGGCCATGCACATTGCCGATCCGCGGCAGTTCCCAAACGCTGATCTCAAGGCGCAGTATCGGTATAAGCCGCCGGTTCAGTCCAGCCGCATGCGAAACCGCAGGATCGCCAGGCTCAGGATGCACAGGCCCCACCCGGCCAGCATCGCGGCCTCGGTCCAGAGATCATACCAGCCGATGCCCTTGAGGTACAGGCCGCGTACGGCGTCCAGATAGTACCGCAGAGGAATGAATGCCGAAAGATGCTGAAAGAACACAGGCATGTTCTCCACTGGAAAGATGAACCCCGACAACAGCACAAACGGCATGGTGATGAAGAAACCCGCCACAATCATCGCCTGTTGCTGGGACCGGACCAACGTGGACACCAGCAGTCCGAGGCCAAGCGTCGTAAGCAGAAAAAGACCGGAAAGAGCATACAGCGTCGCGACATTTCCGCGAAGCGACAGTCCGAAGACCAGCCGGATAACGCCCAGCGCCATGGTCATCTCGACGAAACCAACGACCACGAAAGGCAACAGCTTGCCCAGCACCATTTCGCCGGGGCGCAGCGGCGTCACAATCACCTGCTCGATCGTTCCATCCTCGCGCTCCTTGACTAGAGCCATGCTGGAGACCACCATCGTGGTCACCAGCAGCAGCACGCCCATCAGCGCCGGAACCATGTAGCTGGTTGATGTCAGGTCCGGGTTGAACCACGCCCGAGCCTCCATGCGTATGGACGGCAGCGGAATGCCTTCCCTGCGCAGGCGATCCTCCTCTATCCGGATCAATCCGTCAGAGTACTTTCGCGTCGCCTTCTGGAGATAGTTGAGCCCGTGAACGGCGAAGTTGCTGTCGGTCCCGTCCACGATCACTTGGACTGGCGCCTCGCGCAGCGAGAGCAGCCGCCGGTCGAAATCCGGAGGAATCACAAGGAGCAGGTTGATGCGCCCGCGGACCAGCTCATGCGCATCCCGGGATTCGATGCCGCTCATCGGAACGACGCGGAAATGACCGGACGCCGACACGGACCGAACATACTCACGGCTATGCCAGGAGTGGTCGTTGTCGCGAACTCCGAGCGCTATTTCACGCACGTCGGTACGGCAGGCGAATCCCATGATCAGCAGTTGGAACGCCGGCGCCGCGATGAGCACGCCCAGCAGGCGCGGGTCCCGGCGAACCAGCGTCAACTCCTTGATCAGGAGATAGAACATCCGACTCATGTTGCCTTTCGCATCCTGATTATGGCCAGCATGTTGAACACCAGCCCGAGCGCCGCCATGGCCGCCAGGTCAGACCAGACGGCATCCCACGACGCGCCCTTCAGGACAATGGCCCGAAGTGACGAAACATAATACCTCGGAACGACCAGCAGTGTGATCCACTGGATCGGAGGCGGCATGTTGTTGATGGGGAAGATGAATCCGGAAAGAATGATGGATGGCAGCATGGATGCCAGCACAGCGACCTGGAAAGCCACCTGCTGCGAATCCGTGGCAGCCGAGATAAGGACCCCCATGCTAAGCGCCGCCGCCAGGAAAACCAGAGTGGTGCCGGCAAGAACCACGAACGATCCATGAATCTCCACCCCGAACAGAATGTAGCCAAGCAGGAGGACTATGACCGTGGTGAAAAGGCAGATGATGACATACGGAAGAGTCTTCCCCATGATTAGTTCCCAGGGCCGCAGCGGGGAGACCCTCAACTGCTCTATCGTCTGCCGTTCCTTCTCCCGGACGATGGACTGCGATGTGGCAATTACTGCAGCGAGCATTATGAGAATAGCGATAAGCCCCGGCACCAGAAAACTGGCACTCTTGAGTTCCGGATTGAACCAGACCCTGGCCTCCACATGGACCGATGGAATCTCCGTGCGCAACACGATCCGCTGGAGTACATCGCGCCGGAGCCGGTACGTCTCCTGCGCCGCCAGGGCCTCCAGATAGCCGATGGCCGTTCCCGCCGCATTGGCATCCGCCCCGTCAACCATGGCCTGTACCACCGCCTCGTCACCTCGCGCAAGAGCCGCATCGAAGCCAGACGGAATCGTAAGGACGACCCGTACACGCCCACGGTTGAGCAGACCATCGGCGTCCTCCAGGCGAAGGAAGGACTGCTGGCGGCTGAAGTAGGGATTCCGGAACAGGCTGTCCTGAAAGCGCCGGCTCATAGGCGTGCGGTCCAAGTCCCGGACCGCGACCCGGATATGTTTCACATCGAACGAAAGCGCATACCCATACATCACCAGGAGCATGGCGGGCACAAAGATCAGAAGACCGAGCGACGGCCAGTCGCGTCTTATCTGCCGGAACTCCTTTGTGAAGACAGCCATGAAACGCCTCATGTCATGCCTCCAGCCCGCCAGGCTCGGCGCCGCTTCGCTGGGCCAACCGCACAAACGCATCCTCCATCGAAGGCGCCACCGGCTTCACTGACCGAACGGCGACATTCCCGCTCCGCAGCGCCTGCGCCAGTGAGCCGGCATCATGGGCGCCATGGGCACAGAACACGTGCAGACGGGATCCGTAATATGTGCAGGCAGATACCCCGTCCAGTCCTGCAATCCGGTCTCTGACCCCGATCAAGGCGGGAGACTCCACTTCGAACAGGTCCTCGTCCACGGCCTCCCGGCGAAACACGGCCGGCATATTGACCGCCACCAGCCGGCCGGCGTTGATGAAGGCAATCCGCCCGCAGAACTCGGCCTCGTCAAGGAAATGCGTTGTAACCAGAACGGTCACGCCACGTTCGGCCATGGCATGGATCGCGTCCCAGAACAGACGCCGGACCAGCGGATCCACGCCACTGGTCGGTTCGTCAAGCAGCAGGATCGAAGGCTCGTGAATAATGGCGGCTGCAAAGGCCAGTTTTTGCTGGAAGGCCCCTGAAAGAGTGCCGGCCAGATGCCCGCGCATCGGTTCAAGCCCAACCTGACACAGCACCTCGTCCACGCGGGCCGACAAGTGCCGCCCACCACCCAATCCGTAGACCCCACCGAAGAACCGCAGGTTCTCAGCCACCGTGAGTTCCCTATACAGGCTGAATCGCTGGCACATGTACCCGATCCGCCGTCTGATCTTTTCGGAATCGCGATTGATGTCGTATCCGTCTACGGTCGCCGCCCCGTTGCTGGAGGCCAGAAGCCCGCACAACATGCGGATGGTCGTGGATTTGCCGGCGCCGTTCGGTCCCAGAAACCCGAAGATCTCACCGCGGCGAACGTCAAACGTTACGCTGTCAACAGCAGTGAAGTGGCCGAACCGCTTCGTCAGGCCTCGGACAACGATGGCCGGATCAACCGGTAAGTCTGTTGGCTTTTCAGTCATGCGGATCGGCCGCTCCCGGCCCGGCGGCGTGCTCCCACGCGGCCAAGGCGCTCTTAAGTTCTGCGCGGGCCGCGATGACATCGCTTTGGGCACGCGCAAGCTGCGCATGCGCGTCCAGAAGTTCCGCGTGCCGGGCCAGCCCATTGGTCCAACTCGCCGTCACTGCCTCCAGGCTGCGCTGCGCGCTGGCTTCGACACGTTCCGCAACCGCAAGCCCGTCGCGCGCACTATCCGCGTTGATTCGGGCCTCGCAAAGTTCCAGCACAATCCTGTCGCCGGTCTGCTCCATCTGCTCCCTCGCTTGTGCACTCCGAGCCGCGAGTTCGCGCACTTTCCCGCGCGTCAGGCCCCAGTCCAACAGACTCCATGACAGCGTTATGCCGGCAAACGCATCCTCCTGCCATTTGTCACTCGGCGGGAAACTCAGCAAGTTTGGGTTCTGAACCTCAAACCGCGCCGTGAAATTCAGTTGCGGCAGGTAGTCGGATTGCTCCGCCCGAACCTGCGCCTCAGCAGCTAACGCCTCTGCCCTCCGCTGCCGCCACTCGGGCCGTTCCCGCCCGTCCCGGACGGAAGCCTTCCGCGACGCCGGTTCTGGCGTCGGGGCTTCTGGAACCGAATCCGGCAGCAACGATGTCCCGGTCAGGAATGCAATGCGGGAACGACCTAGCTCAGCACGGCGAACGGCGTCTTTCCTCTGCAGCCGCATCTGTTCCATGAGGACTTCGGCAGAAAGGGCTTCGTGCTCGGTCGCCATGCCCGCCTTGAGCCGGTTCTGCATGTCACGGTGGTGCGCTTCCATCCGGGTGACAGCCGCGTCGAGCGCCGCCACGACATGGTGAGCCATGGCCCAGCCCCAGTATGCCAGTTGCGCCTGCAGCCGCACGTCGGCTTCCGTCTTCATTGCCGCAGCCTGGGCTGCATCACACAGGAAAGACGCCCCCCGCCGCTGGCTCGAGATGCGCCCGCCCGTCCAAAGTGGCTGGGTCAGACCAACGCTCACACCCCGACGATCCTCCACGGCCTTCAGAACGCCTAGTCCCAGCGGTGTAAGGTCCAAGTCTTCGAACCCGGTATAGTGAAGGAAGTGGGCGTTGAAGTCGACCGATGGCCTGGTTAGCGAGTTTGCCTGCATCTGGCGCGCGCCAGCCACCCGCTCCTCTTCCACGGCGATGCGCCGCGCATGGCTATGCGCGATGGTTGCCTGCACAACCTCGTCGCACCGGCTCGTGACGGCTGTCCCGGCCCAGGCCCCTCCGCCGGTCAGCCCCCCCAGGCAAAGCACAACGGTGGCGCCCATCCGGAACCAGCGAACCTTCCGCTCCTTCATTTCCACATCTCCTGCACTTTCCCATCCCCTGACAACAATGCCACGAAGGCGTCCTCCATCGAAGGCTCAATGACCGCAGGCGCCTCGGCTTCGATGCCCGATTCGCGAAGCCACCGCTGTGCTTCGCGTGCCTCAGACTCGCCCTCCAGCGACCAGAGTTTAACAAAGTCCGAACTAAGCACCAGCCGGTCCGACGGCCACCGGCGCCGCAGGGATCGGTATGCGCCTGCCGGGTCAGTTGAACGGATGCCAAAGACGCGGCCCGGCATGCGGGCCTTGATCTCCGCAGGCGTTCCGGCCACCATAATCTCCCCGTCATGCATGAGCCCTATCCGGTGACATCGCTCGGCCTCGTCAAGGTAGGGCGTAGTCATCACCACGGTCACGCCGCGGGCGATCACCTCGCCCAACAGATTCCAGAACTCACTCCGCGACACGGGATCCACGCCTGTAGAAGGCTCATCGAGAAAGATAACGTCAGGGGTGTGAATTAGGGTGCAGGCCAATGCCAGCTTCTTCTTCATCCCCCCGGAAAGCGCCTCGGCCAGTCGCCGGCGGAAGGCAGTTAGCCTGGTCATTTCCAACAGGAGGGTGCGGTGTGCTTCGAAGTCATGGACACCGTGTAGATCGGCGAAGAACTCAATGTTCTCGTCCACCGAAAGGTCGCCGTAGAGCGTAAATGCCTGCGACAGGTACCCGATTCGGGATTTGATCCGGTGAGCTTCGCGCATCAGATCCATCCCCAGAATGCGTCCTTCCCCTCCCGAAGGTTTCACCAATCCGCACAGGATACGAATGGCCGTGCTCTTACCCGACCCGTCGGGCCCCACCAAGCCAAACATCTCCCCGGGGCGCACCTGCAAGTCCAAGCGTCGGACTGCTACGGTCGGGCCGAAGCTCCGCGCCAGCCCGCGCGCCTCGACCGCCCATGCGCCCCGGTCCTCCGCCATGCGAGGGTTCTCCATGACTTCGCTACTTCACGCCCGTTCCATCGCCCAGCCAGGCGTCGGCCGGCATGCCCGCCTTGAAGATCCCCTCTGGATTAGGCAAGGTTACCTTGACGCGGTAGACGAGTTTCACGCGTTCATCCGCTGTCTGGACATTCTTCGGCGTAAACTCCGCCTCGGATGATACGAAACTGACCTTGCCTGCGAAATCCCGGCTATCACCATCAATGCGTACGCGCGCCGGCTGCCCCAGTTTGACGCCGGCTAGCCGGTCCTCGGCAACGTAGATACTCACCCATACCTCGTCCAGTCTGGACAATGTGACCACCGGCATGCCAGGCGCGACGTACTCACCCTCCTCCCGGATCCGTGTCGTCACTGCGCCATCGAGGGGCGCAACAAGGCAGCAATCTCTCAGCGCTTTCTCAACTTGGGCCAACCGCGCCAGAAACTGGTCCACTTGCGCCTGCGCGATGCGCACCTCCTCCGGCCGGTTTCCGCGCTCGAACCGCAGCGCCACCTGCTCTGCTCCAGACGCCACAGCGGCGGTCCGGTCCGCCTGCGCCCGCGCATCGTCCAGTTGCTTACGCGTGGCGCTCTTCTGCTCGAACACCTGCTCTATACGCGCCAGGTCGGCGGCAGCCGCGACGGCCATCGCCCTCGCCTCCCTGACCTGTTCCTTTGCCTTTAGCACATCCTCTTCACGCGCCCCGGCCTTTATCAGATCCAGTTGCGCCTGCGCCTGGGCCAGCCCAGCTGAGAGTTCTTGCCTTCGCAGCTCATAGTCTTTCGGATCCAGTTGCGCGACCAATTCCCCCTTGCGAAGCCGCATACCTTCAGCCGCAGGCAGGGCGACGATCCTACCTGGAACACTGGGCGCCACCTGGACCTGGGTGCACTCAATTGTTCCAGACCCGTCCGGCGCCCCGTTGCGGAACCCGCAACCCCCGGCCATGAGACCGACAATGAGCGCTATGCCGATCTTGCGCTGTTTCATGATTGCGATCCTTTTCCTAATTCGTATCGAGGGGATGGGAACGGCCAAGCCGGCGAGATGCCCTTCGACCTCACACGCCGACTACCATGCCGATTCTGGCGTTCGATACGCCACCAGCCACCGCCACGGGTCCACACAAAACACAACCCGGGAAATGACCCGGTTGACAGACAGACCCATTAGGTTTGCCATCCGACTTCGCCCGATGCCGGTGCCAAAAGTCTAAGGCCCAGATCTCAGGTCTCAGGCGATCCGCGGGTGCTGTTTCGCCTGCTGCTGCTTTAGCGCTTGCGCGTGTTTGGCTTCCTGCTGTCGATTCCCTTTAGCCTTGTCCTTCTTGCTCTTCTTGTCGCCCATAGGGTGACTCCTTTCTTGCGTAGCCTGTTACATTTCACCGCGAAAACGACTTCCGCTTGCCGATGGCCTTGGGTAAATTAACCTGCCATCTTGGCCGCCATATCCGGCAAACCGGTCTATGGACGATACCACTCTCTCGTGCAGCGTGCTCCTAGTTCTGCCTCTTGTCAAGGTAGCAGTGAAGGCCCAAAACTGCGGGAGTTGGAAGACTGGAAGGTCCTAGATCCTCCCCTCAGCGCAGTGCTCCCGGCAGGACCCATTGCGGACGACCTTGCGGCAGCGGCTCGCTCGGAGAGCTCGCCCTACC
>CAZWPN010000155.1:0-7815 GCA_964635275.1 uncultured Victivallales bacterium | reverse complement strand
GAGCACGGCGGCTTCCACGGTAAGGCTCTGTCCGCGGGGCGCCTGGTCGGCGCCGTTGGCGAACGATGCGGCAGCCAGCACCGTGGTCAACAGTCCAGGCCACGAACGGAGAAGACGATGGAAATCAGTCAGCATATTTGCCCCGGTGGAAAATAGAGTAGATGACAGGAACAACAAGCAGGGTGATAAGTGTGGAACTGGAGAGGCCGCCGATGACAGCGCGGGCGAGAGGCGCCTGCGCCTCGCCGCCTTCTCCAAGGCCGATAGCAAGGGGCAGCAGGCCTAGAACTGTGGTCAGCGTGGTCATCAGGATGGGCCGCAGGCGGCGGCGGCCGGCCTCCTCGATGGCGGCCATCAGCGGCATCCTGTCCCGCTCGATCAGCAGGTTGGTGTGGTCCACAAGAAGAATGGCGTTGTTGACGACGATACCGCCCAGCATGATGCATCCGATATAGGACTGAATATTGAACGTGGTGCGAGTGAGGAAGAGCATCAACAGGACCCCGACGGCGGCAAGCGGGACCGAAAACATCACCACCAGCGGGTCACGGAGCGATTCGTACTGGCACGCCATTACCATGTAAACAAGGATTATGGCGAGGATGATGCTGACGAAAAGTTCCTTGAACGACTTCTGCTGTTCCTCGTAGTCTCCGGCGAAGACCAGTTCGAATCCCTGCGGCATGGCGATTGTCTTGATGCGCGTCTGGGCGTCTTTGAGGACTGATCCCATGTCGCGGCCGGTAAAGTTGGCCGAGGCTGTTACGATGCGCTCCTGATCCTTGCGGTCAATGAGTACCGGGCCTTTCCCGGGCACCGTATCAATAACGTTGCGCAGCAGAATGCCCTGCCCGTCGCGCGATTGGAGCGTGATGCCCAGAACTTCACTCAACCGCATGCGTTCGGCGCCTTCCAGTTGGACGCGAATGGGATATTCCTTCCCGGCGACGCGGTAGTAACTGGCAATCGAGCCTCCCAGGGCTGTCTCGAGGACCTGGGCGATATCTGTGACGGTCAACCCGAGGTCGGCGGCCTTGGTTCGATTGACGACCACGCGTTCCTCCGGCGCGCCGGATTCACGGCTCAACCGGACGTCGGTGATTCCCGGGATGTCATGAAGGGAGGCCCGTACCTGCGCCGCCAGGCGATCGGCAATCTCCAGGTCGTGTCCGCGAATTTCCACTTCAAGTCGATCGCCTCCGCCTGCGCCCACTCGGAGGATGAATAGGCCTTGTCCGGCACGCGTCCGGATCACGGCTCCAGGGATCGGCTTGAAGAGGGGGCGGAGTGCGTTTGCCACGTCTTCGCTGGAGCGGGTCCTCTCGGCGCGCGGCTTCAATGCGACGCGGATCTGTCCCATATTCCCGCTGCCGGATGAGGGCCCCATGTTGCCGCCGCCAGAGGAGGCCACCATCCCGACACTTTCCGGCACTTCGCGTCGCACAATTTCCTCGCAACGGAGAACGACAGCGTCGACGATGTCCAGCCGGCTGCCCGGCTCCATCTCGATGTCCACGCGGACCTCACCCTCGTCGGTGGCGGGCATGAGTTCCACGCCGATGAACGGTTTGAGGGCAAAAGCCGCCGCCAGAAGCAGCGCGGCGGCAAGGACAACGCTCTTGCGATGAGTTAGCGCCCACCGCAGGAGGACTCGGTACGCCTCCTCCATCGCTTTCAGGAAGCGGCCGATTCCATCGCCCAACCGGCGCAGTCCGCGGTGCCGCATTCCGTTCTCCGTGCGCGGCACCGGCACACGAGCGGCGAGCATGGGAACGAGCGTCATCGCGACAATCAGAGAACAGGCCAGGGAGAAGGACACCACGATCGCCAGTTGCTTGAACATGACCCCGGTCATTCCGCGCACGAATACCATGGGAAGGAACACGGCCAGTGTGGTCAGAGTGCTCGATACGATGGCCGCCGTGACCTCTTCGGCGCCGTCAATCGAGGACCGGATAGGATCGCGCCCTTCCTCTTCGAGCCGTCGGATGTTTTCCAGTACGACAATAGCGTTGTCCAGCAGCATGCCGATTCCGAGGGCCAGGCCGCCCAGCGTCATGATGTTCAAGGTGAATCCTGAAAAATAGACAAGTCCAAAGGTGGCGACGATGGAAAGAGGAATGGCGGTGGCGACCACCGCCGTGCTGCGCACGTTGCGAAGAAAGAACAGAAGCACCAGGATCGCCAGCAACCCGCCTTGCCAGGCTGTGGAGGCGACATTCGTGATGGAGCGTTTGATGTAGGTCGAGGTGTCAATGATCGTGGAAATGTGCACCTGCGGCAGGTCGCGGTTGATTGCCACGATCTCCTTCTTCACGGCATCGGCCACCTCCGCGGTGTTGGCGCCGGATTGCTTGTTGACTGAGAGCCGGACGCCGGGCTGGCCGTCCACGCGGACGCGTCGGGTGAGACGCCGCCAGGTATCCTCTACGGTGGCAATGTCACGCACCCGGATGTAGGCACCATCGCGGGCTGCAACCACGGTGTTGCGTATCTCGTCCAGGTTGGCGTACTCGCCCTGCGTCCGGATCGTAACATCGTAGTGCGCGCTCTCGACCACGCCGGCGGGTGCCGTGGTGTTGCCGGTGCGGACACGGTCAAGGATGGTGTTCATCGCGATGCCGAGCGCCTTGATCTTTTCCGGATTGAGTTGAACGTGGATTTCGCGATCAACTCCGCCCATGATGTCGACCGCGGCGACGCCGGGGACGCGTTCGATACGGTACTTGACCTGCCGCTCCAGAACATCCTGCATTTCAATGGGGTCGAGGGAACTGCCGGCCCCGAGGATCAGGATGGGGAAGGCTGCCACGTCGAACTTGCGAAGTATCGGGCGTTCGGCATCGTCCGGCAGCCTTGGCAGAATGCGGTCCAGCCGATCACGGATGTCGTTGGCGGCGGCGTCCAAGTCGGTACCCCATGCCATCTGCACCCGTGCGCGGGTGCTCCCCTCCAATGACGATGTGGTAACCTCTTCCACGCCTGGCACCGAGCTGAGTGCCTCTTCGAGGGGGCGGGCAACCAGTTCCTCCATTTCCTGCGGGGCCGCATTCTCGTACTGAACGCTGACGCTGATGGTTGGGTAGGTGATGTCCGGCATCAGGTCAACGGGCAGACGCACGAGTGAAATGCCGCCAAGGATGATGATCATCGCGGCGAGCATGCACATGAAGACAGGCCGCCCCACCGAAAAGCGCGCGAAACTCATGGCCGCTTACCGCCGATTCCGGGTTGCCCGCCGGCCCGCTTGCCGCCGGTTCCCGCCGGGCCGGTAAGTGCAACCCGGCTGCCGTCGGCCAGGAGGTGATGCCCGAGCGTGACGACGGGCCCGGCGAGGACAGGGGAGAGTATCTCGATGCGATCGCGCTCGGCGAGGCCGGTTTGAATGGGAACGAGGCGAACAGTGGACTTCTCTGTGTCAACGACGAACACACAATTCTTTCCTTCGCGGTGAACGATGGCCGACAAGGGAAGCAGGACGGTGTCTTCGTGCCGGGCGAATTCGATTCCGGCGATGATGAACATGCCGGGTTTCAGAGCATGATCTGCATTTGGTATCGTTACTTCCACCCTAGCCTGCCGCGTCTGCTCGTCCAATTGCGGAGCGATGCGGCTGACCTTGCCGGGAAAGACCTTGCCTGGCAGTCCGTCCGCGGAAACCTGGACGTCGAGACCTGGCTTCAGGCGGGCGTAGTCCTTTTCGGAAACAGCAAGTGCTGCGGTGATAACGTCCAGGTCAAGGAGCAGGACTATCGGGTCGCCGACCCGGATAAGGATGCCTTCGTCGACGAACCGGCGTCCTACGAAACGCACGGGGCTGCCGTCCCGCCACGTGGCGGTGATGGTGGCGTAACCCAGCCTTATCTCGGCTGAGCGGAGGGCGGCCTCGCGCTGGGTCACCAGTGCGGCTGCCACGTTCAGGCGGGATGTCTGGACTTCCATGGCGGCCTGGGCATTTTCGAACTCGGCCTCCGAGACGATCTTCTTTTCCTTCAACTCATTGACGCGCCGGAATTCCTGCCGTGCAACGTTCAGCGTGCTCTTCATCTCTTCGACCGTGGCGCGGGCGACATGTAGCGCCGCCCGACTCTGCTCGACGTCCTGAACGATCTCTTCGTCATCCAGCATGGCGATCGTTTGCCCGTTGGTGACGGCATCGCCAAGATCAACAGCGACTTCCTTCAGCCGGGCGGTGATTTTTGGCGAGACGAGAAACGACGAGTCGGCCAGCAGGGAGCCCGAGAATTCGGACCAGTCGCGGATGCTGCCCCGCGAAGGTGTCGCAGTGTCGACGGTGATGGCTGCCGGTCCGCGCCCGGCATTCTGGGCGGGTGAGGCGTTCGGTAGTTGGACAAATCGCCAGACAATCAGGGCGGCCAGTGCGGCGACAATGACCCCGGTGATCACCCACTTCTTCATACGTTCGCCAGCCTTTCCGTTTGGGAAGAGGATAGTCCGGTAGGATGTGCAAGGCAAGTTGCAAAGCGGCGCCCTGGTCCTCACGGCACGGCTGCGTCAAGAAAGCGGCTGTGGGGATTTTGAGGTTGCCGGGATGGTGCGAAGAGGCTGAATGGGCGCGAAGAAAGAGCGAAAGGCGGACCGCTGGCGAGAAAGCAGGACTGCGGGACGATTTCTGAACATAGTTCGGCCGTAGCCGACCCTGTGAGACCGTCGTGCCGGCCTGTTCAGGTCGTCAGCCAGCGGATCGCAAGCGTACGGTGAGCCTGACAGAAGCGGTTCAAGGCCGGGGTGGTTTTCTTGTGCTGTGTGCGGGGACGATGGACGCCTTTCTTTGCCAAGAACCGTGCCACAGATCGCAAAGTAGCGAGAATGCGCGCGCTGTTCGGATCGCGGACCTGGCAACGATCTTCGTCGTATGTGCGGTCCCGCACATAATGATTGCCGTTCTCTATCGTCCAGTGGCCGCGCGCGATATCCAGCAACCACTGAGCATTCGCAGCAGGATCGGCCAGTGGCAGCAAGCTGGTGATTGCCAAGACGGTCTCATCGCTTTCCTTTTCTTCAGTCCTGGCCTGTGGCGACGGTTGAGGGGGGGAAGGCGCGGTCCAAGGACCGCCCGGCCGCCTCCTGTACGGAGGGTTGGTTACCCTTCAAGGAAAGAAAGTAGTCGGCGCCTTTCTCCTGGGTCAGGAACCGGGCGGCATCCTGCTGCGCCTGCATGGCGTCGGCGGTGACGATCACCCCGTGGAGGAGAACATCCTGCAACATCGGGCGCAGTGCGGTAATCTCGTTGGACTTCTCATCCACGGGCCGCTGAGCCACCAGCCGGGCCGATTCGTGCGTGACGGCGGCCACCAGATGCAGTGCCCGTCCGTCCTTGTTCTTGGCCTTTTTCACGGTCTTGCCGTCGACGGCCAGCCGACGAATTGGACCGTCATGGTCTGCAAGCCAGGCCGTAACGACTTGATCGAAATCCGCCGCCGGCACGATTTTCAACACCCGGCGGATGGTCGGTTCGCTGGGAGGTTCATAGCGTTTCCTGGTTTTGCTGTAGTAGCAGCGTAACAGTCGCAGTTGCGTTGGATTCAGGTATTCGGCGAACTCCGCGATGGCTCGCGTTCCTCGCGCCCCGCATAACGTGGCCAATGCGCAGATCGTCAGTGTCGAGGCCAACCCGTGGAGCCGTCCTTTGCGTTTGCGGGGATCGAGCAGCTGATTGAGCCGTTCCCACAATGACCGGAATTGCGGCGCTGTGTAGGGGCAATAGATGGCAGGATCTTCATGACGTGCGAACCGTGGCGGCATCGTTTCTGCCCGCAACCATTTTCGCGCTTTGGGATGTAGGCAGTGACCCCACAATTCCTTAGGAATGCCATCGTCCAGATAGAAGTCCCGATGATGACGCCGGGACCCTTGCGTCTGCCCCAGTATCTCCCATCCCGCCGCCCTGTAGCAGGCCCCCGAAAAACGTTGCGGATCCACGAAGCTTTCTACGGCCAGTACCGGATAGCCAAACGCTGCCTCCCAGTCCTGGCTCAACCGGCGACAGCATAGGCTCAACAGGCGACTGGCCAGATTCGGACAGCTTCCCGCATCGGTCAGGAGAAGAAACCGACTGTTTTGAACCACGAACTTACGGCGCTTGAGTAACTGCTCTATCGCCCAGCCGATCCATGCGTCCCGGCCTTTGAGGTGGTAGGCGGCAACGTTCCAGCCCAGCAAGGCCACCCACTCTCCATCAAGTTCCGCAACGTACCGCAACTGCCGACCCACAGCAACCTCGACAGTTCCAGCACGTCCCAATCATCATCCTTTTTCACTGCCAGGGGGATGTGTGACCCTGCAAGCCCGTGGAGGGACTCGCAACGGGCGAAATGCTGTGGGTGGGCATCAGCGCAATGCCACCTTGGGTGTGGAAGTAATTCCTTGCCTTCTCGCACCGGCACGCAGTACCTTCATGTCTCCTGGATCGCTGAATAGTGTCAGGCCTGAACGGATACATGCGCGTATGATCAGGAGAACGATCCCTTTTCAGTCAACAACAATGGGCGACAATAATGAAGGCAATACGACGGAATTGGACTCGATGTGTATACGGGGTGTTGGTGGCGGCATGTGTGGGTTTGTTTTCCGTGGGCTGCAACGACGACGACGCTGACGCTCCTGCACGAGTCAATGTGACTGGTGTCTGGGCGATGACGCAGAGTGGCGTCAATGTGTCCCTCGAAGGGGGCATCCAATCTACTGTGACCTTGACGCAGTCCGGCGATACGGTCACCGGAACGGTAGTTACCGAGTTTGATGAACGCTCCACACTCGATGGCACTTGTGATGCCTCTGGGCACCTTCTCCTGAGCGAGACCGCTGACATTGTTACTTTTTCCTGGGATCTGCTCTGGAACGCCGCCTCGGGAGAATTTCGCGGAATCGCCGTGCACGACGGTGACGGCAGAACATTTGATGTTGTCATGCGCCGCGTTGAGTGATACGGATCAGCCACCACAGCGGATTCCGAAGGGGGTTAGAGGGAATTCCTGGCGGACAGGATCCTCGGAGCAGCAGGACACGAAGGCTTGCGTCACTTCGACAGCCGTGGCGCGGTTGACGGACTTCTTCCGTTTCAACCGCATTCCATGGCGATGCCAGCCGTGTGTGCGTCCAAAAAGATCAGGGACAGACAAACAGTCGTTGATCGAGACGATCCTTTTTCACGTCGCGCACCAGCACTTCACGTTCGGCACTCCCAAAGGGGAAGGGGACGGACAAACCATCGCGCTTTTTTCCGGAAGAGTCGGCGATCCTCACTCACAATAGCTCGATCTTGCATATATTAGATCGGTGACGGCGTGACCAACCGATACGACCATGGTACGGGCCGCCGGGGTCAGCGGGTCGGCAGGTGGTTGTCCGCCGTCGTTCGTAGCACGATGGAGGACGGGTCAGTGGGCGGTGTGCGGTTTTCGTGGGAAGTGGGGGACCTTACAGAGAGCACACAGGGCAGGCGTGAAGGGTGCGGGCAGGGGCGTTTATCTGGAAGACAAACTCCAAGTTGCTATTTACGGTCTGCCCGCGAAGCCATTTCAGCCAGCCTTACATGATTTCAAGCTGCTGGCGGAGCCCGGGTTACCAGAGGCAGCTCACTGGGTAGCGTTTTAGCCACTCGTCGGGGGTCAGCAGGCTGAGGCGGCGGCCGATGGCCGTCGCCACGAGGAGGCGATCGAAAGGGTCGGCATGCAACTTTGGAAGTTCGCTGGCGCGGTAGATGTCGTCGGGCGCGATCTGCAGCAGTTCCATGTGCCAGACGGCGACCTGTTCGCCGATCCACTGGCGGGGCGGGGCGGGCAGGATGATCTT
>CAZWPN010000154.1:0-7888 GCA_964635275.1 uncultured Victivallales bacterium | reverse complement strand
GTCGGCTCCGATCTGAAGGAGGACATTGTTCGCGGGTTCGTGGAACTCGTCAGTTTCCGGCACAGTCTGTACTACGTCGTCGTATCAGCGCAGGCACTGGCCTCGAACGGCACACCCGTGGCCGAACGAAACGCCCTGGCGCTGGTTTGGCGCGACACCTACACCGGCCAGTATTTCGTCCGCTGGTTCCGCTGGATGGAGTAGCAAGGATCGGTCGTCGGTTTTCGGTGGTCGGTTTTCGTTCTCCTTGTCCTCGTCCTCAGCGAGGCTCTCCGCGTGCCCGTACTCGTCTCGCGCTCGATGGAAAGAATCGACCATGATTCGGGAGTTTCGGGCCGGGGCGTCACCCGGTCACCGGGGCACTGGGTCGGGAAAAAGCCGGCGACACGCCGGCTACTACAGGGAGGAATCCGCTTCTTTGTGGGCCGGCCATGTCTGGCCGGCGTCTTCGTATCTCTCTTCGGCTTCCCTTTGTTTTCGCCGGGCAGAGTACATGCCCGGCGCGACCTTGGCTGGTTGGAGCGGAATTCGTGAGAATTCCGGAGATTCCCATCCGCTACTACCGGAACTGTCACCCGTTCCGCTCCGGACTGTCTTTGCGGGTGGTGCATCTCCTAGGCGGAGCAGACGCCGGCCAATACATGGCGGACTTCTACAGAAGAGTCCCAAATCCTCCTAAGCCGACGTACTGGCACGGACTTATTCATGCTCTCTCTGCTGGCACGGCTCGCTCGGAGAGCTCGCCCCACCTGGGGAACATATACAGACTGTATGTCTCGCTGGGTGGGGCGAGCTCTCCGAGCGAGCCGTAAAGTCGTAAATCCGAGCCGTCGAGCCGTAACTCTGACAACAATTTCCTTTCCAACCTTGCCACATCAAAGTATATTTTATCCGTTTGTTCCTGACCGGAGAAGCTATGGAATACATCCTTTTGATCATCGGGACGATCCTGGTCAACAACTTTGTGTTGGCTCGTTTCCTTGGTATCTGTCCGTTCCTGGGAGTATCGAAGGACATCCCCACGGCCTGCGGAATGGGCGGAGCAGTGATCTTCGTGATAACCTGCGCTTCGGCGGTGACGTGGGCGCTTCAGGACTTCGTGCTGGGACCTCTCGGACTGGACTACCTCCAGACCATCGCTTTCATCCTCGTCATTGCCGCCTTTGTCCAATTCGTGGAGCTGGTCCTCAAGAAGCAGCTGCCGGCGCTCTACAAGGCGCTGGGGATCTATCTGCCCCTGATTACGACCAACTGCGCAGTTCTCGGCGTGGCGGTGCTGAACATCCAGAAGGGCTACAACTGCATCCAGAGTGTACTCTTTGGGTTCGCGGCGGCTGCCGGTTTTGCTTTGGCATTGCTGATCTTTACCGGGCTGCGCGAGAAGATTGACAGGGCCAACCCGCCTCAGGCCATGAGAGGCACTGCCATTGCTTTGGTGACAGCCGGCCTGCTGAGTCTGGCGTTCATGGGTTTTTCCGGTCTCGTAAAAATGTAAAGTGAGTGCTTAATGCTTTTGGCTGTGCTGATTATCGGTGGAACAGGAGCTGTGTGCGCGATCATTCTGGTGGTCGCAGCCCGCTTTTTCGCAATCCATGAAGACCCGCGGATCGAGCAGTTGACCGGCCTGCTGCCAGGCATCAACTGCGGTGGATGCGGGTTCGCTGGCTGCGGCGAATACGCGCATCGGTTGATCAGCGACGATCTTCCTATCACGCTGTGTAAGCCAGGCGGACACGCAACGGTCGAACGACTGGCAAAGTTCCTGGGAAAGGAAGCTGTCGTTCAGGAGCGCCTTGTAGCCCTGGTGCTCTGTCAGGGCGGTGACACCGTGGCAACGCGCCTCGCCACATACAACGGCATCGCCGATTGCAGTGCAGCCGACTTAACCGGCGCCGGGAAGGCATGCCGCTTCGGTTGCCTCGGACTTGGATCATGCGCACGCGTTTGTCCGGTCAATGCGATCGAGATCCGGCCGGACCGACTGGCCGTTGTGCATCCGGAACTGTGCATTGGATGCGGTAAATGCATCAGCACCTGCCCGCGACGGCTGATAAAACTCGTGGCGGAAAGTCGGAACATTCACATCCTTTGCGCGTCCAAGGACCGCGGGCCAGTCACCAAGAAGCTATGCTCCGTTGGTTGCATAGCCTGCACCATTTGCGTAAAAACCTGCGGAGGAAACGGAATACGCATGGAAGGAAACCTGGCGATGGTGGACTACGCTGTACCTTTGGACAACGGAGATGTCATCGCAAAATGTCCGCAGCACACCATAGTCAACCGGTCGGGGCGCACTCATGCATCATGACGAGCGGCGGGAGGAATTCCTGCGTTGAAAACTGCCAAGGCATTGTTCAGGAGTCGCGGCGGGGTCCACCCCAGGTATCGCAAGGATTCCACAGCCGGCACGTCAGTTCAGACCATGCCGACTCCCGGATGCCTGCTGATCTCATTGGGTCAGCACATAGGCGCACCATCCCGGCCCCTGGTCAAGAAGGGCGATGCCGTGGCGGCCGGACAGGCGATCGCTGAGGCAACAGGTTATGTCTCGTCCCGTGTCCATTCACCCGTCTCCGGCGTGGTCAAGTCCATTGATGACGGGCTGACCATCTCGGGCCGCGCAGCGGCCATCGTGGAAATCACGCCCGATCAGGCAGGGCGCACCGACACCAGCCTTGCACCGATTCCAGATTGGGAACACGCCACGGGCCGGACCTTGGTGGAACGTGTGACCGCCGCCGGCATCATAGGCATGGGCGGCGCCGGCTTCCCAACCCACGTTAAGGCAACCCCGCCGCCCGACAAGAAGATCCACACACTAATCATCAACGGTGCAGAGTGCGAACCGTTCCTAACAGCTGACCATCGCCTGATGCTCGAGGACTCGGCACGCATTTGGGAAGGCGCCCGAATCCTTCGCCATATACTCGGCGCCGACACCGTTCGCGTCGCCATCGAGGACAATAAGCCAGACGCCGTTGCCGCCATGGAGAAGGCTATGGCCGGCGCACAGGGCGACGTGGAACTCGTAGTCCTCAAGACCGAGTATCCCCAGGGGGCTGAGAAGCAACTGATTTACTCGGTCATGGGCCGGGAAGTTCCGCTCGGCGGACTCCCGATGGACGTAGGCGCCCTTGTCGAGAACGTCGCCACAGCCGCGGCCATCCGCGACGCCGTCGTTGCTGGGACTCCTTTGACACGCCGGATCGTCACAGTGACGGGACCGGGCGTTAAGGAGCCAAAGAACGTGCTCGCAATTCTGGGTACACCGATCAGGGACCTCATCCAGTTCTGCGGAGGACTGACGGCATCCGAGGGCAAAGTCATCTGCGGCGGACCGATGATGGGCATTACTCAGCCGTCGCTGGATTGCGGCATCGGCAAGACCACATCCGGGCTTCTCGTCGTGCCGCAAGCCGACGTGCACACCTACACGGCCATGACGTGCATCAGTTGCGGCCGGTGTGTCGCCGCCTGCCCGATGCACCTGCTGCCATGCACGCTTAGCGAGTGCGCCGAGGCCGAAGACTACGCCGGAACCGAAAGCTATGACGTCATGGCATGCATTGAGTGCGGCTGCTGCGCCTACGAATGCCCAGCCGCACGGCCTCTGGTGCAGCACATGAAACAGAGCAAATCCAAAGTCACTCTTCTGCGCCGCGAACGCGAGGCGCACAAGAGGGATAAAGAGAAAAAAGACAAGTAGCCATGGCAGACGAAAAACATAACTGGACACTGAGTGCCTCGCCGCACGCCCATTCCGGCGACTCCGTCCGGAAGATCATGCTGTCGGTCATCCTGGCGCTCGTTCCAGCCGCCATGATGTCGGTCTATTTCTTTGGCTTGGACGCCCTGCGTCTCACGGCGGCCTGCATCGGCGCTTGCGTCATATCCGAGTGGGCGGCTCGGAAGATCATGGGGCGCGACTCCGGCATCGGCGACCTGAGCGCGGTTGTCACGGGGCTGCTTCTCGCATTCAATCTGCCGCCAGGGCTTCCGACATGGATGGCCGTCGTCGGCTCGGTCTTCTCCATCGTAGTGGCCAAGCAGTTGTTCGGCGGCATCGGGTACAACCCTTTCAATCCCGCCTTGATCGGCCGGATCATGCTGCTGATATCCTTCCCTGTTCAGATGACGACATGGTCCGAGTGGCGGATCCCCTCCCCCGCGGCCGGCGTGGACGCCGTAACCACGGCCACACCTCTCGGCCTTATGAAACTTAATCTGGCCGTATCAGGACTCAAGCCATACGAGTTCGATTGGAGCACGGCATGGCAGTTCTTTCTTGGCGCCAAGAACGGCTGCATAGGCGAAGTGTCGGCGCTGGCGTTGCTGGTCGGCGGACTCTACCTCCTTTACAGGCGATGCATCTACTGGCAGGTTCCGGCGTTCTACCTCGGAACCGTAGCGGTCTTTGCGATGATACTCTGTCGCGTGGATCCGGCGCACAATATGGGGCCGATCTATCACATCCTGTCAGGCGGCGTCATGATCGGTGCATTCTTCATGGCAACCGACATGGTCACCAGCCCCGTCACGAAAACCGGCATGGCGGTTTTTGGCATCGGGTGCGGCATCCTGACGATGGTGATCCGCAGGTGGGGTGGCTATCCGGAGGGTGTCAGTTTTGCGATCGTCCTGATGAACGCCGTGACACCGCTGATCAATCGGGCAACCCGTCCGCGCGTTTTTGGAGTCCCAAGGAAGGGCGCTGAGACGACGTAGCAGTTGTCCATGCCCCCGATGAGCCGGGAGGAAGAACCATGAGAGAAGCTGTGAAGATGGTGGGCATCATGACGCTCTTTTGCGTCGCGGCGGGTTTTCTCCTCGCTTGGACCAATTCGGTCACCCGTGAACCCATCAAGAAGGCGGCAGCGGCTGAGCTGACAGCTGGTTTGAAGCGTGTGCTTCCTCCGTGCGACAATGACGTGGTGGCCGATGCGAAGAAGGTCAAGGACGGCGTCGAGGAATGGACGTTCTACGTGGGCCGCAAGGACAACGCGGTCGTCGGCGTCGCCTTCGTGTCTCGATCGAACAAGGGATACGGAGGGCCTATTGACGTCCTCGTCGGAATCGCGCCGGATGGCGCCGTCTTGATTCTCGAGATACTCGCCGCGCCTTCTGAAACGCCCGGGCTCGGCACAAAGATCATGGAACCGAGGTTTACGGATCAGTTCAAGGCCAAGTCAGCGGCGGACACACAGTGGGCTGCTGTAACCAAGGACGGCGGGCTCGTGGTTCCGGTTACCGGCGCAACCATCTCGTCGCGCGCCGTAACAGCGGCGGTCAAGGCGGGGCTGGACGCATTTGCCCGCAACAGGTCCGCCGTAACAGGACCTTAACGCTCCAGGAGGTACGGCGTCATGGGATTCAAGAAGGAATTTATCAAGGGGCTATGGGACGAGATCCCGGTGTTTCGGGTCGTGCTAGGTATGTGCCCCACGCTGGCAGTGACAACCTCGGTGAAGAACGGCATAGGAATGGGGCTCGCCGCTACATTCGTCCTGGTCTGCTCCAACGTCGCCATTGCCCTTCTGCGGAACGTCATCCCCAGCAAGGTTCGCATTCCATGCTTCATCGTGGTTGCCGCCACTTTCACGACTGTCGTGGACCTTATGGTCAACGCCTTCGCACATGACCTTCACAAGAGCCTCGGAATTTTCATTCCTCTTATCGTCGTCAATTGCATCATCCTCGGCAGGGCCGAGGCGTTCGCTGCGCGCAACAACGCATGGCTTTCGCTGGCAGACGGCATAGGCATGGGAATTGGGTTCACGGTAGCCCTCATTGTCACCGCCGCCATCCGCGAGGTACTCGGCAACGGCACCCTTAGCATCTGGGGCAACCCGTGGACGATTCAGGGCCTTCAGCCCATCCTCGTCATGATCCTTGCGCCTGGCGGCTTTATTACCCTTGGCTGCATTCTGGCCGGTATGAACCGCGTTCAAGCCGTCATAGCGCACCGCAAAGGCGTGGCCTTCACCCCGCCGACACTCGACTGCCGCTCCTGCATCATCTGCAAGTGATCCTGCAATCTGCTTATGCGTTTTGCTCTTGTATCCGACATCCATGCTAACCGGCAGGCGTGGGAATCCACGCTACTGGATATCCGGAGTCTGAAGATTGACCAGATCATCTGCCTGGGCGATATCGTCGGATACGGCCCCTGCCCCGCCCAGGTTCTGGAATCCGTGCACGCCAACGTCCATCACCTCGTTCTGGGCAACCATGACGCCGTCGTCTGCCACAAACTGGATGACAGCCTATTCAACGACACCGCCCAGGAGATAATCCGGTGGACACGCGAGCGCCTCAACCGCGACGCCGTCCGTTTCCTGCGCACGCTTCCGCTCTCGTTGGTGGGCAACGGTTACAGGTGTTCGCACGGCGACCTGGCCGAGCCTGCGGCATTCAACTATGTCATAGAGCCCAACGACGCCATGGCCAGTTGGAAGAAGGTCGGTGAACCCCTGCTTTTCATCGGACATACCCACCAACCACGGCTATTCCTGCTTGGTCGCAGCGGCACACCACACAACGTGGAGCCACAGGATTTCCAACTCGAGCCCGAGAAACGTTATATCGTTAACGTGGGTTCGGTAGGCCAACCCAGAGATAGCGACGCCCGAGCATCCTACTGCGTCTACGACACCGAGACACAGTCTATCTTCTTCCGTCGCATCCCCTTCGACCTCGACGCCTACCGCCGCGACGTCGAGGAGGCCGGCATTCCCATTGAGGGAAGCTATTTCTTGAAGCATGACCCTCGTCAGGGCGTACCGCCGTTGCGGGAGATGTTCTCTTTCTCGCCGCCCACGTCGCCGGAACTGCTGGCCAAGGACGTAAAGCCGGTCGAGGAAATCCGCATCCTGCGTCGTCAAGCTGGCCGATGGCGACTGCTTTTTCTCCTGCTCGCCATTATCTCGGTTATCAGCACTGCATGGTTCTACCATCTGTGGCGCAACCGCGATATCAAGAGCCTCGATATCCGCGACCCGGCCATGGCGACTATTACTGCAGCTGATGCCGTTCCGGGGATGAACATTCTGCAACCGTTTGACACCGCCACGCCGATCGGCACACCAATTCCAGGTTGGAATGTGCACCTTGGGAACTGGAAGAAACAGATGTTCTCATTGACCAGCCCCAAGGACATGCCCGACTCTCTGCTGCTGTCATCATTGGCCAAGGACGAGATATGGGTCCGCGGGCCTATGGTTCGGGTCCAGCCCGGCATGAAACTCACAGGTGCACTGCGCATGTTTGTTTATGAACTGGATGGTGATATCACCCTCTATATGGTTGTCCATCGCGAAAGGGACGGACAGCCTATTGCCGATGTGCACACGGCCAGTCCGGGACGGAAGCGCCGCGACGGATGGCTATCCGCACAAAAGACGATCACCGTACCAGCCAACGCAACCGCAATGGAATACGAAGTCCACGGCCGTTTCCGTGGGAAGGTGCTCATCGCCGACCTCTCGCTTCAGGTAAGGCCCGCAACTGCGGGCGGCGATGATTCTGCTGTCGAATCTTCAGCGGGACCTTCACAATAAGCCCCAACGACCCTGATGCGAATAGTTGGAACCACTCCCCTGAACTGCGGAAGATTGGAAGGATGGAAGACTGGAAGGGCGTTCATCACGGCCATGGACAGGATGAAACATCAAGCAGTGCGTGAACTCATGCACGTGCGCAGGGCGTGTGAATCGGCCACGGATTCAAGGGCTTGCCCAATCTTCCAACCTTCCAATCTTCCAACTCCCGCATTTTTGGGCGCACAACCGCTCCTTGACTCCCGTTGTCGATCCGCTATAGTACGCACTTCTCTTACGGGGCGTAGCGCAGTCTGGTAGCGCGTTTGGTTCGGGACCAAAAGGTCAAGGGT
>CAZWPN010000153.1:0-8093 GCA_964635275.1 uncultured Victivallales bacterium | reverse complement strand
CTGCCCACCAGTGCCATCCCGCTGTTGCAGGCCGAATCCTTTTCGCGCCAGCCCGCCGACCCGGTGTTTGGAACAATGTCAAAGCACAGACCGGGAAAGCCTGACCCGTCCCAGCGCAACGCCTGCACGAAGCCCGAATTCCGGCAACTTCATCCACTCTCCATGCGTACCGTAGAGCGCATCGTGCGGCGCGCCGCCGTATCGGCAGGGATCATTAAAGAGGTCTGCTGCCGGACGCTGCGGCGCAGCTATGCCGTGCAATGCCTGCGTGACGGCATGGATGTGGCAAGTCTCCGCCAGAACCTGGGCCATAAGTACAAGGTCATGGAGAGTCATTGGCCGAAATCAGGGTTTCATTGTCCGACGTGCGGAACGGCCGTGATTGAGAAGGGACTGATCGAACCCCGGCGTGCATGATAGGCTCGCAAGTTCGCCATCATGACGCCTGACGTTGTGCCAGAAGAAGAGATTGACATGCATATGTCATAATGCATAATGCGTAATCATGAGATTAACACTATCCATTCCTGACGCTGTGGCTCATCGGTTCCAGGTCGCAGTACCGTCCCGACAACGTTCGCGCCTCGTGACCCGATTGTTGGAGGATATCCTGTCGGAACACGAAGATTCACTCGCTGCGGCATGTCGCGCGGCGAATCGGGACAAGGCGCTCGAACGCGAGGTTGACGACTGGCAGGCGTTCGAAGACGGGGTGGCCGAATGAGCGACCCGATCGTTGCGCGCGGAGAAGTCTGGTGGGTTTCTCTCGATCCGGCTCAAGGATCGGAGATCCGGAAGACCAGGCCGTGTGTGGTGCTCACGCACGACACACTGAATCGACTGAGGCGCACGGTGGTCGTGATTCCGCTCTCCACGGCCGCAAAGCCACACCCTCCGATCACGATTCAAGTCACCTGCCAAGGCCAGTCCGCCGTTGCCGTGATCGATCAGGTGCGAGCAGTAGCGAAGCACCGTCTCAAGTCGAGAATCGAGGCCATGACGTCTGACGACCTGGCCGCCATCAGCAGAGCCATCTCGACGATCCTTGAGATCAGATAGAGACGGGGCACAACAAGCCATCCGAGGCGAGTCTCACCCCGCGCGGATGCGGGTCTCGAGCGCCTCCATGGTGGCGTTGGCCAAGCCAGGAAAGTGATAAGAGGATAATGGAATAAAAACACTTTGCCCTGCTTCAACCGTGGTGAACACTATCGCAAACTTGATTCCTTGAAATTTCTAATGGGATCAATCGTCGTGTTTGTTTTGGCGATACGGTCTTTCATCAGACTTGGAAACGATGTGAAGGCAATCCGACAGCTGCTTGAGGACCGGAAACAAGGGAATTGAGATCAAAGGCCAACCACACCTCGCACTTTGCGCTCAAGTGCTTCTGACCCCTTGGCTCCGGAACGCGAAACCGCTTGTGCGGTCAACCCCGCCGCCCCTTTCCGCCTGCTGCTCCAGGCGCTCCAAGCGATCTCGGTCGTCGCGTTGCGCAAGAAAGTCATTGCCAATTAGCCGTCGCGCCAGTAGTTTCCCGCCTGAGCGTGGTTTTGATGAAGAAGGAGATACCAAACATGAATCGTACGAAGATCGGCGTGATCGGGTGTGGAAATATCAGCGGGGCTTATTTCGGCGCCGGGCGGACATTCCAGAATCTCGAGATTGCAGCGTGTGCTGACTTGGACCCGGCCAGGGCCAGGGCCAAGGCCGATGAGTTCAAGATTCCCAAGGCGTGCACGGTCAAGGAATTGCTGGCGGATCGGGATATCGAAATCGTCGTCAACCTGACCATCCCTAAGGCCCATGCGGCAGTGGCGCTCGCGGCAATTGCGGCGGGCAAGCATGTCTACGGCGAGAAACCGTTGGCGGTAACCCGCAGGGACGGCGCGAAGATTCTTGCCGCGGCAAAGGCCCGGAAGCTGCGCGTGGGTTCGGCGCCGGACACTTTCTTTGGCGGTGGCGTTCAGACATGCAGGAAACTTATTGATGACGGCTGGATAGGCCGGCCGGTGGCGGCTTCTGCCTTTATGATGTGCCCGGGACATGAGAGCTGGCATCCGCATCCGGAGTTCTACTATGACGTAGGCGGCGGCCCGATGCTGGACATGGGCCCCTATTATCTGACGGCGTTGGTCAATCTTCTGGGTCCGATCGTGCGCGTGAGCGGATCGGCCCGCACGACGCATGCCAAACGCATGATCACCAGTCAGCCGCAGTGCGGCAAGATCATGAATGTCAAGGCGCTGACGCACTACGCAACGGTTCTGGATTTTGCCCAGGGCGCGATCTGCACCATGATGATGTCGTTCGATTGCCAGGCGGCGCAGTTGCCGCGTATTGAGATTTACGGGACCGAAGGCACGCTGAGCGTGCCCGATCCGAATACGTTCGGCGGGCCGGTGCGATTTGCCGGCAAGGGCCGGGATTGGATGGAGGTTCCGCTGACGCACGGTTATACGGAAAACAGCCGCAGCATCGGAGTAGCAGATATGGCGAACGCAATCCGGTCCGGCCGCCCGCACCGGGCCAGCGGCGAGCTGGCTTTCCACGTTCTCGATGCCATGGAGGCCGCCGCTGATGCCTCGGCAAAAGGGAAGTCAGTGAATCTCGGCAGCACCTGCAAACGGCCTGCGGCGCTTCCGCTGGGCCTGAGGAAGGGCACGCTGGACGCATAGAGATTGCGTTTCAGCGTCCCGCGCCGCCCTGCTATTCGAAAAGGTTGCCGGGGTTAAGGCGGCCGAGCGGATCGAAGGCGCGCTTGACATCCTGCATGGCACGGATGCCGGCGTCGCTGTACATCATGCGCAGCATGTCACGTTTGAGCTTTCCGATTCCGTGTTCCCCGGATACGGACCCGCCCCGGGCGACGACCCATTCGGCCCATTTCAGGTAGAGGGCCTTGCCGCGTGCGTATTCCTCCATGTTACGGGGAATGAGATTCACGTGGACGTGGTTGTTGCCGATATGGCCGAAGATCACGGACTGGATGCCTGTCTCGGCAATGCCTGAGCGATAGAGGTCGATAACGGCCTCCAATTCCGTGTCCGGAACGGAAAGATCCGTGCCGAGCTTAGTCAGGCCTGGTTCCTGTTTGCGACGTTCGTCAATCAGCCTGTTGACGCACTCGGGCACCGCGTGGCGGAAGTCCTTCAGTCGCTGAACTTCACGGGGATCGGTCACCAGCCATGTCCGGTCTACGTCGCCGCCGGCGGCAGGCAGGAAGTCGGAGAGCGTCTCGACGGCGCTCTCCGCCGCGGACTCGTCGTCGAGGTGGTACTCGACGTATACCGCCGTATGGCGCCCCTGGGGCAGTTCCGGCAGATCCTTCATTGTCCCGCCTTCCGCCCTGTGTGCGCGCAGCATTTCAAGGGCATCGGCATCGAAGAATTCGATAGCGGCTGGGTGAGTTGGTGCGGCGCGCACATGCCGGACCAGTTGAGCTGCGGCTTCGTTGGAGGGCAGAAACGCCATCAGCCCCCAGATGACCGGCGGTTGGGGAAGGAGCCGAAGTCCGGCCTCCGTGATCACCCCAAGCGTTCCCTCGGACCCCACGAAAAGATCCAGGAGGTCCATGCCGTCCTCGACAAAATATCCGGAAGCGTTCTTGACCTGAGGCAGGCGATAGTCAGGCAGGCGGCCCTCTATCTTCCGTCCACCTTCAGTGACAAGGTGAAAGGTCCGCCCGGCGGCGCATTCTTTACCACGGTGCAGACTGAGAGCGTCGCCATCTGCCAGTGCAACGCGCAGGTGTTTGACGAACCGGCGGGTGGCGCCGTAGAGGTAAGAGCAGGCGCCGGAGGCATTGCACGCGATCATTCCGCCGATGGAGGCGCTGGTTTCCGTAGGGTCCGGGGGGAAGAAGAGCGGACTTCTGGCGGCGGGCGAGTCGGCGTCGGCGGTGGCCGATGTAGCTGTCATCGGCGGGACGTCTCCGGATGCCAGCGCCCGGCGCAGATCGGAAAGGAGCAGGCCGGCTTCCACGGTCAGTACAGGTTCGCCGCCGTCTTGCTCCATACGGAGCAAGCGGCTCATACGGTGGGTGCTCAGGACATGACCGCCTGCCGGCACCGCTCCGGCCGTGATTCCGGTTCGGCCGCCCTGCAACGTTACGGGAACGCCCATCTCAAATGCCGCGGCCAGGTCGGCGCGCAGTTCCGGCTCCGACAGCGGGAACGATAGGGAGTCCGCCTTGCCGATGCGACGCGATTCATCGCGGAGATGATCGGGGAAATCGGATTGGACGTTTCGGTGGAAGATGCGGGGATTGGTCATGGAGTTTATCTCCTGAGCTCGAAATCAAGTTGTGTCTCATGCGGGCTGGAATGGACCGAGACATCGCCGATGGCGAATGCCGACAGCGCCTCGATCCACGATCGCGCTTGCTCGACCTGCCGCCGGGCGGTCCTGGACCCTGCGGTTTCCTCCCCGCGCAACAGCGAGAGTTCGTAGACGGCAAGTGCGTGGCGCATGCACTGGGCTGTTCGAGAAAAATCGATCCACAGACGGGCGTCGTGACTTTGGCGAAACCCGCCGCCGGCAGGTGGGGGGCCGGCCAACAGGAGACGCTCCAAAACATCGGCGTTGGAACAGAAGATAAGCCAATTCTTGTGGAGGGTCAGGGCAGGACGCTCACGGTCTGCCATCCCGTTAAGGAGGCAGGGGCGGCTGGCTTCCACCGTGATCATGGGTGTGCCTGCCACTTCCCGATGCAGAGGGATCAGACCCCATGCATAGGTGCTGTTGAGTATGTCCAGCCCGAGACGCACCTGGTCCCCGAGTTCGGTGGCGGGGTCGCACTGAATGCCGATGACCACGGTTGGGACGCGCAGCCCGAGCATTCTGCCGCTGCATTCGCCGCCCAGCAATGCCGCGAAGACGGCCGCATTGGTGGTGGCGGTGCGGTCGAGACTCGCCAATGCGGTTCGCCAGACGGGGGGCAGAGAGCTGCCGAGCCAGTTCAGCGGCCGGTTTGTCGTTGTGGGGATGTAGAGCGTCAGGCAGACATCCGGCCCCAGCCAGTCGAGCGCAGAAGCGAGTTTGGCGTCGGGCTGGCCCAGCGGAAGGAGGGCTGGCTGATGCCATGCCGCCGCGCCGGCGATGCGGTCGGCGTCGAACGCCGTCAGCTTTGCCGACAACATGGCTTCCGGCGACTGGGCATGCGCGGCTGGCGCAAGGACCGCACGTGCGATGAGGTTCGTCACCTCTTTATGCTGCGCTCCGGCAAAGGATCGGAAAAGCGGCGCCGGCGGCGCATGGAATTCCATCCGGCGGATTAATTCCCGAACACCGTCGCGTTGATGGGACACGCAAGCCATGAGTATTCCGTCGGAAACATCCACGGAAAGGAACGGCATTGTTTCGTCGGGCAGGCGCAGGACCCAGAATGTGTGACCGTAGTTGGTCCTTTCCGCATGGAAGCCGGGCACGAGGTTCATGCCAAGTGCCCAGCGGAAGAGTTGGGCGCGGTGCCCGCTCCAGGAGGCGGCGACCCATGCAGGCCGGTCCGACGACGCGTATTCGGGAACGTAGGCCAGCAAGGCCCTGGTGGGGGCCAGCCAGCGGACCAGGAAAGCGATACGTCTTGTGTCGGAAGCGGCAGTTGGCCGTGCGTTGTTTTCGGAGGCTCCGGGCAGGAAGGCGGTAACAAGCGGGTTGGCGTGGATGGTATCCCAGCGTTCTCCGGGCGACTGAATTTCCACGATCAGAGTGGAGTTGCCGGGAATTGCACGGCGCAGCTTCTCCTCATCGAAGGGGAACCAGAGCGACCACCATACCGCTGCAACAACGAGCAGCAGGAAGAACAGCAATTTGGAGAAACGCCGGGTTTTAGTCTGCTGGGAGGTCACGACACTACTGTTCCGACTAGGTCGTTCACATCCCTGATGCCGTGTTTGTACAGGTACGACTCGATGCCTTCGATCACACGAACGGCCGTGGATGGATCGGTGAAGTTGGCCGTGCCGACAGCCACGGCCCGGGCTCCGGCGATCAGGAACTCTATGGCCTCATCCGGACCGGTGATGCCGCCCATGCCGATAACGGGTATCCGCACCGCCCGGGCCGCTTCCCAAACCAGTTTTACGGCGACGTGGTGAATGGCCGGTCCCGACAGGCCGCCGATCCTGTTGGCGAGAATAGGCTTGCGTGTCTCGATGTCGATGGCCATGGCCGGAAGCGTGTTGATCAACGAAATGGCGTCGGCGCCGGCATCCTCCGCGGCCTTCGCGAAGGCTGCTATGTTGGGCACGTTGGGCGACAGCTTAGGAATCAGCGGAAGTGCAGTTGCTTTGCGGACACGGCTGATCACGCGCGAAGCGGTCTGAAGATCAGTGCCAAAAGCGATGCCGCCTTCCTTGATGTTAGGACAGGAAATGTTCAGTTCCAACCCAGCCACATCGGGGACGTCGCAAAGGCGGGCAGCCACCTCGGCGTACTCGTCCTCGGTTCGGCCCCAGATGTTCACGATCACCGGCGTTTTGAACTGCCGGAGAAAAGGCATATAGTCGGCCGCAAATGCCTCCGAGCCCGGATTCTGAAGTCCGATGGCGTTGATGAGTCCGCCGGGCACTTCCACCATGCGTGGAGTTGGGTTGCCGTCCCATGGCCCGAGGCTGATGCCCTTGACGACTACGGCGCCCAGCCGGTTGATATCCACGAGGTCGGCGTACTCAGGCCCGTAGCCAAAGGTTCCCGACGCCACCATGACCGGGTTCTTCATGCGAATACCGCCCACCGTGACGGTCATTGCGGGTCTGGATATCGTGCCGGCGATGGTCATGGCGCACCTCTCACTCGGGCCTTAAGGCTGGTAAGATAAGCCTCTGCCGCCGGCGCGCCTTCGTCCGGGGCCCAAGGCGCTTTTTCTGATTCCTGGAGGGGGCGATAGGGCCCCGCCTTGGACTCGAAGAACACGGAGCCTGGATCGAGACTCACCGCTGTATGCCACTGTCCGCTCGGGACGGTTACCAGCAACGCGTGGCCTGGCGCGAGCAGGTGTGTTTCGACGATCGCACCCGTATCATCGAATAGAATAACACCGAAACTGCCGCGTACCCATCCGAAAGTCTCGTCCTTTTCCTGGTCGAGGTGCCGGTGCGGTCGGATGTAGGAGCCCGGCTCCACGGCGTTGATCAGACGATGAGATTTGGAATCGTCGGAAGCGTGCAGGTTGAGGTTCTTTCGGAGGCGGGGGTGGGCACGGGCGGCGGCAACCAGATCGTCGAGGCCCCGGGCGTCTATGGTTGTGCAGCGAGTCTTCATGTTGGTTGCCAGACGATTTCTCGGGATTCGAAGACAGGGCCATCCTTGCAGACCCGGCCCCATGATGTTGTTCCATTCCTGCGCAGGCGATGCGCGCAGGCGAGGCAGGCGCCGACGCCGCACCCCATGTGTTGGTCGAGAGAAAGCCATGCGTTCCATCCGCCGGATTGCGCGCGGCTGCCCACGGCTTTGAGCATGCCGTCGGGGCCGCAGGCGTAGGCCTCGGGGGGGGCATCGTTCGCCTTGTGCTGTGCGAGCCAGCGGTCCAGGAGTACGGTGACGCGGCCCTTCTCGCCCAGAGATCCATCCTCGGTGGCCACTTCCACTGACCAGCCGATGGCCTGGAAGCGGTCCACGAGCAGAACATGCTCGCCAGTGGCGCCGCCGACCAGCAGCAGTCCCGGGCTGGGGAGGCGCTGGGCCAGGAAGAACAGCGGCGCCACGCCGTAACCGCCGGCCACGAGGAGAGGGAAAGTCCCGTGCCGGTTCAGCGGGAACCCGTTGCCGAGCGGACCGAGAACGTTGATCGAATCGCCCGGCTTCAGCCCCTGCATGGCGTTGGTGCCGCGTCCAACGCGCTTGTAAAGGATAGAAAACCCGTCGCCTTCGGCGGTGAAAACGCTGAAGGGGCGGCGGAGCACGGCCCCGTCGAGGTTCGGGGCGCGGACATGAACGAACTGCCCGGGCCGGACATTGGCAGCGAGTTCAGGGGCCAGAAGCGTCAGGACCCGGTAATCGGCCGAAGCTTCCTCGTGCGCCAGAACAATTGCATCCACTTGACTAACCATCCACACAGGATGGCGTTTTTGCGGGATGCGGTCAAGCGCGAC
>CAZWPN010000152.1:0-8124 GCA_964635275.1 uncultured Victivallales bacterium | reverse complement strand
GATGGAACGGAAGCGCTTAAAGGGATTTCCTTCCGCATAGAGCACGGCGGCGCCGTGGCCCTTGTTGGCGCAAACGGAGCGGGCAAGTCCACGCTTTTGCTTCATCTCAACGGCTATCTACCGACGGCGCGCGGCGAAGTGCTCATCGGGGATACGCCCTTGACACGCGCGACGGCAGCCATGGCCCGGCGGGCCGTTGGGATGGTATTTCAGGACCCGGACGATCAACTGTTCATGCCGACTGTGGCCGAGGATGTCGCATTCGGCCCGCTGAACGCCGGGCTGTCGCCGGAGCAGGTCGAGATCAGGGTTACATCAGCGCTTGAGCGAGTCAGCATGGCCCATGTACGGGAACGTCCGCCCTATCGCTTATCTGCCGGCGAGAAACGGGCCGTGGCCATTGCCACGGTGTTGGCCATGACGCCGGACATCCTGGTGATGGATGAGCCGTCATCGAACCTCGATCCGCGTGCGCGACGCCGGTTGATCCGACTCCTGCAATCCTTCGAGCACACCAAGATCATCGCCACTCACGATCTCGAACTGGTCGTAGAAGTGTGCTCGCGCGTGATCGTGCTCGACGGTGGTACTGTTGTTGCCGATGGCCCAACACGCGACATCCTGAGCAACGAGTCACTCATGCTGGATCACGGTCTGGAACGCCCGCACATTCTCCGGCATTCGCATCCGCACTAACACGTTTATCGTCACCCTTAAATTTGACTCACCCCACGCGCCCGCATCTCAGAACTTGCCACGCAACGCCATCCGCATCCCCTTGCGGCACAGCCAAATATCAACCTATTTGATATTCGCCGCATACCCAACTTGATACATACATATGTTTGCGCACATCTTGTTTGTATACAGGTTATTAACAGGCAGAAAAAAACATGAATACATATTGATTTTTATCAACTTGTGTGGCAGTCTCCATCCCAAGCAGATGAAGGCCCAGATTTCATATACTGGTAGTACTTTTGCCCTGGTTCGCGATGCGCGTCGCAGACGTGGCATGACACAGGCCGCGCTTGCCGAAGCGGTGGACTGCACACAGTCGGCCATCAGCATGTTCGAGAACGGGCGTGCGGATGTTCTGGCTCGAGAGAAGATCACAGCCATCGAGCATGCGCTTGACATCGTCCTGCCGGATCTGGAGCCAGCAGTCGGGCGTGACTCTGTCCGCACAGCCCTGAAACACTGTCCGAACTTCGAATGCCCGTCTTCGACCCCGTATCTAGTCGGACCTCATCTTTGTTGCCGCCCGGACATCATGAGCGTGGAGCCCGGGGTCCGGTATTGCGCCTGGTGCGGCGAGGTCTTGGTGGATTTGTGCCATAACCCGGAATGCCGTGCTCCGCTTATGCAAGGGAGCTTCTGCCCCGACTGCGGCACGCCCTACGTTCCACTGCCCGCGGGTTGGCGCCCGGAACCGCATTGGGTCAAGGAGCGTTGGCTTCTGAAGGAACGGCTTTCGTCTACCGACCTATTATCGACACAGTCATCACGATCAGGAGGTGCATCATGAACCTGCTTGAACCATTTCGACCTGCGGACAGAGCGATTCACGAACTCAATTCGCATCGGACACACGGACTCCTTATGGTTGAGGAGGACGGCATCGTTGCCGCCCTCGCCCATGTGGACGTATCGGGAGCGGTTTACCCGTTCCGGTCGGTGTTTCGTCCCGTCAGGAAGTCTCATCAAGGCAATGTCAATCGTGACGACTTGATCCAGAACGCCCTGACCGCTTGGAAGGAATTGTCGCTCCAGGCACCCAGCCAATTCAACCGCATGATCCTGTGTACGCCCGCTGCCTCGGCTCGAAGCCGGCAGGCAAGCAGCCGAATCCGGGTCGATGTCACTCCCGGGAGCGGGTCCATTCTGCCAAAGGTCGGCGATGAGCACCTGCGCAAACTGGACGACCGCCTTTGCATGCAAAACACATCGGACTCGTACGTGGTGGTCGACATGGCGACACACAGCTACGCAGACGACAGCGGACACGAAAGGCCCATTCCCGCCGGTATCGTAACCTCGTCGCTGGAAGCACGCGCCCACTTGGTGATGTCGCCCACCGATCTGGTTGTCGGTCTCATCGATGCGTTTCGCCCAATCGGGATTAGGTTCAATGTTCTCATGTCGGCATTTGCCGCCGCCGAAGGCCATCTTACACCAAACGAGGAAGACGGGACCGTGCTGGTTGACATCGACCGTGACGCCTGCTGGTGCTCATGGTTTGGATGGGGGCGGCTGCTTCACGCCGCCGCCATTCCGGGCGGTGCAGACGCCATCCGTGCTGGTTGTTCCGATCGCCTGGGACTGGAGCCGGCTCGCTTCACGGACTGGATTTCGTCACACTCCGATCTGTTCCGCCATGGCACCCCGACTGTATCGCTAGCCGCATCTCCTCCAGATGAACGACTGGCCTCCGCTACGCTTAAGACCCTCTACGACGCCGCAACGGAGGTCTGCTCACGCCTTGGCCATGAACTCCGGCACTGCGCCCAGTCGGCGCCTGGTTGGCTTACGCCGGTTCGAAAAGTCATCGTCATGGGCGACGATCCGTTCGCCGTTCAGGCATTCGTAATGGCGGCCTCGTCGAATGGAGCATTCAAGATGCAGCCGCGATTCGTAACTGAAGCACACGGACTGGAGCATATCCTCTCGCCGCGCACCGGCCGCATGATAGGCGCATTCCGTCACGGAGGTAACGGCGATATCCCGCGCCAGCCTTTTCTCGACGTTTGCTACCCGCCATACGCCGAACGGATTCGGAAACGCATGGGGCACGTAGCACCCCTCGGCCACGCTGGACGGCGGCTGCTTCGGTCGCCTACTTTGACCCGGTCTTTCTCCAGCATCGTCCGCGGACTGCAGTCGCTGCTGTTCTGAGGAGACATCAGGTACGGTCGAAGCTCAGCGTAGCGATCAGGTTCGGCAGATTGGGTGAGAGGCTGCTCAAGTTCGTAGTCACCCTCAGCGTATCGCGGCTCAGCGTGTAAGCCACGGAAACCGGGTCCTCGTCAGCGCCGTCGCTGTCGAACACAAGTTGGTCGCCTTCTATCCGCCAGGTCCCGCCACGTACCTCATCAGTCCCGTCAGGCAGCATGACATCAACGGAGAACCTCCCGTCGGCGCCAATGACAAGCACAGCCGAATAGCCATAGTCCTCCAACTCGGTCGTCAGCGTCCCGGTTGAGACTGTATCTGCGGTCCACGTGCCTTCCAAAACCAAAGGTTCAGAAGGATCTCTGGCACCGTCGTCCTTCTTGTCCTCGCACCCGGACGCCAGCAAGCCGGCGGCCAGTATCGCCAGAGATGCGCATCCCTTCAATCCCTGCCACCACGCGACTCCGCGGGCCACAGCCCCATCGGTGGTCCTTGTGTCTCTGATCATCGCATTCCTCCCGGGCTCGCTTTCAGCCATGTTCCCATCAATATTTCCACGCGTCTCACCCCGACCACTGACCCGCGAGACTCTTGAGCCCCCGCATCACCCATTTCTATTATTGTCAACTACCAGGCCTGTTCAGTCCAGTAAACAAATCACCTCGAGTTCAGAGTGCGCTGAAAAAAGAAAAGGCCGCAGTGTTACCACTGCGGCCTTTCTTTCGTCGAACTGCGACTAGCTCAGGATTGCATCCTTGGCTGCCTTCGCAATGCGGAACTTCAGGACGGTCTTGGCCGGAATCTTGATCGCTTCACCCGTCGCCGGGTTGCGGCCCATGCGCGCCTTCCTCTTAACCTTCACCAGCTTGCCCAGTCCGGGAATGGTGAATCCATCCTTGGCTCCCTTGTACGCCATGCATACCAAGGACTCCAACGCCGCAACAGCCTGCTTCTTGGCAATCCCGGCGCTCTCAGCAATCCCCGCAATTATCTGACTCTTGGTCATCACCTTCGCCATACCACTGCTCCTTTCGGTTTTTGTTTTGGTGTTACCCGTCCCGCACAACCGTCGTTAATATAGGCACCAAGTTCATACGGCGCAATAGAAATGTTCGTTTTTAGCCAAAATCCTTGATTTACCCGAGCCCGAAGGAGAATATCACTTTGGAGTTCTTTTCAATTTCAGCCATGGACATCTTCGACTCTCACTGCCATCTTCAGGACAAACGCATCACCCCTTTCTTGGGCCAGGCGCTGAACACCGCTTATGCGGCTGGAGTACGGCGCTACGTCTGCTGCGGGACTTCCGAGGCTGACTGGACGGAAGTCGCCGCGCTGAGCGGCTGTCACGACGGCGTGATTCCAGCCTTTGGCTTGCACCCATGGTACGTCCAGCAGCGAACGCCAGCCTGGCTCCAGACGCTGACGACCATGCTCAATCAACACCCCGCCGCTGGCGTTGGAGAAATCGGATTGGACTACGCGCGGAAAGAGCTGGACCAGAAGGACCAGGACGCGGTGCTTCTGTCGCAATTGCGCCTCGCAGCCGGGTTAATGCGACCGGTTTCCATCCACTGTCGGCAGGCGTGGGATGCGCTTTTGCGTGTTCTCACGGCCGCGGGTCCTCTGCCCCGCGGTTTTGTGATTCATTCCTATTCGGGATCCGCTGAAATGATTCCGACGCTCGTCGCCATCGGCGCTCACTTCTCGTTCTCAGGTTCCATAACCCTTTCCCATAACCGTCGAGGACGCGCCAGTGCCGCCGCCGTTCCATCCGACCGTCTCCTCATAGAGACCGACGCGCCGGATATCCCCCCCTTCATCGCCAACACCGGTCGTCCTGACTTCAACGAACCGCGCCACCTGGTGCATGTTCTGGAGACCCTGGCGGCGCTGCGCAACCTCCCCTGCGATGTCCTCGCTGACCTTACGTGGCGAAACGCCTGCCGCTTTTTCCTCCCGGCATAGGCAACTCGTTACATCGCTTACGACGGGAATCGCCTCCCGATTGACAACGCGGTGTCCCCTCAGTGACATAGAGTTCCTGAATGACTGACGAACTGCGCAACGCGCGCATTCACACTGTTCCCGGGATGCATGTTTGTGCTAGTATCGCGCGCGTTGTGGAGGAAGCACCATGCCCATCTATGAATATGAACCCGCCGACGACACCCGCGCCTGCCTGTACTGCCGGTCGGGGTTTGAGTTGATCCGTCGGCTTTCCGACCCACCGCTGACCGCCTGCCCGCGGTGCGGGATGGCAGTGGCCAAGTGCATATCCGCCCCGTCCTTGGGCGGGTCCAGGAGCGGCTTCGACGACAAAGCCAAGTCCGCTGGATTTCACAAGCTGAAACGCCTCGGCAAGGGCGAATACGAAAAGATGTACTGACGGCGACCGAAGCCCGATCCGCTTCGCATGCGCGCCCGCGGCATCTACTCCACCTGGCCAATCACGCCCTTGAGGTACTCCGATTCGCGAAAGACAGCCAGGGCAGGATGATCCGGCGGTTGACCCAGCGTTTCCAGTATCCTTACGTTCCGACGGGAGTCAACCGAGGCCCATCCCATCACCATCCGGAAGTCATCGAGCGACACCAGACCTGAGCACGAAAAGGAAGCCAGTATCCCGCCTGGCACAAGCAGTTCCATGGCCAGTCGGTTGATGTCCTTGTATCCCCTCAGACCCTTTTCCTTCTGCCCCGCCGCCATCACCATCCGTGGAGGATCAAGCACGATAATGTCAAACGTGCGACCCTCCTCCCGAAACTGCCGCAGCACACGGGGAACATCCCCCCGAATGTAGTCACAGGGAACCGCAACACTGTTCAACTCCAGGTGCCGCCGGGCCTGAGCCAACGCCTCAGCCGAGCGGTCAATCCCCGTCATCGACGCCACACCAGCCGCGGCAGCGGCCAGTTCGAATCCGCCGGTATAGCAATAGGCGCTGAGCATACGCTTGCCGGTTGCATAGCGTGCAACGCGCATCCGGTTCTCGCGCTGATCCAGAAAGTATCCTGTCTTCTGCCCCTGGGAGCAGTCCACTTCGATCCGCAAACCGTTTTCTCTCGCCGAAGCCCGACTCTCTCCTGTCGCGAAACAGGCCACAGAAGCGGGATCGAGACCCTCACGCTGAACTGCCTCCGAAGACGCGCTGACCCACACGCTACGCGCCCCGGTGCATTCACGGATGCGTTGAACGATGACGCCCAGAAAGGGGACAATAACCGGCGTTCCCACTTCAACCGAGAGCATATCGCCATAGCGGTCCACAATGAGGCCCGAGAGTCCGTCGGCCTCCGAGAATACCAGCCGATAGGCATCCGTGCTCTCGCTCGGAAAGCCCAGGACCTGCCTGCGAAGGAGAACGGAACGCTCGGCCACAGCCTTGAAGAAGGCTGCGTCCAGCGGCAGATCCTGTTGCCATGTGTAGATCCGAAGAGCCAGAGCGGCACGCGGATTCGCAAGCCCGCGCGCCATCCACACGCCATCAGCATCAACCAAGTCCACCACCGAGCCTACGGACACATCCGGCGGCCACGACGCCACGGCGCCGGAAAACACCCATGGGTGCCGATGCTTAACCGACTTCTCGCGGTTTGGCTTCAGTCGAACACAAGGAATCGCGGGTGTAGTCATGTTGTCCTCTAACGTTAACTCGACCACATGGCATCAGGCCAAAACGGCAAACAGGGGTTCATGAATGTCTGTCTATCTCCTCGCGGACAAGCTGAACCCAACGGGAGAGTCGCTCCGGCTCGTTATTCAAGGTGTGCACATCCTTCATGATAATCTCCAGACGGCAATCGCCGGCGGCCTCAAGTGTCTGCCTGATGTCGGCGCGGATCGCTTCCTCATCAAATCGCCCGGTGCTGATCAGCGTTGGGTTTGGCTTGCGGGAGAAGACTACATTGCGTCCCAGCGCCTTCGCCATGAACCTCTGATCAGCCCATGGCGACACGGACACTCTGGCCAGGTTGGGAATCCGCTTGAGAATATGCCACCTGTTATTGACCGGCTCGCAGCACCCGTAGTAACACCTCCCGAATTGCACCGCCACGCTCAACTGGTACGGAAAGATGAACTCCTCGAACTGCTCAGGCCCGACGCCGACCGTCTCCTGTGATTCTATGAGCACCCACAAGTCCCTTTTGCGGACCGGGATTCCATCATGCCAACCCGACTGGGGCAGCGCATGGGTATAGCCAAGACTCCCGGAACCGATATAGTCGTTTTCGTTATTCATGGAATAGAGACCTTCCTTCTCCATCCAGTTGGCCATGGCCAGATGATCATCACGCAGAAAGGCCATCAGTCGATGCAGTCCAGCAGGGTTGTCATACATGGCTATCATGAGCTGCTCAAGACCGATCAGCTCTATTGCCTGCCACGTCATCCCCATGGTCCAATAGTGGGCGCCTCGGATTCGAACCGGCAGAATCCCCTTGAACAGGGACTCCAATCTTACCTTCTCGGCAAAGGTTGCGCCGCGGTCTACCGTGAACGTGCGGGGCCGTAGTCGTTCGAAATCCCTGTCCAAATCCTGAACGGGCGGATCCCACGAGCGCGACCCCATGTGCGTTTCATCTCCGCCTTGATGCATAACGACCTTGACCCCGTAGTCGCTCTGCGTGACCCTCCAACCCACATTCACAACCGGCTCAATCACGTGGTCATCTTTGAGCTCGCTGAACACGCACATCTCTGATCGCAATCCATATTCCACACCGCGAGCCCACTCGTCAGTGCATTCGAGGGCGCCGGGAGATCCTGGCCGTTTCGCGTCGCGAACGCCACCGTGTTCGGCGAGAACCATCACTCGCCAACGGTCTCCGGAGTCAAGTGCATACCACGCTTTGCGTCTCTCTTCGTTAACGGAGCTGTGTGCAAGAACGCACTTGATATCCGCAAGCTTGCGGAGAACATCTCTATCATGGCGCGACAAGTCCGCGGAGCCACTCTCCACTTTGTTCATTTCATATCCCCAACATGGCCAGCCAAGCCAGCAACCCGTATAGAATTATGAGGCACCGCCACCCCACCCCCATGCCAATTGGTGAAAAGCCAAAATGCATGGGGTGACGTCCGGATGCTTCTACACCGATTCCCGGTCAAGATCAAGGGTGGCAATCAGGCGAGGAAACTGCGGATCGCCTCAAATCATCGCCTAAGCGCTGAGCTACCGGCGGGACCCATTGCGGACAGCCCTGCGGCAGCGGCTCCGCCGGAGGCGTC
>CAZWPN010000151.1:0-8440 GCA_964635275.1 uncultured Victivallales bacterium | reverse complement strand
ATGCCCACGTAGTCGGCTGTCCAGGTGATGCCACTGGTGAAGAAACGTATCTCCACGGCCACCTTGCCGTCGACGGTGCTCTTGATGTTCCACTGCAAGGCATCGTTCCTGCCGGATGGGAAGGTTGTGTCCACCAGCTCCACCTTGCTTTCCTGCTCGAGGATACGAAAGTCGATGCTGGTTGGATCGATGAGGGTATTGGCCCAGGAGAACTGGATGAGGTTGATGCCCTTCTTCAGGGTCAGCAGTCGCGTTTCCCGGACCATCGTGACGTCTTCCGAGTTGTAGATGGTCAATTGCGTCTGCTCGCGGCGCGGGATCGTCACGAGATTTACGTCCGCCCGGGAGTCCGGGCGGCACAGGGCCACCAACAGCAGGCCTGCACCTACGATTGCGCTACGCATGTAACTGTCTCCGGGCATATCGCTCAAGGAGGCCGCATTTGCCGGCGCTTGCCAGTGAAATGAACTCTCCTGCAAGCTGAAACGTTTGTCGAGACAGGAATGTTCCAACTTTCTTGGAAATCGTCTTCCTGTTGCGCAGGGGGCAGTTACAAAGTGTACTTGCAGGCGCGTCGGTCAGCCTCGGTTACATTCACTTGGCCTTGGTATCTTTCCGGGTGTCGCGCATGCCCTTTTCCAGCGTCGCGCCTTCGACGGTGAACTTCTTTTGCTCCAGCGGCTCGTTTCGAAGTTCCTCGAGACACTTCTCGAACATTCGCACTCCCGATTGACGCGGCGTCCCGCTTCGCCAAGGCTACGCACGACAAGTCGTGTAACGCCGCAGTTCTCATTTTGGCGGCCGGACCCCCGCGACCTTGCGTCGCGGGTGAACGAGGTTGGGGGAAAACGCGTGCGTTTTCCCCCAACCTCTCGCTCCTGCCGCGCAAGGCGGCAGGGGGCGGCGGCCAAAATGCTAATGGCTGCGTGTAACGCCGCCCTCCGCGAGAGGTGTCATAGGATTCCTATATCTCTCCAATCGGAGGGGCGAGCTCCTGTGAGCCCGTGTCCACAAATTTGAGTCTTGCTGTCTGTCAGGCGGGCGGACTAGTCTCGCGCAAGTCCTGCGGGACGGGCCGCATGGCAGGTGGTTATGATCAAGACAGGTTTCATGGCAAGCGCAGTTGTGTGTTTGGGCGTTTTTGCAGAGCCCGGCGCCATGGGGGCGGGGCCGCAGGACAACGGGAACAAGTTGGCGCTGGATTACTCGACGGCATCGGCGAGGAAGAAGCAGGCGCTCGTTCAAGATGCCGTTGGGAAAGTCTATTTCTTCCGCTACCTGCGCATTGTAGGGATCGAGAGGGGCGGGCGTGACGGACAACGCCATGTCAAAATGCAGACCGTCGAGCCAAGTTCGGACATGCGGGTCGTTTTCATGGTCGAGAAAGAGTCATCCCTCGAAATCGTTGAGCCACTGAAGACGAACGACGCCGTGGCAGTGAGCGGACGCATCAAGAGTATCGGGGTTGAGACCAACGGGATTGTCCTGGTTCCGGTTGTCGTACGGTATAAGGACCGACTGGAGCCGAAGTCGGGGAAAGAACTCCTGCCCGAGGTGGACCCTTCCGCGCGGATCGGGACGGACACATCGTCAGGGCGGGAGGTCATCAGGTTGAAGAAGGACTAGGTCCGCCAGGCGTCATGGCGCGTAAGGAGCGGAGACGATGAAACCGGCAAGATTCTCGTTGATCGCATGCATCCTCGTCGCGTGCGTGGTGACAGGGTACACCGGCGAGTACACTATATTCCCTGGCGACGGGTCGGACGATCCGGGCTTCGTCCCGCCTCCCCGCAAGATCAAGCTGCCGCCGCCTCCGCCGAGAACAGTCTCTTCGGCGGAAACCACAATTCCATTTCCTCCGCCGCCCGTCGCTCCGTTGGCAAGGACGGAAGCCAAGAAGCCGCCCCGTCCGCCAGTAGTGTTCACCAAACTCAGGACGAAGCACTTGCTGGACTGGTGCGCGACGCCAAACGACGTGAACAATCTCCTCGCCAAGATGAAGGCCGGCATGGGGATAAACTACGTCATGGAAATAAAGAATCTTGGCGAAGTGGACGCCAACCCTGAGGAGAACCCCATTCTTTACAGGACGGGGCACTACCGGTTTTCCTTCACGCCAGGTGAGCGCGAGAAGCTCAGGAAGTACATGCTTGACGGCGGCATGCTCGTGCTCGACACGGGCCTCGGTTCGGCGCCGTTCTACGAGTCGGCCAGGAAGGAACTTGCCCTCATCTTTCCGGAAGTCCACATCCAGCGATTGAGTTCGGACCATCCGATCTTCCATTCGTACCACGATATTGACCGTGTTCTTTACAACCAGGGCGTCTACAAGACCGGGTTTCAGGGGAACGAGCCGTGGTTCGAAGGCGTTACGATTGACTGCCGTACGGTGGCGGTCATCTCGCGTTGGGGAATGGCGGTGGGGTGGGAGGAGAACGAGGACGACAGTTACCAGGCATACAAATCGGCGGATGCGCAGAAACTTGGCGTCAATATCTTCTCCTACGCCACAGCGCAGCGGGCCTGGGCGAAACAGACGGCGAAGAAAATGAAGTTTGTGGATGCGGAAAGCGACCATTCGACGGACAAGATGTTCATGGGGCAGGTCGTGTATGACGGCGAATGGAAGACGCGGCATATCGGCCTATCGGTCCTGCTGCAGACGTTTCAGGCGAAGACCAGTGTTCCGGTCCGGTACGCGTTGAAGGAGATGAGGCTGTCGGACCCGAAGCTCTTTGACATGCCCCTTCTCTACATCACGGGGCACGAGAATTTCGAGTTGACGGAAAAGGAAGCGGCGCCGCTGAAGCAGTATCTTCTCAACGGAGGTTTTCTGTTTGCCGAGGCGTGCTGCGGACGCAAGGGGTTCGATCTGGCGTTTCGGGCACAGATGAAGAAGCTCTTTCCTGAGACGCCGCTCCAGCCGATCCCTTCGAGCGACAGTATCTTTTCGACGCCGAACAGGATCGAGGAGGTCGGAGTGACCGCGGCGCTGGCCGCGCAGATCAAGTCTTCGGTGGCCAAGCCGTTGCTCCTGGGGCTCGACATCAATAACCGTCATGCCGTTGTCTACAGTCCCTACGGCCTGGCCGGCGGATGGGAAATGTCGCAGAGTCCGTACGCGCACGAATATGACGAATCGGGAGCCGTGCTCCTTGGCCAGAACATCCTCATGTACGCGCTGATGCCATGATCCTTTGTGTGACTATGAGAAGCGTACTTGCCATTTTGTGCATAGTTGCGACGCCTGCCCCATGCGGACAGTCACAACCCGCGGCGTGACCCAGCCGGAAGGAGACGGAGCCAGTGGCCGAAGGAATAGCCGGTTACCTGAAACCCGAGGAGATCCACAAGCTGGGTCGCCTTGTGCTGCTTTCCCGCTACGTCGTGGAGGGCAACCTGGCGGGCGTGCATCGGAGTCCGCAGCGGGGTGCCAGCACTGAATTTGCCGATCACCGGGCCTACATTCAGGGCGACGATCCCAAGCACATTGACTGGAAAGTGTTCGGCCGTTCGGACCGGTACTACGTGAAGCGGTACGAGGACGAGACGAACCTGCGTGTCTATATCGTGTTGGACCGCAGCGCCTCCATGGGATACGGGCCCGGCGGCATGACGAAGTACCGTTATGCCTGTCACCTCGCGGCGGCTATCGGGTACGTGGTTGTGAAGGCGCGCGATTCGGTCGGGTTATTCCTGCACTCGGACAAGGTGGACACCATCGTGGAGCCGGGGAACACATTCCTGCATCTGAACAACATGCTAAAACGCATGCAGGAGACTCAGCCCGGGGCCTCCACCCAAATGGGCGACTCCCTGAATCTGATTGCGGAATCGGTTCACAAACGCGCGCTGATCGTGATCATTTCCGACCTCCTCGGCGCTCCGGAGGATCTTCGTTCTCCGCTGGCGCACTTCAGGAGGAGTCATCACGATGTCATCGTGTTTCATGTGCTTGACCCCACGGAAATCGAGTTGCCATTCAGAAACGGGGCGCTGTTCGAAGACATGGAGACTGGCGAAAGCATCGCCATCGACCCGCGGTCGGTTGCCAAGGCATACCAGGAGATTTTCGGGCAGTTCATGGCACAGTGCAGGAGCGTGTGCGCTGAAATGGACATCGATTACCAATTGGCTAGAACCGACCGGGAGACGGGCGATTTTGTCCGGGCGTACCTGGATGCCCGGCGGTGTCTTTCGAGGTAGCGCGGAGCAGGGGAACAGCGAGTGCTGAGCGTTTTCATATATCCGGTATTTCTTCTGGCGGGTGCGGCGGCGCTCGTTCCGATGGTCTTGCACCTGATGCGGCGCCTGCGGATGGCGCGGTTCCCGTTCAGCACGATCCGTTTCCTTGCCATGGCCAGTAAAAAGACGGAGCGGCGCAGCAAGGTGGAGAATCTGCTGCTGATGTTCTTGCGGATGCTGGTGATGCTGCTGATAGCCGCGGCCTTCGCGATGCCTATGATTCGCGCAAGAGGGCTCGGCGCGTTCTTCAAACGCGCGGACCGCGACTTAGCCATCGTTATCGACGCATCCTACAGCATGGGATACGGAACGGGCGCCGACACGGCGTGGGCGCGATCCCTCGACACGGTCGAGGCGCTTCTAAGCAGGATGGGGAGCCGCGATCGGATTTGCATTTTTCTCGCCCAGGATCAGGTGCTGCCGCTTATCGGGCAACTCTCGCCCGACAAGGCATTTGCACAGGATCAGGTGAGGGCGCTGAAGCCGGCGCCCGCCGGCTCCAGGCTGGCCCCTGCCATCCTGGCAGCCTTCAAGGCGCTTGAAGAGGACTCCGGGAACCGAGAAAGAGAGATCCATGTAATAAGCGACGGACAGGCGTTGCCATGGACGGATGTCGCGGAGAGCCGGGTTGAATCTTCGGCGTTGCCCGACAGGTCAGGCCGGCCGGTGCCGGTTGGCGCTTCTGCGCCGTTGGTGGCGCTCCCAATGAAGGAGAACATACCCCTCTTTATCACGCTGACAGGCGTGCCGGAACCCGAGAACGCCGGAATCAGGGATATCGAACTCACGCCTCCCTTGATCTTGCCGGGCATATCGTGCAAAGTGACGGCCAACCTGATTCGAACGGGTCCGCGCCGGGCTTGTCCCGTCTCCGTGTACGTGGACGACAAGGAGGTGGGACGGCGCGCCGAGGACCCCTCCGAGGGCGACGCGGGGGCCGTAACGTTTGCACTGCCTCCGATGGGGGCGGGGGTGCATCGGGCCCGCGTGGAGATTCCGCCCGATAATCTGCAGGCGGACAATGTCTTTCACTTTCTCGTTCGCGTGCAGAGCAAGACGTCGGCCCTTTGCGTCGGTTCGGAGAGGCAGACCTTCTTCCTCACGAAAGCGCTGTCCGCGGGCATGGACGCCGGCGCGGCAACGCTGCCGAAAAGAATCGACGGCGGCGCGCTGGCGGACGAGGATTTGGCCTCGTATGCCTGCGTGTTTCTGTGCGACGCGCTGCCGTTGCCGGGCCAGGCGATCGTGCAGATCGAGCACTACGTCGAGGCTGGCGGACTGCTGGTCCTGTTTCCTGGCGATTCGGCGATAATTCAGGACTACCTGACATGGCGTTGCCTGCCCGCCTTTCCGTTGGCGGCGGAAGATGCTCCAGGCACGACGAGAAACCGGGTGCTAAGGTGGGCGCAACCGCGGCACGCTATTCTCCGAACCCTCAAGATGGAACCTGATGCTGCGCCCGTGGTGACGGTCTTGCGCCAGTTGCGCTGGAAGAAGCCGGAGTCCGGCGGCGGGGTCATGATATCAGCCGGCGCCGACAATCCTTTCCTGCTCCGCCGTCCTTTTGGCAGGGGCGAAGTGCTGGCGTTCTCCGTTTCGGCCGATCGTTCCTGGAGCAGTTTTCCGCTGTCGCCGTACTATCTTCCTATCCTGCAGCAGACTCTCCGGCACGGCGCGGGCATGTTCGATTCGCCTCCCCACCTCTGGCCAGCGAGGACGTTTCAGCTTTCGGAGCATTTCCCGTACGTTACCGACAAGTACGGCTTTCTGGATCCCGCCGGCAACCGCATGCCGATTCGTTTCGCGTCAGTCAGCGACAGGGCGACGTTGTGTGTGGAGAACCTGACGACGCCGGGTGTCTATTCGTTGGTTTGGCCGAACAGCGAGCGAAGCGAAGCGGCAGTGGCGATCAACATGCTCCGCCGCGAGTCGGACCTCACCCCTATAGCGAAGACCGAACTCGAGACTGCGATCGGGAAGGGGAACGTATTCATCGTAGGCAGCAAAGACGAATTGGTGAGACTCCTCGATCTCCAGCGGCAGGGCCGGAGTTTTGGCGAATTGCTGTTGTGGCTTGCTCTGATCGTGGCTCTTCTTGAGGTGGTTTACGCAAACTGGCTGGCCAAGTCGGCCGGCATGCTCGGCGCCGGATTCGACATCCGTGCCAATGGAGTGGTGCGTCATGATGGCATTTGAGAACACAGTGCCGACGCCACTGGTATGGCTTGGGATAGTGGTCGTGGTCGCGGCGGTGGGAGTCAGCTTCCGCCGTCACATGAGGCCCGACTTGGGATCGGCCCTGCTTCTGGCGCTTCGCCTGGTCTTCATTGGTCTGCTTGCATGGTGCATGTTCCTTCCCCAAAGGCAGGATTCCGTGACACACATGCAGAGGCCACGCTTTATCGTGGCGGTGGACAGGTCCGGGAGCATGGCCACCACGATCAACCCGGAAGTGGCGAACAGGTGGGCGATGGCGCGGCGGGTTTTGCGCGACCCGTGGACTGAGGAGCTCGGGTCCCGGTGCGGCATGGACATCTACACTTTCTCGACGAAGATTGAACCCCAGGTTGAACTCGGGCAGATCGTGAACCTGTCTCCCGATGGCCAGGCCACTTCACTGAGGGCTTCCTTACTGGAACTGGAGGATCGCTACAAGGGACAGGACGTTGCCGGTCTCCTCCTGCTTTCCGACGGCATTGACACCCGCGAACTGGGCGAGAAGTGGGCCGCCCGACGCTGGGCCTGGCCCATCTACACACTGAGTCACGAACCCCGTCCTCCAAAGGAACCCGAACAGGAAAGCGATGTTCGCGTGGATGCCGTCAACACCGCCCGCAGGGTGACAACGGGCTGGAAGACCGATCTAAAAGTCGTGATTTCCGGCCAGGGGACAAAGGGCAACGCGGTGAACGTCCAGGTGTTCAGGAACGGCAAACTGCTCCAGGAATCTCCCGCGTGGATACCGGACGCGGGCGGATCCAAGGAGCTTGTGTTCCAGCTTGATCATCCCGAGACGGGTCTCTTCACGTACGACGTCAATGTGCCCCCCTTGCCGGGGGAAGGCCGGACGAACGACAACAGTTACGCCGTGCGAGTTCAAGTCGTCGATCCCAGGAACCGGCTGCTCTATGTAGAGGGGCCGCCAAGGTGGGAGTCAAAGTTCCTGATTCGCGTTCTTCAGGCCAGCAATCGCATCACGCCGTTTTGTTTTACCAGGGGAGCGGACGGGAAGTTCCTTTCCATCGGTCCCTCGTCGGGCATAGCGCCGGACTTGAGCGAGCAGCAAATGGCGCTCATAAAGATTGTCGTCCTTGGCAACCTCGATGCGGAGGAGTTGGGGGAAGCGCGAGCGCGGAATCTTGTGAAGTTCGTCGAAACCGGCGGAAGCCTGGTGCTGCTTGGCGGTTCGAAGGGGTGGGGCCCGGCGGGTTTCTCCCGGACTGCCCTGGGCGGGCTGCTCCCGGCAAGGAATATCGGGGACAAGCCGGCGGAGGGGAAATTCCAGGTTTCCCTGACTGAGGCGGGAAGCGCGCACCCGGCGTTCGCCGGGGACAGCGCCCTGTGGCAGACCATTCCTCCGGTGCTGTCAGTCTTTCCTGTCGAGGATCTTTCGCCCGGCGCCGAGGCTCTGGTGGTTGCGGACACAGACCGGGGCAAACGGGTTGTCATGGCAGCGCAGCGGTACGGACAGGGGAAGGTCCTGGCTCTCTTCACCGACTCGCTCTGGAGATGGCAGTTGAATCCCGACGAGAGCAGGAACATGCCGTACAAGAGATTCTGGGACCAGATTATCGCGTGGCTGTCGCCGGCGGAAGAAAGCGTCGAATCGGAGCGGATTGAGATCATTGCGGACAGGGAACAACTCTACCTGGGCGAGGCGATCAAGATCAGCGCGCGGATCGAAGGTGCCGCCATTGACATCAACGACAAGGCGACGATGCAATGCGGAATTGTCGCTCCTGACAAACGCCGTATGCCCTTCCTGATGACGCGGCAGCCGGTTATGACGCCATCCGGCAAAGCGTTCCCGGGATTCGGCGTGGAATTCACGGCCGAGCAACCGGGGGTGCACACGGCGACGGCTATCACGGAAATCGGCGGCAGGAAGTTCGAATCCTCGCCCGTGTCGTTCCTGGTGAAATCATATACGGCCGAAAGCGTTCCGAAGCCGCCGGATGTCGGCGTTCTTCAAAGC